>NZ_JACHIA010000002.1:329862-645081 GCF_014202995.1 Longimicrobium terrae
GCGGGCCCAACCTGGTAAAAGGCGCCACGGGACAGACGGTGGATGGCGAGACGCTGGGCGGCGCGTGGACGCACAACGCCATCAGCGGCGTGGCCCATTATCGGACACCGGACGACCGCGCCTGCATCAGCAAGATCCGCGATCTGGTAAAGCAGCTGCCACGCGAGGCGTGCGCGCTTCCCATCACCGAACCCAAGCCGCCAGCGCGCGCGGAAGCGGAGCTGTACGATCTGCTGCCCAACGAGCACAAGCAGCCGTACGACGTCCGCGAGGTGCTGGCGTGCATTCTGGACGGCGGCGCACTGGACGAGTTCCAGGCGGACCATGCGCCGGAAATGATCTGCGGACATGCGCGCATCGGCGGCATTCCCGTGGGCATCATCGCCAACGCGCGGGGGATGCTCAAGGATCCGCACGGCGGCGCGCCCAAGTTCGGCGGCATCATCTACGCGGACTCGGCGGACAAGGTCGCGTTCTTCATCGATACCCTGAGCCGTCACGGCACGCCCATTCTGTTCGTGCAGGACGTGTCGGGGTTCATGGTGGGGACGCAGGCGGAGCACTCGGGAATCATCCGGGCCGGCGCGCGCTTCGTGGAGGCGATGGCGACGGCGACGGTGCCCAAGCTGGTGCTAACCATCAACCACGCCTCCGGGGCCGGTTATTACGCGATGGCGGGGCAGGGATTCGACCCCGACTTCATCTTCACCTGGCCCACGGGGCGCATGGGGGTGATGGAGGGCGACAGCGCGGCGGTGGCGCTGTTCAGCGGGCAGCTTGACGCGCTCAAGAAGGAAGGCAAGAAGCCGGACGCCGAACTGCAGGCCAAGATCGACGCCGTGCGCGCCGACTACGACCAGCAGCTGGACGCGCGCTACGCCGCCGCCCGCGGCTTCGTGGACGCCGTCATCCTTCCGGACGAGACGCGAGCCACGCTGTCGCTGGCTTTGCGCACGGCGCTCAACAATCCCGGCCCGCACCTGGGTGCGTTCGTGCTCCCGGCCAACGTGTAGCGGGAGTGACCGGGCCGGCGGAGACAGGCGAGGCGGCCGCGAAGACCTTGACGATCGCCGGCGGCAGCATCACCGGCATTCCGTCGTTCTACGCGGAGATCAACCGCGTCTTCATGGCGGATGAGGATTGGGCGCTGGGGGAAAGCCTGGACGCGCTCAACGACCTGCTCTCCGGCGGATTTGGCGCCATCGCTGGGCGGGAGGCGGTCACGGTGGTCTGGCGGGACATGGACGCGAGCCGTTCCGCGCTGGGGGTGGAGACGACGACGGCGTTTCTGCGCGCCAAGCTCGAGCGGCCCCATGTCTTCAACGTGGAACTGATCGGCCGCCAACTGGATGAACTCGAGCGCGGCGTGGGTAATACCTACTTCGAAACCGTCATCGAGATCATCGCCGATCATCCCAACATCAGGCTTGTAGCGGCCTGATAGATGGTCCTAACCGGGTCGAGAACGGCCTACCGGTAAGTTTGGTGATGCATCTCGCGATGCTCTTCTCGGGGTGGCTGGGATTTCCAGCCGCCCCATCTTTTTGTTGTAAGAAGGGGGTTGAGTTTAAGACGCACCCAACAGTAATCTTAGACATCCATTGCTTCTGGCCTGAAGAGAACGGTGCTGATGAGGGTGTTCCGAGATAATCTCGGTATTCCGAGACTTAGCCGCGACGATGTTGAACGGGTTGCTGAGCATTTCCTCTCCACACTCGCCCGGTATGCGTTGAATGTGGACCTCCCTCTGCCCACCAATCTTGGCTACATACTACGTGATCTGAAGGAAGGGAGCTTCTGTACCTTCTCACATGACGGGCATCTAGGATACAAGCCTAATGGAGAGCCCTGTCTTGGAACCTACTCGTTCTCGCGCCAGCACTTGACGATTAGCAAGGATCTGGAGAGGACCGATCCCCGTTACGTGTTTACCTGCGCACATGAGATCGGCCATTTCTTCCTCCACAGCAAGGTTCAGCCGCAAGCCTTTCAGGAGCAGGGTGAGGTCGAGATTCGGGATTCCGCGCGAGATTTTGTTGTGATTCGCTCTGACTCCGTTCCGCGTACAATCATGGAATGGCAGGCAAACCGATTCGCCGCGTCGATCCTGATGCCTCGGATTACCGTCCAGACAGTTCTCGCGAAGGTGCAGCGGGATCTTGGGATTAGCCGTCGGGGGAAGATCTGGTTAGATCACCAAAAACATATAAAAAGGGACTTCTACCGCACGGTTCAAGGTGTCGCTCAGCACTACAATGTATCACAGGCCGTCGTTCAGATGCGCCTGCGAGAACTGAATCTGATTGACACGTCTTCAACCTACGGATTACAACGTATTTACGATTCAGATCTGGAGACAGCACTTCGTCAGTTGTACCAAGTTTAGCTAGTTGAGAGGTAAACGCGTCAGTTCACCAGCGAGATCAGAATGGCAAATCCTCGAAAACCCGTCGCGAGACCAAAAGGGCGGGCTGTCAACACCGGTAAGGCACTTGAGCAGGAGGTTTTCGACACGCTGAACAAGATGGTGTCAACCGGCAGTTTGCCCTTAGACCCGAGATCGTGCTTGGTGCGCCTTAACCCGTCCTATTATTCCCAGATACGCAAGGAAGAGATCATTTTCGATGTTTCCATAGAGGCTACAATCCCCGGCGCGGAGAGTCCGTTCCTGCTCTGGATTTGGGAGTGCAAAGATTACAGTTCAGCGGTTCCAGTCCGAGTTGTCGAGGAATTTTCCAAAAAGCTGGATCAGATCGGCGGACATGGAACCAAGGGCACGATCATCACACGGGGGGCGTATCAGAAATCTGCGATCAACGTAGCCGAATCCAGCAGAATGGGGCTCGCCCGTTTACTTCCAGAGGGCCAAGTGGATTGGGTGATCCAACGAAGTCTTCCAGGAAACATGCGGCTTTCTGTTATCCCGGAGACGTACACAGCATTGACGACGACCGAGTTCGTCGCTCAGAACCAAAATTTCTATGGGTTCACTGCTGCCGGACGCACAATGGCCGGACTTTCTCTGGAGGATTTTATACGGTTGAGCGTTGAAGAGTGGCAGGTTGAAGGCGACCAATCCACGTGAACGTACAGAAGGTGCAGGTCATGCGGAACGTGACTCGCGCCCACCTAGAAATAGAGTGGAGAGAAACAGCGGTCGCATGCGGGTTTCCGCATGCGACCGCTTTTCGCTTGTGATGCTCCACGGCTGGCGTTGTTGGCCTCCTCATCTGAGACTCGGGTTTACGGTGCCGCGGGTTGTGCGTCCGGTGTCGTAAATGGACAGAGTTGACGTTCTTCGACTCTGTCTTTAGCTTTGTCCAGTTCGCGCACTTCAGTCACAACGACGGGAGGACGGCATGGACGAAGCACCTGCGGGCGTACGACGCTGGAACGTTGACGAGTTCAACAAGCTCGCCGAGATCGGTCTGATTCCGTTTCGTGGCTACGAACTGCTCGACGGCGTGGTATACGCCATCGGCGGTCACGTTCGGTACTGGTCGCTGCGGGATTACGAGCAGATGATGAACGGCGGCCTGATCACACCGGCCGAGCATGCGGAACTCGTTGAAGGGTTCTTGCTCGTACGTCCGCAGACCGGGGCTGTCGAGAGCTGGATCCGGATGCGTGCGACAGACTTTCTGTTCCGCGCTGTGGACACGGACCGCTTTCTCCCTTGCGCCGCGAGTGTCTGGATCATCCTGGACGATTCCAACGTGGCGATCCCGAATATCTCGATCCTTCGGGGGCGGCTGGAGGACTATGACCGGGATGAATGGCCATGCGGGGCGGACGCGCTGGTCACCATGGAAGCGACGGCACCTTCCATCCCTGGCGACCTCGAGATGCATCGGCGGCAACGGGCGCGGTTCGGGATTCCCGAGATGTGGCACGCGGATGGAGGCGCAAACACAATCACGGTCTACACGGCGCCGGCCAGCGGTGACTACGCGGAAGTCCGCAGTTTCGGTCTGGGAGACTCGTTTGTTTCCGATGCGCTGTCGGGATTGGTGGTTCCGGTGGATGAGATTCTGCGCCCATCCAGACGGCGTGCGTGAGCCGCATGGGTTGCCGCCGGGGCCTCCGAGGTGAATTATCCCCGTCCCGAGGCTGCACGCGGCCTCCGGATTGTTTTTGGACCGGAGCCTGACCCCGCGGGGCCGCCCGGCTGCGTCCCCTCGACTGAAATCATTCGATCCGCTGATGAAACAGACCATCCGCATCGCCTCCGGCCAGGGCTTCTGGGGAGACCAGCTGGACGCGCCCAAGCAGCAGGTGGAGGGCGGCCCCATCGACTACCTGATGCTCGACTACTTGGCCGAGGTCACGATGTCGATCATGCAGAAGCAGCGCAGCCGCAACCCGTCGGCCGGGTACGCGCGCGACTTCGTGCCGCTGATGGGCGAGATTCTGCCCGCGGTGGTGGAGCGGGGGATTCGCGTGGTGGCCAACGCCGGCGGGGTGAACCCCAACGGCTGCCGCGACGCCGTGCTGGAGGAGGCCCGCAAGGCGGGGCTGGGCGGCCGCGCGCGGGTGGGCACCATCACCGGCGACGACATCCTGGAGCGCCTGCCGGATCTGCTGGCGCGCGGGGTGGAACTCAAGAACATGGAAACGGGCGAGCCGCTCAGCACCGTGCTGGACCGGGTGCAGAGCGCCAACGCGTACATCGGCGCGCGCCCCATCGTGGAGGCGCTGCGCCAGGACGCGCACGTGGTCATCACCGGCCGGTCCACGGACACGGCGCTGACCTACGCGCCCATGATCCACGAATTCGGGTGGAGTCTGGACGACAACGACCGCATCGCTGCGGGCGTGGTGGCGGGGCACATCAACGAGTGCGGCGCGCAGGCGTCGGGCGGCAACCACCTGCTGGACTGGCGCACGGTGCCGGACTTGGCGCGCATCGGCTACCCCATCATCGAAGCGTCGCCGGACGGCTCGTTCATCGTCACCAAGCACGACGGCACGGGCGGGCGCGTGACGGTGCCCACGGTCAAGGAGCAGCTCGTCTACGAGATGGGCGATCCGCACAGCTACATCACGCCGGACGTGGTGGCGGACTTCACCAGCATCCGCCTGGAAGAGGCCGGCCCGGACCGCGTTCGCGTGCATGGCGTCACGGGCGGCCCGCGCACGGACCTGCTCAAGGTGAGCATCGCGTACTCCGACGGCTACAAGGCGTCCGGCACCCTCGTCTACTCCTGGCCCGACGCGGTGGAAAAGGCGCAGATGGCCGACCGCGTGCTGCGCGAGCGGCTGGACCGTCTGGGGCTGAAGTTTGACGAGGTGCTGACGGAATACGTGGGGTGGAACGCCACCCACGGCCCGCTCGCCGGCCCGCTGCCGCGCGACCTGCCCGAGGTGACCGTCCGCTGGGGCGTGCGCGGGCAGGACAGAGCGGCGGTGGAGCGCTTCACCAAGGAGATCGCGCCGCTCGTCCTGGCCGGCCCGCCGTCCGTCACCGGCTTTGCGGGCGGGCGCCCGGCGGTGCAGGAGATCATGGCGTACTGGCCGGCGCTGATTCCCAAGTCGGAGATCGAGCCGGGGCTGAAGGTGGAGGTGGTGACGGCGTGAAGGGGATGGAACTGAAGTACGAAAGTGCGAAGGAACGAAAGTACGAAATTGACGGCATCGGTCACCACTCTCGTACTCTCGTACTCCCGCACTTTCGTACTCGCCTCGCGGAGCCCGTGGCGCGATGAGAGTCACGTTCCTGGGCACCGCCGCCGCGCGCCCCACCGTGGGCCGCAACGTCTCGTCGCTGATCATGCAGCGCGAGGGCGACACGATGATGTTCGACTGCGGCGAGGGGACGCAGCGCCAGATGATGCGCTACGGCACCGGCTTCGCCTTCAGCGACATCTTCTTTACGCACCTGCACGCGGACCACTTTCTGGGCGTCATCGGGCTGCTGCGCACGCTGGGGCTGCAGGCGCGCGAGGAGCCCGTGCACCTGTGGACGCCGCGCGGCACGGCCGACACGCTGCGGCAGGCCGTGGACCTGGGCGTGGAGCGCGTGCCGTTCGAGGTGCCCATCCACGAGCTGGAGCCGGGTGAGGCGGTCAAACGCGGCGATTACGACGTGGTGCCGTTCCGCACGCAGCACGCGGGGCGCTCGCTGGGCTACGCGGTGGTGGAGCATCCGCGGATGGGGCGCTTCAACGCGGCGCTCGCGCGGGAACTCGGTATCCCGGAGGGGCCGCTGTGGGGCAAGCTGCACCACGGGGAGACGGTGGAGGTGGACGGCCGCGTCTTCGATCCCGGAGAACTGGTGGGCGAGGCGCGTCCCGGCCGCCGCGTGGTCTACACCGGCGACACGCGGCCCACGGCGGGGACGCGCGAGCACGCCAGGGACGCGGATCTGCTGATCCACGAAGCGACGTTCGCGCAGGACGAGGCGGACCGCGCGGTGGCCACGGGGCACAGCACCGCCCGCGAGGCCGCGGAACTGGCGGCCTCCATCGGCGTGCGGCGCCTGGCGCTCACGCACTTTTCCCCGCGCTACGCGGATGATCCCCGGCTGCTGGAGCGCGAGGCCAAGCCGCTGTTTCCGGACGTGGTCACGGCGTATGACGGCATGGTGATCGAGGTTCCGTACCGCGAAGCCTGACAGGCCGCGGCGGGTACAAAGACGAGCGTCCGCGGAGAGGTTTCTCCGCGGACGCTCTTTTTCTATCCTCCCGGCGCGGTTGGCTCAGGGCTCCGGCTCGACCGGATAGCAGGGGTAGCACGTGGCGTTCGGACAGGTGCCCTGCCAGCAGGTGCGGCACGTGTTCTGGCAGCTCGCGTAGCAGCTGTTATAGCAGGAGCCGTTGCAGCTGACGTCGCAGGTGACGGACGTGTGCGGCGGGCAGGCCTCGGTGTAGTCCGGCTCCTGCGGATAGCAGGGATAATCCGTTACGGCCTCGTGGGCGCGCACGGTACCCTCGCCCCCGGCAGACCCGGTCGCGAACGTCTCCACGCGCAGATCGTCCATCCTGAGCTTCTTCATCGTCCCCCTCCTCCGGTTGGTCGTGTGGCTCCTGTAGCCATGGTTCCATCAACTAAGCGTCTTGAATGGATAGGCGCAAGTTCGGCGTTCCGTGGTGCCGTGTGGAGAGAGTTTCGTCCAGCGGGTGGAAGTGATAAGATGACTTGCGCCGTTTGCTGCCGTGGCTCTTCTCCTCCTCATCCCACCGCCGATGCCGATCTCCGCAACCCGCATCCTGCCGGTCATGGCCGTGCTTGCCGTCTTCGCTGCCGAGCAGGCCAGCGCGCAGGCGTCTCCGGCGCCGCCCGTCGCCCTGACCGCGGAGGAGGATCACCGGCGGATGATGGCGCTGCTGGGGATCGATTCGCTGCGGCCCGGGCCGTCCGGAAACCCGCGCGCGCCGAACGCCGCCAACGCCGACGAGTCTCGCGCGTCGCCGTATGCGTCGCTCCCCGATCCGCTCGTTTTCAATGACGGCAAGCCGGTGCGGACCGCGGCGGAATGGGAGCGGCGCCGCGCGGAGATCGTGGAGCACTTTGACCGCGAGGTGTACGGCCGCGTGCCCCGCGACGTCCCCGGGGTGCGGTGGGAAGTCGCCAGCACCACGCGGGAGATGAACGGCGGCGTGCCCGTCATCGTCAAGAAGCTGGTGGGGCGGGTGGACAACCGGGCGTACCCGCTGCGTTCCGTCGCCATCGACCTTACTGTGACGACCCCGGCTGACGCGACGGGGCCCGTGCCGCTGATGATCAACTTCGGGTGGGCGCCGCCGCCGGGGATGCGGCCGCCGCCCGTGTCTGCAAACGGGGCGGCTCCCGCGGCGCCGACATGGCAGCAGCAGCTTCTGGCGCGCGGCTGGGGATACGCGGTGCTGATCCCCACGAGCTACCAGGAAGACAGCGGGGCGGGGCTCACCCGCGGCGTCATCGGGCTGGCGAACCGCGGGCAGCCGCGGCGGCCGGACGACTGGGGCGCGCTGCGGGCGTGGGCGTGGGGCGCCAGCCGCGCCATCGACTACCTGGAGACGGATCCCGCCGTGGACGCGCGGCGGGTGGGGATCGAGGGGCTCTCGCGCTACGGCAAGGCGGCGATCGTGGCGATGGCGTACGAGCCGCGCCTGGCCATCGGCTTCATCGGCTCGTCGGGGGCGGGCGGGGCCAAGATCCTGCGCCGCGTGTTCGGCGAGCAGGTGGAGAATCTGGCGTCGTCCGGCGAGTACCACTGGTTCGCGGGCAACTTCATCCGCTACGCAGGCCCGCTTTCGCCCACCGACCTGCCGGTGGACGCGCACGAGCTGATCTCCCTGTGCGCGCCGCGTCCCGTGTTCATCAGCGTGGGATCGCCCGCGGTGGAGGGGCAGTGGATCGACGCGCGCGGGATGTTCATCGCCGGCGTGCATGCGGGGCCCGTCTACCGGCTGCTGGGGCGGCGGGGGCTGGATGCGGACCAGTTTCCGCCACAGGAGACCACGCTTGCCGGCGGGGAGATCGCTTTCCGCCAGCACGCGGGCGGTCACACGACCGGCCCCAACTGGCCCGCCTTTCTGGACTACGCGCAGCGGTACATCGGCCCCGCCGCCTCGCGCTGAACCGGAGCCGCGCAGCATGCATGGACGGAGTCGGCGGAGATCGTTTCCGTTGACTCCGTCGCTTTTTGATGGAGATTACGCGTCCCGGTCCCCTCATCCGCCTTCGATGTCGAAATCGCCGCTCCCCGTTCGACCATGGGTGTTCACGGCGGTTTTCATCCATCCCGGAGAGTCCTCATGAAGTATCTCTGCCTGATCTACGACAACGAACAGACCTGGAACGAGATGCCGGAGAGCGAGTCCAAGTCCATGATCGACGAGTACTTCGCCATCAGCGACGCGCTTGCCCAGAGCGGCCAGCTGATCGCGGGCGAGGCGCTGGAGCCCGTGGCCACCGCGACCACGGTGCGCGTGCGCAACGGCAAGCTCACCACCACCGACGGCCCGTTCGCCGAGACCAAGGAGCAGCTGGGCGGCTTTTACCTGATCGAGGCGCGCGACCTGAACGAGGCCATCCAGGTGGCGGCCCGCTTCCCGTCCGCGCGCGTCGGCTCGGTGGAGGTGCGGCCGATCATGGAATTCGAGATGTAGATGATCGCCGGGATCGGGGGGAGGACGGGCATCCGCCTCCCCTCGATCCGCAAATACTTTCGACGGCACCCGGACGAGGATACCGATGAAGTACCTGTGCCTGATCTACCAGCAGGAGCGCGATTGGGAGGCGATGCCGCAGGCCGAGGCGGACGCGTGGCTGGCCGAGTGCCTGGCTGTGGGGCGGGGGATCGAGGCGGATGGTCACCACCTCGCGGGCGAGGCGCTGCATCCCGCCGCGACGGCGACGATCGTGCGCGTACGGGACGGCAGAATTTCCGCCACGGACGGGCCGTATGCCGAGACCAAGGAGCAGCTGGGCGGCTTCTACCTGATCGAGGCGAGCGGGATGGAAGAGGCGGTCCGGATCGCCGCGCGCATCCCGTCCGCGCGCACGGGATGCATCGAGGTCCGCCCCGTGGTGGAGTTCGATGCGGAAACATCGGTTGATGACGGGAGATGATGAGGCGCGGCGGGCGGTGGATGCCGTGTATCGAACGGACTCACGCCGGGTTCTCGCCACGCTGATCCGCCTGCTGGGCGACTTCGACCTCGCGGAAGAGGCGCTGCACGATGCGTTTGCGGCGGCCGTGGAGCGGTGGCCGCGCGAAGGCGTGCCCGCCAATCCGCGGTCGTGGCTCGTTTCCGCCGGCCGCTTTCGCGCCATCGACGCCATCCGCAGGCGGGCTCGATGGGACGCGCGGGTGGCCCAGTTCGCCGCGCACGTGGACGATCACGCCGAGCCGGACGAGTGGGAAGGGGAGGGGATCGGGGATGACCGGCTGCGCCTCATCTTTACATGCTGCCACCCCGCGCTTTCGGCGGATGCGCGGGTGGCGCTCACGCTGCGCGAGGTGTGCGGGCTGACGACGGAGGAGATCGCCCGCGCGTATCTGACGGGCGCGCCCACGCTTGCCCAGCGGATCGTCCGCGCGAAGGCCAAGATCCGCGACGCGCGCATCCCCTACCAGATCCCGTCACCGGCGGAACTGCCGGATCGGCTGGATGCCGTGCTGCAGGTCATCTACCTGGTCTTCAACGAGGGATACTCCGCCTCCGCCGGAAGCTCGCTGACGCGCGCGGACCTGAGCGGCGAGGCCATCCGCCTGGGCCGCCTGCTGATGGAACTGCTGCCCGAGCCGGAGGTTGCCGGCCTGCTTGCGCTCATGCTGCTGCACGAGGCGCGGCGCGCGACGCGGACGACGGCGGAGGGCGAGCTGGTGCTGCTGGCGGATCAGGATCGCGGGCGGTGGGACCGCGAGCGGATCGCGGAGGGCGCGGCGCTGGTGGAGCACGCGCTGCGGTCGCGCCGCTTCGGCCCGTACACGCTGCAGGCCGCCATCGCCGCCGTCCACGCAGAAGCCGCCACCGCGGAGGCGACGGACTGGCCCCAGATCGTGGGCCTGTACGACGTGCTGATGCGCGCCGATCCGTCCCCCGTGGTCGCCCTGAACCGTGCCGCCGCTGTGGCGATGCGGGACGGCGCCGAGGCCGGCCTGCGCCTGATCGATGCGCTGCTGGAGGGCGGAGAACTGCGTGACTACCACCTGGCGCACGCCGCCCGCGCGGAGCTGTGCAGCCGAATCGGCAGACGATCCGACGCGATCGCCTCGTACGAGCGCGCCCTGTCCCTTGCGCGGCAGGAGCCCGAGCGCCGCTTTCTGGAGCGCCGCCTCCACGAACTGCGCGCGGCTCCGCCGACCTGACACCCATCCACATCAACAGCAATTCTCACACAGAGTTAACAGAGTAAACAGAGTTCAAAGTGGTTCTCTCTGTTGACTCTGCTGACTCTGTGTGATGCCCATCCGTTGCTGTTCCCCGCGACCTCCGCGACCCCCGCGACCTCCGCGTGAGGGCCGTTCACGGACTCTGCCGCCCACGACAGACCGCCTGCCGCTCCGGCACACAATCCGTCAACAAGGCAGAAAAATTCAGGTACGACGGCTGCATTCGCGCCGCCCCGTATCCGCCGCGCCGTGCGGCTGAGCGCATCGCCGGCGCTTGACATCGGCCGGCGAACGCGTATGTTGACGCCTGTCGTTAGCACTCGACGGACTTGAGTGCTAACAAGCTTCACCCAAACTCATCCAATGGAGGGTTACTGATGGCTACCGCGACCGACATCAAGGTCAAGCCGCTGGCAGACCGCGTCGTCATCAAGGCGCTCGAGGAGAGCGAGCAGATGCGTGGCGGGCTGTACATCCCGGACACCGCCAAGGAAAAGCCCCAGCAGGGCGAAGTGGTCGCCGTGGGCAACGGCCGCATTGAAGACGGCAAGCGCGTCGACATGGAGCTCAAGGTGGGCGACAAGGTGCTGTATGGTAAGTACAGCGGCACCGAAGTCACCGTCGAGGGCGAGCAGTACCTGATCCTGCGTGAGTCCGACGTTCTGGCCGTGGTCGGCTGAAGCCGTCCGTACCGCCTGTCCGTGCTACTGAACGACTTTTCCTAACCTGCAGATAAAAGGAACGAACGCATGGCTGCCAAAGAGCTTACGTTCAACACCGATGCGCGCGCCTCGCTGAAGCGCGGTATCGACAAGCTGGCCGAAGCCGTCAAGGTCACGCTCGGCCCCAAGGGCCGCAACGTGGTCATCGACCGCAAGTTCGGCTCGCCGCTGATCACCAAGGACGGCGTGTCCGTCGCCAAGGAGATCGAGCTCGAGGACGCGATTGAGAACATGGGCGCGCAGATGGTGAAGGAAGTCGCGACCAAGACCAGCGACCTGGCCGGCGACGGCACCACCACCGCCACCGTGCTTGCCCAGGCCATCTTCCGCGAAGGCCTCAAGAACGTGACGGCCGGCGCCAACCCGATGTCGCTCAAGCGCGGCATCGACAAGGCCGTGGAAGCCGTGATCGCCGAGCTCAAGAGCATCTCGGTTGAGACGGCCGGCAAGAAGGAAATCGCCCAGGTCGGAACCATCTCGGCCAACAGCGACGAAGAAATCGGCAACCTGATTGCCGACGCGATGGAAAAGGTCGGCAAGGACGGCGTGATCACGGTGGAAGAGGCCAAGGGCCTCGAGACCACGCTGGAGACCGTCGAGGGCATGCAGTTTGACCGCGGCTACGTGTCGCCGTACTTCGTGACCGACCCGGACCGCATGGAAGCCGTCCTCGAGGATGCGCTGATCCTGATCCACGACAAGAAGGTCAGCACCATGAAGGACCTTCTGCCGATCCTGGAAAAGGTCGCGCAGATGGGCCGTCCGCTGATGATCATCGCCGAGGACGTGGAGGCCGAGGCCCTCGCGACGCTCGTCGTCAACAAGCTGCGCGGCACCCTGCGCGTGGCCGCGGTCAAGGCCCCCGGCTTTGGCGACCGCCGCAAGGCCATGCTGCAGGACATCGCGATCCTGACGGGCGGCCAGCTGATCACCGAGGAAGTCGGCTTCAAGCTGGAGAACGCGGTCGTCAGCGACCTGGGCCGCGCCAAGCGCGTCGTGATCGACAAGGACAACACCACGATCATCGACGGCGCTGGCGAGACCGAGACCATCAAGGGCCGGATCGCCGAGATCCGCAACGCGATGGACAAGACCACCTCGGACTACGACCGCGAGAAGCTGCAGGAGCGCCTGGCCAAGCTGGCCGGCGGTGTTGCGGTGATTCACGTGGGCGCGGCCACCGAGACGGCCATGAAGGAAAAGAAGGCCCGCGTCGAGGACGCCCTGCACGCCACGCGCGCGGCGGTGGAAGAGGGCATCGTCCCCGGCGGCGGCGTAGCGCTTCTGCGTGCGCAGGTCGGCCTGAAGTCGCTTCAGCTGGACGACGCGGACGAGAACATCGGCGTTCGCATCATCGAGCGCGCGCTGGAGGAGCCGATCCGCCAGATCGCGACCAACGCCGGCGTCGAAGGCAGCATCGTCGTGGCCAACGTGCGCGGCAACAGCAGCGCTTCGTACGGCTACAACGCCCGCACGGACGAGTACGAGGACCTGGTGCAGGCCGGCGTCATCGACCCCACCAAGGTGACGCGCACCGCGCTGCAGAACGCGGCCAGCATCGCCGGGCTGCTGCTGACCACCGAGGCGGTGATCACGGAGAAGCCGGAGCCCAAGGGCTCGGCGCCGTCGATGCCGGGCGGCGGCGGCGGCATGGACGGAATGTACTAAGCCCTCGCGGCTTGGTAGATCGTCCGGAGTGATGACCGGCGGAGGGCCCTCGTGGCTCTCCGCCGGTCTCTTTTTGCGGCACGTGTGAGTGTTTCACGCGGGGGGACGCGAGGGTGGCGGAGGTACGCGGGGCTTTTTGTGGGGTGCAGGGTCCGACCCGCCATTCCGGGCGGCGGCTGCCTGGACGAACGTGCGGACTCACGTACCGGCGCCAGCTGGAGCGGCGCCATGGCCCACGATGGGCGGGCTGCGGGCTGTGCCGCCATCAGCAGCCCGACTCCCGCGATGACATACGTGAGCATGTACGGTTGCCACCGCGTCTGATCGAGCCCCGCCCACAGCGCGGTGATCGCCAATACCACGGCAATGGGCCGATCCGGCCGGATGGAAAGCCCCCGCGTCGCGAGTGCACTGGCCGCGAGCGCGAGGACCGCCGCCCAGAACAGCAGTTGCGCCAGCGGCTCGGGAGGCTGCGGCAGGCCGGGAATGACCGGGACGTGCGGATAGTCCCGCGCCGTAAGCCAGAGCGGCCGCGAGATGAGCAGCGTGGCTCCAAAGCTGGCGGCCCATGCGGCGCGCAGCACGCGCCCGGTTTGGGCGGCGTGTGGAGCGCGGGGCTCGGGAGCGGGCGTTCGGGCGCCCTGACGCCGCTGGGCTCGAGTCGGCACGGAACGGTTCGTTGCTGGAAGTGGCCGCGCCTGGTGCACACGGCCGGCGCTCTGGTCGACCGGCACGTAGCCCGGTGTCGTCGGCAGCGAAACCGCGGGACGCATGGTTTGCTGCGAGGCTAGGACCGGCAGTGGCGTGCGCGTGCGGCGGATGATGGCCTCCATCCTATCCGAACGCCGTCTCCGGCCGCCAGTGCCCGGTGCGGATCATGAGATTCCGGGCCGGCGGGCGTGTGGAAGCGGGGGCGGGAAGCGTCCGGCTCGGCGGGTGGCCTGAAGCGGAGACCGGCGGAGTGCACGCGCTACCTGCCGGTCTCTTTGCGCCATGGAAGGCGCTCTGCGGATCATCCGTGATACACGCCGATGTCCGTGGTGCCGCTCGGTTCCGCATGACTCCCATCCACGGAGATCGTCGCGGAAAAGGAGCGTTGAAGGGGGTGGACAATCGTCCTCTGCTACATTCCGATCCAAAGCGAAAACGGCAACTTCGCCCGGCGGCCTGTTGGGAGCGTGGGTAACCAGCCATTGGACCCAGAATGGCACTTGCCGGAAATCATCAGTTTGGATATTGTCGTGTTAGGAGGATAGGTCAGCTGCGAACGCACCGTACGGATCAATCCCGAATCCTCTGACCTCGTCTGCTACCGTTCTGTCTGGCATCGCGCGCCAGGCGACCGGTCCGGCGGGAACAACAGACGGTCGGTACGAGCGACCGGGCGTGTCATCACACCCGATCTGGCGCGCCTCCGCTCCTGTCTTTTCAGGACGGTTTCAAGGTTGATGGGCACCGGGGCGTCTTTTCTTCCCCGCCGCGTCTCGCCGTCCTGGGCCGTCTTCGGGCAGAGTAGCTGGCCGCGGATCGCATTCCGTCCCGGGGAGCGCCGGGCACCTGATCGATCCCGGTTGATCAGGGTGCGGGGCGGGGAACCGCGCCCGCATCGGCCAGCCGCCGTCACGCAGCGCCAGCGCAGTCCAGCAACGCCGTCCCACAACGATTCCGACGCCCAATGGCCGAGTCCATCGAGCAAGACGTTTCGGCATTATCCGACTCCCCGCCGGAAGGCGGACAGCATCCCGCGGCGTGGCCGTGGGGCGCGCCGGGCGGGGAGCCGCCGCAGGCGGGCGGCGGCGCGCTGGAAGCCACGGCGCTGCGCGGGATGGAGAGCCTGCGCACCGGCGACCCCGTGCTGTACGACCTGCTGGCCCGCGAGCACAGCCGCCAGGCGGAAACGCTGACCATGGTGGCCGCGTCCAGCATCGCCGACCCCGCGGTGCTGGCGTGCGAGGCCACGGCGCTCATCAACACCACCACCGAGGGCTACCCCGGCGCCCGCTTTCACGCCGGCTGCGGCGTGGTGGACGAGGTGGAGCGCATTGCCATCGACCGTGCGCGGCAGGTGTTCGGGGCGCGGTACGCGAACGTGCAGCCGCACTCCGGTACGTCCGCCAACCAGATCGTGATGTTCAGCCTGCTGCGCGCGGGCGACACGGTGATGGGGCTGGACCTGGACGCGGGCGGCCACCTTTCGCACGGATCGCGGGCCTCGGTGTCCGGCCGCTACTTCCACGCGGTGGGCTACGGCGTGAACCGCGCCGGCCGCATCGACATGGACGAGGTGCGCCGGGTGGCGATGGAGCACCGCCCGCGGCTGCTGATCGCGGGGGCGAGCGCGTATCCGCGGCGCATCGACTTCGCCGCCTTTCGCGCCATCGCCGACGAGGCGGGCGCCTGGCTGCTGGCGGACATCTCGCACATCGCCGGGCTGGTGGCGGCGGGCGAGCACCCCAGCCCCATCGACCACGCGCACTTCACCACCACCAGCACCTACAAGCAGCTGTGCGGCCCGCGCGGAGGGCTGGTGCTGATGGGGCGCGACCACGACGCGCCGGCGCCGGACGGGCGGGGAACCCTGTCGTCGCTCGTGCAGCGCGCGGCGTTCCCGTTCTTTCAGGGCACGCCCAGCCTGTCGTCCATCGCGGCCAAGGCCAGCGCGCTGGCGCGGGTGGCGTCGCCGGGGTTCCGCGAGGTGGCGCGGCGCATCGTGGCCGGCGCCGGCGCCCTGGCGCACGAACTCCGGGAGCGCGGCTACACCCTGGTTTCCGGCGGCACCGACAACCACATCGTCCTGGTGGACCTCGCCCCGCGCGGCCTGACCGGCGTGGTGGCCGAGCGCGCCTTGGAGGAGTGCGGGATCGTAGTGAACAAGAACCGCATTCCCGGCGACCCGCGCAGCGCCTTGGTCACCAGCGGCGTGCGCTTCGGCACCAACGGCCTGGCGGTGCGGGGGATGGGGCCGGAGCAGATGCCGCGCTGCGCGGACCTGGTGCACGCCGTCCTCTCCGCCGTGCGCCCGGTGGACGACTGCACCTACCGCCTGGATCCCGGAACGGTGGCGCAGGTGCGGCGTGAGGTGGCGGCGATCTGCGCGCGGCACCCCATCCCCGGATACGCGGTTCCCGCCGCTCCGCTCCCCGCGAACGCCGGCCGCATCACCGCCGCGCCCTTCCTCCCCTTTGCCGTCCCCGCGGAGCCCGCATGAAGGGCGTCGCCGCCATGAGCCCGTCCGCCGGACTCGCCGAACGTCCCGTGACGGTTTTCCCAGGGACGACCGGCGCGGCCCCGGCGCTGGCCGCGTTCGCCGTCGTCCTCGCCCAGCATCTCGGCGAGGACCGGGTGGATGTGGAGCTGCGCGCGCCCCGGAGGGATGGGATGCTGCGCGTGGACCTGTCCGCCAACCCCTCCGCGCTCGCCCTGGCGTCGGCGGCGGACGAGGCGCTGCGCGCGGTTTCCGTGGATGGGGACGGCGCGTTTCCGCTGGTCGCGATGCACGAGTCCGCGGCGGGAACTCTGGGCCTGCGGATGGATGGGGATGATCCGCTTTCCCTCACGTTGATGGCGGACGCGGCGGCGATCGACCGGCTTGCGGTGCGGATGGGCGAGCTGCTGGGCGAGATGGCCGCCGATTCCGCGCGCGGGGCGCTGGAGTGGTCGCCGCTGACGGCGGCGGAGCGGGAGGTGCGCGCGCGGTGGAACGCCACCGATGGGCCGCTTCCGCACGGCGTCTGCCTGCACGAGGCATTCGAGGCGCACGCGGACGCCGATCCGCGCGCCACGGCCGTGCTGTACGGCGACGAATCCATCAGCTACGGCGAACTGGAGGCGCGGGCCAACCGTCTGGCGCACCACCTTCGCCGCGCGGGCGTGGGGCCGGAGAGCCGCGTGGGGATCTGCGTGGAGCGCGGCCCGCGCGTCATCGAAGCCATCCTGGGAATCCTCAAGGCGGGCGGTGCCTACGTTCCGCTGGACCCCACCTATCCCGCCGAGCGGCTGGCCCGCATGGGCGCCACGGCGGGCGTGCGCGTGCTGGTGACGGAACTGGGCCCCGGCGCCGCCCTTGCCGCGGGGGGGGAAGCCGTCTTTCTGGACCGCGACGCCGCCGCCATCGCCTCGGAGGGCGACACGCGCCCCGTGTCCGGCGCCGGGCCGGAAAACCTGGCGTACGTGATCTTTACCTCCGGCTCCACCGGCGAGCCCAAGGGAATCGCGCTGGCGCACCGCGGGGTGATGAACAACCTGGCGGACCTGAACGGCCGGCACGGCGTGGGCCCCGCGGACCGCGTGCTCCTGCTCTCGTCGCTCAGCTTCGACATGAGCGTGTACGAGACGCTGGGGATTCTGGCGGCCGGTGGCGCCGTGGTCATCCCCCAGCCACACGAGCTGCGCGACCCCGCGGCGTGGGCCGCGCTCTGCCGCCGCCACGGCGTCACGCTGTGGAACTCCGCCCCCGCGCTGCTGGGCATGCTGTGCGAGTACGCCGAGGCGCATCCGGCGGATGCGCCTCGCGGGCTGCGGCTGGCCTTTCTGGGCGGCGACTGGGTTCCCGTGCCGCTGGTGGACCGGGTGCGGCGGTGGGCGCCGGAGATGCGCGACTTCATCGTCATGGGCGGGGCGACGGAAGCGTCCATCCACTCCATCATCTACCCCGTGGGGGAGGTGGACCCCGCCTGGCGCAGCATTCCGTACGGCGTGCCCATGGCCAACCAGCAGGCGCACGTGCTGGATGAGCACCTGCGCCCGGTCCCCGTTGGGACGGCGGGCGAGCTGTTCCTGGGCGGCATCGGGCTGGCGCGCGGCTACACGGGGCGCGCCGGGTTCACGGCGGAGCGCTTTCTTCCCGCGCCCGGCCAGGAGGGCGCGCGCATCTACCGCACCGGCGACCGCGCGCGGTACGGGGCGGACGGCACCATCGAGCTGCTGGGGCGCATCGACCACCAGGTGAAGATCCGCGGCTTCCGCATCGAGCCGGGGGAGGTGGAAGCCGCGCTGCGCCGCCATCCCTCCATCACCCGCGCGGTAGTCACGGCGCGCGCGGATGGCGGCGAGGCGCGGCTGGTGGCGTACCTGCTGCTGGCGGACGGCGCGGATGCGCCGGAGCCGCGCGACCTGCGCGCGCGGCTGGCGGAGACGCTTCCCGACTACATGGTGCCCTCCGCTTTCGTGGTGCTGGACCGGCTTCCGCTTTCGCCCAACGGCAAGGTGGACCGGCGGCAGCTTCCCGCGCCCCCGGCGGAGGCGGAGCGCGCGCCATGGGCAGCGCCGCGCACCCCGGCGGAGGCGGCGCTGGCGGCCATCTGGGGCGAGGTGCTGGGCGTGGCGCGCGTGGGTGCGCATGACGACTTCTTTGCGCTGGGCGGGCAGTCGCTGCAGGCCGCGCGCGCCCTGACGCGCATCCGCGAGGCGTTCGGGGCGGGGATGACGGTGCGCGCCCTGTTCGAGTCGCCCACGGTGGCGGAACTGGCCGCGCGGCTGGAATCGTCCTCCATCGACGAAGGGCCGGGCGAGCCGCCGCTGCCGCGCGCGGAGGGTGTGCTTCCCCTCTCGTTTGCGCAGGAGCGGCTGTGGTTTCTGGACCGCCTTCAGCCGGACAGCGCCTTTTACAACATCGCCACCGCGCTGCGGTTGTCCGGGCCGCTGCGTGTGGACGCGCTGGAGCGGGCGCTGGGCGAGATCGTTCGCCGGCACGAGCCGCTGCGCACGCGATTTCCCCTCGCCGGCGGCGCGCCGGTGCAGGAGGTGATGCTTTTCGCCGGGCTCCCGCTGGTCCTCCACTACGCCGGGCCGGGGGATGACGAGGCGGCGGCGAGGCGCTGGGCGGAGGCCGAGGCCGCGCGCCCGTTCGACCTGGCCGCGGGGCCGCCGTTCCGCGCCGCGCTCCTGCGGATGGCGGAGGGCGAGCACCTGCTGCTGCTCACCATGCACCACGCTGTGGGCGACGGGTGGAGCACGGGCGTGCTGTTTCGCGAACTGGCCACGCTGTACGACGCCTTTTGCGACGGGCGGCCGTCTCCGCTGGCGGAGCCGGCGGCGCGCTACGCGGACTACGCGGTGTGGCAGCGCCAGCAACTGCGCGGCCCGGCGGTGGAGCGTCAGCTGGCGTACTGGCGCGAGCGGCTGGCCGGGGTGCCGGAGCGGATGGAGATCGCCACGGACCATCCCCGTCCCGCCGCGCAGAGCTACCGCGGCGGCCGCGCGTGGATGGACCTGCCGCCGGAACTCGCGGACGCGCTCCAGGCGCTGGCGCGGCGCGAGGGCGTGTCGCTGTACATGGTGCTGCTGGGCGCGTTTCAGCTACTGCTCAGCCGCCGCGGCGCGGGGCCCGACGTCGTGGTGGGGAGCCCGGTGGCGGGGCGCACGCGCCGCGAGACGGAGGAGATGATCGGCTTCTTCGCCAACACGCTGGCGCTGCGTACCGACCTGTCCGGCGACCCGGGCTTCGGCGAGGTGCTGCGCCGCGTGCGCACCGCGGCGCTGGGCGCATTCGAGCACCAGGACGTGCCCTTTGAGCGGCTGGTGGAGGAACTGCGGCCGGAGCGCTCGCTGGGGCATGCGCCGCTGGTGCAGGTGCTGTTCGCGCTCCAGGACAACGACCGCGCCCCCGCGCTCGCCGGGCTGCGCGTGCGCGAGGTGGAGGTGGACCTGGGGACGACGCGCTCGGACCTGGTGCTGCAGATCGCACCTCGGGATGGAGCGCTGCGCTGCGAGATGGAATACGCGCTGGACCTGTTCCGCCCCGCCACGGCCGCGCGCATGCTGCGGCAGCTGCGGCGCGTGCTGGAGCAGGTGGCGGCCGATGCCTCGCTTGCCGTCTCACGCATCGAGCTGATGGACGCGGCGGAGCGGCGCGCGGTAGTCGCGGATGTGAACCCGGTTCCGGCGGAGTATCCCCGCGACGCCGGAATCCCGGCGCTGTTCGCGGCCCGCGCGGCCGCCGCGCCGGACGCGCTGGCTGTGCGCTCTGGCGCGGAGTCGCTGGCGTACGGCGAGCTGGACGCGCGCGCCAACCGGCTGGCGCGGCATCTGGCCGGGCTGGGTGTGGGGACGGAAACGCGCGTGGGCATCTGCCTGGAGCGCGGCGCGGAGATGGTGGTCGCCATGCTGGCCGTGCTCAAGGCGGGCGGCGCGTACGTGCCGCTGGACCCCGGCTATCCCGCGGAGCGCCTCGCCTTCATGCTGGCGGACGCGGGGGTGGGCGCGCTGGTGACGCGCGACGGGCTGCGCGCCTCCGTCCCCGTCGACGGAGAGATTCCCGTCGTGTGCGTGGATGGGGACCGGGACCGCATCGGCGCGGAAAGCGCGGCGCCGGTGGAAAGCGGGGCGGGGGCGGGGGATCTGGCGTACGTCATCTACACTTCCGGCAGCACGGGAACGCCGCGGGGCGTGGCGGTGGAGCACCGCGGCGTGGTGCGGCTGGTGCGCGGCACCGACTACGTCAGTCTGGCGCCGGATGACCGGATGGGACACGCCAGCAACGTGTCGTTCGACGCGGCGACGTTTGAGGTCTGGGGCGCGCTGCTGAACGGCGCGGCGCTCGTCGTTCTGGGGAATGACGAGGTGCTCGCCCCCGCGCGGCTGGCGGCCGCAGTGGCGGAGCGGGGGATCACCACGATGTTCCTGACGGCCGCGCTCTTCAACCAGGTGGCGCGCGAGCTTCCCGGCGCATTCCGCCCGATGCGCACGCTGCTGGTGGGCGGGGAGGCGCTGGACGCCGCGTCGGTGCGGCGCGTGCTGCGCGCCGGCGGTCCCGCGCGGCTCCTGAACGGGTATGGCCCCACGGAGTGCACCACCTTCAGCACCTGGCACCACGTGGATGCCGTGGGTGAGGATGCGCGCACGGTACCCATCGGCCGGGCGATCGCGCACTCCACGGCGTACGTGCTGGATGGCGGCGCGCTGGCGCCTCCGGGCGTGCCCGGGGAGCTGTACCTGGGCGGTGACGGCGTGGCCCGCGGCTACCTGGGCCGCCCCGCGCTCACGGCGGAGAAGTTCGTCCCCGATCCGTTCTCCTCGCATCCCGGCGCGCGCCTGTACCGCACCGGCGACCGCGTCCGGTGGGTGGAAGCCGGGTCCGATCGATCGATGTCATCCGTCGCGTCAATCGAGTCCAGCGCATCCATCCCATCCATCGAAGCTCCTCCATCCACCGATTCCGTTGGATCAACGGCGTTCGTTGGATCGGCGGATTCCGGCGCATCGGACGAATCCAGCGCATCAACCAGATCCAGCGCATCAACCGGATTTAGTGCATCAACCGGATTTAGGGCATCCACCGGGTCCAGCGCATTGATCGAATCGACCGATGCTGTTGGATCGATGGAATCCGCCGTGTCGATCAGCTCTGTCTCGTCGGCGGAATCCGGCGATGGCGAAGCGGTGGACGGGCGCGGGCTGGTGCTAGAGTTCCTGGCCCGCGTGGACGGGCAGGTAAAGATCCGCGGCTTCCGCATCGAGCCGGGCGAGGTGGAGGCGGCGCTGCGCGGCCTGCCCGGCGTGGCGGACTGCACCGTGGCCGTGCGCGAGGACGTGCCCGGAGAGCGGCGTCTGGTGGCGTACGTCGTCGGCGCGGCGGACGCGGAGGCGCTGCGCACCGGACTCCGCCGCACGCTGCCGGAGTACATGGTGCCCTCCGCCTTTGTATCCATCGACGTCATCCCCCTGACGCCCAACGGCAAGGTGGATCGCGCCGCGCTCCCCGCGCCCGCGGCCGCGCCGGCGGACGGCTGGATTGCGCCCCGCACCCCGGCCGAAGAGGTGCTGGCGTCTATCTGGGCCGGCGTGCTGCGCGTGGACCGCGTGGGCGTGCGCGACAACTTCTTTGACCTGGGCGGCCACTCGCTTCTGGCCACGCGCGTCGTATCCCGCATCCGCGAAGTGTTCGGGGCGGAGGTGCCGGTGCGGGTGCTGTTCGAGGCGCCCACCCTCGCCGCGCTGGCGCAGCGGGTGGAGGAGGCACGCCGCGCGGAGCGTCCGCGGCGGGAGCCCATCGCCGCCCTGCCGCGGACGGGGCCCATGCCGCTTTCCGCCGCGCAGGAGCGGCTCTGGTTTCTGGACCGCATGCGCCCCGGGCTGGCGCTGTACAACGTTCCTCTCGCGGTGCGCCTGCACGGCCCGCTGCGCGTAGACGCGCTGGAGCACGCGCTGGGCGAGACCGTCCGCCGCCACGAAGTCCTGCGCACCACCTTCGCCGAGGTGGACGGATCGCCGGTGCAGCGCGCCGCTCCGTTCACCGGCTTCCGCCTCGCGGTGGAAGAGGCTGATGGAGACGCGGACGCGTGGATCGCCCGGCGCGCGGCGGAGGACGCGGAGGCGCCGTTCGACCTGGAGGCCGGGCCGCCGTTCCGCGCCACCCTGCTGCGCGTGTCGGCGGCCGACCACGTGCTGCTGCTGAACCTGCACCACATCGTCAGCGACGGGTGGAGCCTGGACGTGCTCTTCCGCGAACTGGCGGCCCTCTACGCGGGAACAGCGCCCGCCGCGCTCCCCGTGCAGTACGCGGACTTCGCGGCGTGGGAGCGGGCGCATCTGCGCGGCGAGGGGATGGATGCCGTGCTGGCGTGGTGGACGGAGCGGCTGGCCGGCGCCCCGCCGCTGCTGGCGCTGCCCACGGACCGCCCGCGCCCGGCGGTGCAGAGCTACCGGGGCGCGCGTGAGCCGTTCGCCCTTCCCGCGGACCTGGCGGATGGGCTGCGCGCGCTGGCGCGGGCCGAGGGCGCCACGCCGTACATGCTGCTGGTGGCGGCGTTCCAGGTGCTGCTGGCGCGCTACACGGGGAGCACCGACGTCGTGGTGGGCACCGCCGCCGCCGGCCGCACCCGCGCCGAAGTGGAGGGGCTGATCGGCCTGTTCGTCAACACGCTGGTGCTGCGGACGGACCTGTCCGGCGATCCGGAGTTCCGCGAGGCGCTGCGGCGCGTGCGCGAGGTGACGCTGGGCGCGTACGAGCACCAGGAGCTTCCATTCGACCGGCTGGTGGAGGCGCTGCAGCCGGAGCGCAGCCTGAGCTACGCCCCGCTCTTTCAGGTGATGGTGGTGCAGGAGGGCGACGGCGGCGGCGCGGCGCTGGACGGCCTGCGGGTGCAGCGGCTGGAAACCGACAACGGCACCAGCAAGTTCGATCTCACCCTCGCCGTGTCGGTGGAGGGGGACGGGGTGCACGGGGCGGTGGAGTACAGCACGGACCTGTTCGACCGCGGCACCATCCTGCGCATGATGGATCACCTGGCGAACGTGCTGCGGCAGGCGGTCTCCGATCCCGGGCTCCGGCTTTCCCAGCTGTCGCTGATCGATGACGAGGAGCGGCGGCGCGTGGTGGAGGAGTGGAACCGCACCGCGGCGCCGTACCCCGCGGACGCGTGCATCCACCAGCTGTTCGAGCGGCAGGCGGCGCGCACGCCGGACGCCGTGGCGGTGGTGTGCGAGGACGATTCGCTCACCTACGCGCAGCTGAACGCGCGCGCCAACCGCATCGCGCACCACCTGCGCGCGCTGGGCGCCGGGGCGGAGTCGCGGGTGGGCGTGTGCCTGCGCCGGGGGACGGAGATGGTGGCCGCTCTCCTCGGCGTGCTCAAGGCCGGCGCCGCGTACGTCCCGCTGGACCCCGCGTATCCGGTGGAGCGGCTTCGCTTTACGCTGGATGATGCGGGTGTGGCGATTCTTGTCACCCAGGAGGAACTGCGCGCCCTGCTCCCCGTGTCGAAAGGCATCGGGGTGGTGAGCCTGGACGGCGACGCGGCCCCGATCGCGGCCCGGCGCGACGACGATCTGCCGCACCCCGCGGGACCCGGCGGGCTGGCGTACCTGATCTACACCTCCGGAAGCACGGGCACGCCCAAGGGCGTCGCCATCGAACACCGCGCCGCCGTGGCGCTCCTGTCCTGGGCGGCCACCATCCACACCGGCGAGGAGCTGTCGGGGATGCTGGCGGCCACCTCCATCTGCTTCGACCTCTCCGTCTACGAACTGTTCCTGCCGCTCAGCCGCGGGGGGACGGTCATCATCACCGACAACGCGCTGGCACTTCCGCGCTCCGCCGCGGCGGAAAGGGTGCGGCTGATCAACACCGTTCCCTCCGCCATTTCGGCGCTGCTGGAAAGCGGCGGCATTCCCGCGGGGGTCACCACGGTGAACCTGGCCGGCGAACCGCTGCGCGCGGAGCTGGCGGATGCGCTGTACGCGGCCGGCATCCAGCGGGTCATCGACCTGTACGGCCCGTCGGAATCCACCACCTACAGCACGTGGATCCAGCGCGCCCCGGGCGGCCCCGCCACCATCGGCCGGCCGATCGCCAACACGCGGGCGTACGTGCTGGATGGGGCGATGCGGCCGGTGCCGGCGGGCGTGGTGGGCGAGCTGTATCTGGCCGGTCACGGGCTGGCGCGCGGCTACCTTGGACGCCCGGGGATGACGGCGGACCGCTTCGTCCCCGATCCGTTCTCCACAGGGCCGGGCGGGCGGATGTACCGCACCGGCGACCGGGTGCGGTGGATGGCGGAAGGGACGCTGGAGTTCCTGGGCCGGGTGGACGGGCAGGTAAAGGTGCGCGGCTACCGCATCGAGCTGGGCGAGGTGGAGGCCGCCCTGCGCCGCCAGCCCGCGGTGGCGGACTGCGTGGTCGTGGTGCGCCCGGACGAGCGCGGCGAGCCGCGGCTGGCCGCGTACGTGGCGGGAACCGCGCGGCCTGACGAGGTGCGCGACGGCCTGCGGCGCGCACTGCCGGCGTACATGGTCCCGTCGTCCATCGTGTCGCTGGACCGGCTGCCGCTCACCCCCAGCGGCAAGGTGGACCGCGGCGCCCTCCCCGCGCCGGAGCACGCCCCGGCCGATGAGCCCTTCGTCGCGCCCGCGTCGCCGGTGGAAGAGGTGCTGGCGGGGATCTGTGCGGAGGTGCTGGGCCGCGAGCGGGTGGGGGTGCGCGACAACTTCTTCCGCATCGGCGGGCACTCGCTGCTGGCCATGCGCGTGGTGGCGCGCATCCGCGAGGTGCTGGACGGGGAAATCACCGTCGTCACCCTGTTTGAGAATCCCACGGTGGACGCCCTGGCCCGCGTGGTTTCCGCGCGCGCGGCGGTGGCTTCCGCTGCTGCGGCGGCGCCCGCGCCGGCGGCGTGGGGCGGGGATGCGGCCGCCAGCCCGCACGCGCTGATGGCCTCCATCGGCGGCCTGTCGGAGGAAGAGGTGGACCGCCTTCTGGCCGAAACGCTCGACGATCCGGACTTCGAATGACGCCGTCCTCCTCCTCCGCACCGGCACGTACGCTCCAGGAAAAGCAGGAGCTGCTCCGCAAGGCGATGGCCGCGCGGATGAACCGCACGCGCACCGCGCCCGCCTCCTTTGCGCAGGAGCGGCTGTGGGTGCTGGACCGCATGCAGGGTGCGGGCGCCGCCTACAATGTGCCGCTCGCCCTTCGCCTGCGCGGCGCGCTGAACGCGCCGGCGCTGGAGCGCGCGCTGGGCGAGGTGGTGCGCCGCCACGAGTCGCTGCGCACCACCCTGCGCGAGCAGGACGGCGCGCCGGTGCAGGTGATCGCCCCGTTCGCCGGTTTCACGCTCGCGGTGGACGACGTTTCCGCACTGGAAGCAGATGAGCGGGCGGCGCGGGCGGATGCGTGGATCTCGGAGGGCGCGCGCCAGCCGTTCGACCTGGGCGCCGGGCCGCTGTTCCGCGCGGCGCTGCTGCGGCTGCGCGGGGATGAGCACGTGCTGCTGCTGTGCATGCACCACGCGGTGACGGACGGATGGAGCCTGGGCCTGCTGCTGCGCGAGCTGACCGCCCTGTACGGCGCCTTTGCGGACGGGCAGCCGCCGCCGCTGGCGGAGCCCACGGCGCAGTACGCGGATCACGCGGTGCGGCAGCGCGACCGCATGCGCGGCGAGGCGCTGGAAGAGGGGCTGGCGTACTGGCGCGAGGCGCTGGGCGGCGCCCCAGCGCTGCTGGAACTGCCAGCGGACCATCCGCGCCCCGCGGTCCGCACCGCGGGCGGAGCCTCCGTCCCGCTGGCCGTCGATTCCGCGGCGGCGGAGCGGCTGGTGGCGCTAGCGGCTGGCGAGGGCGCCACGCTGCACATGGTGATGCTCGCCGCCTTTCAACTCCTTCTCGCCCGATACGCCGGCGTGGAGGACGTGGTCGTGGGCACGCCGGTGGCCGGGCGGACGGGACGCGAGACGGAGTCGCTGATCGGCTTTTTCGTCAACGCGGTGCCGGTGCGCACGGACCTCTCCGGCGATCCCACGTTTCGCGAACTGCTGCGGCGCGTGCGGGCGGCCACGCTCGGCGCGTACGCCCACGAAGAGATTCCCTTCGAGCGGCTGGTGGAGGAACTGCGGCCGGAGCGGTCGCTGAGCCACGCGCCGCTCTTTCAGGTGATGCTCACGCAGGGCGACGCGGACGCGGGTGACGTCGTCTTCCCGGGGCTGGACGCCGCGGTGATCCCGGTGCAGACGGGAACCAGCAAGTTCGATCTCACGCTCAGCTTTTCGGCGGGGCCGGCGGGGATCGGCGGGGCGCTGGAGTACAGCACTGACCTGTTCCGCCGCGACACGGCGCTGCGGATGGCGGATCACCTGGCGCGGCTGCTTGAGCGCGTGGCGGCCCAGCCGGACGCGCCGCTCTCCACCGTCGAGATGACGGGCGCGGAGGAGCGGCGCCTGGTGGTGGACGAGTGGAACCGCACCGCCGCGGCGTTCCCGGCGGACGCCTGCATCCACACGCTGATCGAGGCGCAGGCCGCGCGCACGCCGGACGCCGTGGCGGTGATCTTCGAGGACGATTCACTTACCTACGCGCAGCTGAACGCGCGCGCCAACCGCCTGGCCCGTCGGCTGGTGTCGATGGGCGTGGGTCCGGAGGCGCGCGTGGGGCTGTGCCTGGAGCGCAGCCTGGAGATGGTGGCCGGCATTCTGGCCGTCCTCAAGGCGGGAGGCGCGTACGTCCCGCTGGATCCCGGCTATCCCGCGGAGCGGCTGGCGGGCATGGTGGAGGATGCGGGCATCGGCCTGCTGCTGACCCAGTCCGCGCTCCTCGGCACCATCCCCGCCGCGCCGGGCGTCCGTGTGCTCTGCCTGGATGATGCGGCCGGCGCGATCAGTGGGGTCGATCAGCCCGGTGAGATTCATCGGATTGATGGCCTTCGTCGGACCGACGCCATCGGCCAGACAGGCGGGTTTGATCGGACGAAAGAGGTTGATCTGATCGATGAAAACAATCTGATCGATCAACGTCATCGCATCGACGGGGATGATCGGATTCGTGGGATCGACGGCACCGATCGGATCGATCAAAGCCGCTCCATCGATGAGGATGATCGAGCTGGCGCCATCGACGGGAGTGACGATCAGGAGAATCCGCGGAGCGGGGTGGGGCCGTCGAACGCGGCGTATGTCATCTACACCTCCGGGAGCACGGGGCGGCCCAAGGGCGTGGTGAACCAGCACGGCGCCGTCATCAACCGCCTCTGCTGGATGCAGGCGGAGTACGGCCTGGCCGCGCACGACGTGGTGCTGCAGAAGACGCCGTTCTCCTTTGACGTCTCCGTGTGGGAGTTCTTCTGGCCGCTGCAAAGGGGCGCGACGCTGGTCATCGCCCGCCCCGGCGGGCACCGCGATCCCGCGTACCTGCGCGACGAGATCCGGCGGCGCGGGGTGACCACGCTGCACTTCGTTCCCTCCATGCTGCCGCCGTTTCTGGAGGCGGCCGGCGCGGAGGACTGCCCCAGCCTGTCGCGCGTGGTGTGCAGCGGCGAGGCGCTTTCCGCGGAGTCCGTGGCGCGCTTCTACGAGCGGTTCCCGTCCGGCGCGCGTCTGCACAACCTGTACGGCCCCACCGAAGCCGCCGTAGACGTGAGCTTCTGGGCCTGCGCGCCGGGCGATTCGGTGGTGCCCATCGGGCGGCCGGTGTGGAACACGCGGCTGTACGTGCTGGACGCGGCGGGCCGTCCCGCGCCGGTGGGCGTGCCCGGCGAGCTGTTCATCGCCGGGGTGCAGGTGGCGCGCGGCTACCTGAACCGCCCCGCCCTGACCGCCGAGCGCTTCGTCCCCGACCCGTTTTCCGTCGATGCGGGTGCGCGCATGTACCGCACGGGCGACCGCGCACGATGGCGGGCGGACGGCGCGCTGGAGTACCTGGGCCGGCTGGACGCGCAGGTAAAGATCCGCGGCTTCCGCATCGAGTTGGGCGAGATTGAGTCCGTGCTGCGCCGCCACCCCGCCGTGCGCGACTGCGCCGTCGTGGTGCGCGAGGACGCACCGGGCGATCCCCGCATCACCGCCTACGTCGTCGGCGGCGCCGACCCCGCCGAACTGCGCGCGGAACTGCGGCGCACGCTGCCGGAGCACATGGTTCCCGCCGCGTTCGTCGCGCTGGACGCGCTTCCCCTGACGCCCAACGGCAAGCTGGACCGCCGCGCGCTCCCCGCGCCCGCCGACGCCCCGGCGGAAGCGGAGTACGCCGAGCCCTCCACGCCGGTGCAGCAGGTGCTGGCGGGGATCTGGGGCCAGGTGCTGCGCCGCGAGCGGGTGGGCGCGCGCGACGGCTTCTTTGCGCTGGGCGGGCACTCGCTCCTGGCCACGCGCGTCGTCTCCCGCGTTCGCGAGGTGTTCGGCGTGGAGCTGCCGCTGCGGGTGATGTTCGAGGCGCCCACCGTGGCCGGCGTCGCGGAGGTGATCGAGGGGATGCGCCGCGCGGCCCGTCCCGCCGTCCCGCCGGTGATTCCCGTGGCGCGCACGGGCCCGCTTCCGCTCTCGTTCGCGCAGGAGCGGCTCTGGTTTCTGGATCGTCTGGAGCCGGACAGCCCGCTGTACAACATCCCCGCCGCGCTCCGCCTCACCGGCCCGCTGAACGCCGCCGCGCTGGAGCGCGCGCTGGGCGAGGTGGTTCGCCGGCACGAGGCGCTGCGCACGGTCTTCGCCGAGGTGGAGGGCGTCGCCGCGCAGGTCATCACCCCGTTCACCTCCTTTTCGCTCGCGACCGAAGACGTTTCCGCGCTGGAGCCGGCGGAGCGCGAGGCCGCCGTGCGCCGCTTGGCCGCGGAAGACGCGGCGCGCCCGTTCCACCTCTCCCGCGGCCCGCTGTTCCGCGCCTCGCTCGTGAGGATGAGCGAGGGCGAGCACGTCCTGCTGCTCGCCATGCACCACGCGGTGAGCGACGGGTGGAGCACCGGCGTGCTGCTGCGCGAATTATCCGCCCTCTACGCCGCCTTCGCGCAGGGCGATGAACCCGCTCTTGCCCCGTCGCCGGTGCAGTACGCGGACTACGCAGTGTGGCAGCGCGAGCAGCTGCGCGGCGAGCTGCTGGAGGCGCAGTTGGCGTACTGGCGCGAGCGGCTGGCCGGCGCCCCGGCGCTGCTGGAGCTGCCGACGGACCACCCGCGCCCGGCCGTGCGCACGCACCGGGGCGCGCACGTTCCCGTGGCGCTTCCGCGCGAGCTGATGGACGCGCTGGAGGCGCTGGGTCGGCGCGAGGGCGCCACGCTGTACATGGTGGTGCTGGCGGCGTTTCAGCTTCTGCTTGCCCGGTATGCGGGGACGGAGGATGTCGTGGTCGGCAGCCCCATCGCCGGGCGCACGCGGCGCGAGGTGGAAGAGGTGATCGGCCTGTTCGTCAACACGCTCGCGCTGCGGACGGACCTGTCCGGCGACCCCACGTTCGCCCAGGCGCTGCGCGGGGTGCGCGAAACGATGCTCGGCGCGTACGAGCACCAGGAGCTGCCGTTTGAGAAGCTGGTGGCGGAGCTGCAGCCGGAGCGCAGCCTGAGCCACTCGCCGCTGGTGCAGGTGACCTTTTCCCTGGACGCCGCCACGCCGGACGACGCCGCGCTTCCTGGCATCACCGTCCGGGAACTGGAGATGGAAGGCGCCACCACCAAGTTCGATCTCAGCCTGTACCTGGCCGCGGGGGACGACGGGCTGCGCGGCGTGCTGGGCTACAGCACCGACCTGTTCCGCCCCGGCACCGTCGAACGGATGGCGGAGCACCTGCGCCGCGTGCTGGAGCAGGTGGCCGCGAACCCCGGGATGCGCCTTTCCGCGGTGGAGCTGCTGGCGGACGAGGAGCGCGGCCGCGTGCTACGCGAGTGGAGCGGCGCGGCAGTGGCGGCGCCCCCGGCGGCGGAGTGCGTGCACCACGCGTTTGAGGCACGGGCCGCGCGCACGCCGGATGCCGTCGCGGTGGAATCGGCGGATGGGCCGCTCACCTTCGCGGAGCTGAACGCGCGAGCCAACCGCCTGGCGCGGCGGCTGGTACGGCTGGGTGCGGGGCCGGAGTCGCGGGTGGGGATCTGCGTGGAGCGCGGGCCGGAGCTGGTGACCGGCATCCTCGCCATCTTCAAGGCGGGCGCGGCGTACGTGCCGGTGGATCCGGAGGCGCCCGCGGAGCGCATGCAGGCGCTGCTCGCCGGGGCCGGCGCGGCGCTGGTGATCGCGGGCCGCGGCGCATCCATCCCCGCTGGCGTGGCGGCGGTGGACGCGGCGGAGACGGCGGACGAGGAGAGCGCGGCGGACCTGGGGGTGCGCGCCGGGCCGGACAACCTGGCGTACGTCATCTACACCTCCGGAAGCACCGGCGCGCCCAAGGGCGTGGCCGTGCCGCACCGGGCGCTGGCCAGCCACATGGCGTGGTTCAACCGCGACTTCGGCGTGGGCGCGGGGGACGTGGTGCTGCAGAAGACGCCCGCCGCCTTTGACGCCTCCGTGTGGGAGTTCTTTGCGCCGCTGCTGGCGGGCGGGCGGCTGGTGATGGGGCGCCCCGGCGTGGAGCGCGACCCGCGGGCGCTGGTTCGCGAGGTCCGCGCGCGCGGCGTCACCCTGCTGCAGCTGGTGCCCTCCCTGTTCCGCGTGCTGCTGGATGAGCCGGAACTGGCGGCCTGCACGTCGCTGCGCCTGGTGTTCTGCGGCGGCGAGGCGCTCCCCGGCGAGCTGTGTGCCCGACTGGCGGAGGTGCTTCCCGCCGCGCGGCTGGTGAACCTGTACGGCCCCACGGAGTGCTGCATCGACAGCGCCACGCACCGGTGCGGCGCGGAGGACGCGCGCGCGGGCACCGTGCCGCTCGGCGCGCCGGCGCCGGGCACGACGTCGTACGTGCTGGACGATGGTCTGCGCCCGCTCCCCGCCGGCGTGCCGGGCGAGCTGTGCATCGGCGGGGTGCAGGTGGCGCGCGGCTACCTGGGGCGCCCGGGGATGACGGCGGAGCGCTTTGTCCCCGATCCGTTTTCGGCCGATGGCGGTGCGCGCATGTACCGCTCCGGCGACCGCGCGCGCTGGCGGGCAGACGGCGTGCTGGAGTACCTGGGCCGGCTGGACGCGCAGGTAAAGATCCGCGGAATGCGCGTGGAGCCGGGCGAGCTGGACGCGGCGCTGCGCCGCATCTCCTCCGTACGCGACTGCGCCGTGATCGCCCGCCGGGACGCGCCGGGAGAGGTGCGGCTGGTGGCCTACGTCGTGGGCCCCGCCGACCCCGCCGGGCTGCGGGCAGAGCTGCGGCGCACGCTCCCCGAGGCCCTGATCCCCTCCGCCTTCGTCATCCTCGCCCAACTGCCGCTGACGCCCAACGGCAAGCTGGACCGCCGCGCCCTTCCCGCGCCGGAGTACGCGTCCGCGGCGGAGTACGTGGCGCCCGCCACCGCCATCGAACACACGCTGGCGGAGGTGTGGGGAGAGGTGCTGCGGCGGGAGCGCGTGGGCGTGCGGCAGAACTTCTTTGAGCTGGGCGGCGACAGCATCCTGTCCATTCAGGTCGTGGCCCGCGCCCGCCGCGCCGGGGTGGAGATCACCCCGCGGCAGATGTTCGAGTACCAGACCATCGCCGAACTGGCCTCCGTGGCGGTGCGCGCGGAGACGACGGTCGTCGCGGCTCATCTCCGTCCCGATGGCCGCGTGCCGCTGACGCCGGTGCAGCAGTGGTTTCTGGAGCAGGAGCAGCCCGCGCCCGGGCACCACAACCAGTCCATGCTGCTGCGGGTGGATGACGCGCTGCGCGCGGACACCCTGCGCGCCGCGCTGGACGCGGTGCTGGAGCACCACGACGCGCTGCGGCTCCGCTTCCGCCGGACGGCGGAGGGATGGGAACAGGCGCACGCCGCGCACGCGGGGATTTCGCTGGAACGGGTGGATTTGTCCGCGCTCCCCGCCGCGGACCGCGACCGCGCGCAGGACGAGGCCGCGCAGACCCGTCAGGCCGCGCTCGACCTGGAGCACGGACCGCTGGGGCGCGCCGTCCTCATCGACCGCGGGGAAGAAGGCCGCGTCCTGCTCCTCATCCTCCATCACCTGGTGGTGGACGGAGTTTCGTGGCGCATCCTGCGCGAGGATCTGGAGCGCGCCTGCGCCCGGCTGGAGGCCGGCGAAGCGGTGGATCTGCCGCCGCGCGGCACCTCGTTCCGCGACTGGTCGCACGCGCTGCGGGCGTACGCGCAGGGCGGTGAACTGGCCGCGGAGGCGGAGTTCTGGCGGGCGCAGGGCGCGGACGGCGTGGCGCCGGTCCCGGGGGACGGCGCGGGCGAGCCGGGCGTGCACACGCTGGTCATTCACCTGGAAGAGGAGGAGACGGCCGCGCTGCTGCGCGAGGTGCCCGCCGCCTATCGCACGCAGATCAACGACGTGCTCCTCTGCGCGCTGGCGGACGCCGTCCAGGCGTGGACCGGAAGCCCGCGGCTGCGCATCGCGCTGGAAGGGCACGGGCGGGAAGAGGAGATCGGCGCCGGGATCGACCTCACCCGCACGGTGGGGTGGTTCACCAGCATCTACCCCCTCGTCCTGGACCTGGCGGGCGCGGACGGACCCGGCGCCCGGCTGATGTCCGTCAAGGAGCAGCTGCGCGCCGTTCCGCGACGGGGAATCGGCTACAGCGTGCTGCGCGCCTTTGCACCGGACCCGGCGATGCGGGCGGAGCTGCGCGCCCAGCCGGAGCCCGGCATCGCCTTCAACTACCTGGGCCAGTTCGATCACGGGCTGGCGCTGGCCGAGCGCTTCCGCTTTGAGGACGGCCCCCGCGGCCGCGACCAGGCGGAGGCCAACCGCCGCCCGTTCGCCATCGAGGTCAACGGCGCCATCGACGGCGGCTGTCTGCGGCTGGCGTGGACGTACGACGGAGCGACGCATTCCCCGGACACCATCGCGCGGGTCGCGGACGGGTACCTCCGCGCGCTGCGCGGCCTGATCGGGCACTGCCGGGCGGCGGGCGCGGGCGGGTGCACGCCGTCGGACTTTCCGCTGGCGGCGCTGACGCAGGCGGAGCTGGAGACGGCCGTCGCGGGCGCGGCGGGGGTGGAGGACCTGTATCCGCTTTCCCCGCTTCAGGATGGGCTGCTCTTTCACGCGCTGTACGAGGGCGGGGCGCAAGCGTACCAGGTGCAGCTCGCCCATCTGCTGCAAGGCCGTCTGGACGCGGATCTCCTCCGCCGCGCCTGGGCCGAGGTGGCGGGCCGGCACGCCGTGCTGCGCACCTCCTTTGTGTGGCAGGGGCTGGAGCGGCCGCTGCAGCGGGTGCACGCCGCCGCGGAGCTGCCGTGGACGACCGGGGACTGGCGCTCCCTGTCCCCCACCGAGCGGGAGGCGGCGCTGGACCGTCACCTGGCGGATGACCGCGCGCGCGGCTTTGACCTGCACCGCGCGCCGTTGCTGCGCTGCGCCCTGTTCCGCGTGGAGGATGATGCGCACTGGATGGTGCTAAGCCAGCACCACCTGCTGATGGACGGCTGGTCGTCCGCGCTGGTGCTGGATGAAGTGCTGCAGCTGTACGCGGGGTGGCGGGCGGGCGGGGCGGTGCAGCGCAGGCGCGCGCGCCCGTACCGCGACTACATCGCGTGGCTGCGCGGGCGCGACCACGCGGCTGCGGAACGCTACTGGACGGAGGTGCTGGCGGGCTTTGGCGCGCCCACGCCGCTGGGGGTGGACCGCCCGGCCGGCCCGGATTCCGGCCTTCGCCACGCGCGGCGGCAGCTGCTGCTGGCCCCCGTGCGCACGCGGCGGGTGGAAGAGGCCGCCCGCGCGGGGCGCGTCACGCTCAACACCATGCTCCAGGGCGCGTGGGCGCTACTCCTGTCACGGCTGGGCGGGGTTCGCGACGTGGTGTTCGGATCCATCGTTTCCGGCCGTCCGGCGGAGCTGGAGGGGGTGGAGCAGATGGTGGGGCTGTTCATCAACACCCTTCCCGTACGGGTGCGGGTGGATGGGGATGCGCGTGCCGGCGCGTGGCTGATCGGGCTGCAGCGCGCCCAGGCCGGCGCGCGCGAGCACGAGCATGCGCCGCTGGCCCGGGTGCAGGGGTGGAGCGAGGTGCCACGCGGCACGCCGCTCTTCGAGAGCCTGTACGTGTTCGAGAACTACCCCGGCGGCGAGGAGGGCGAGGCGGAGCTGCGCATCACCGACTCGCGCGCGGTGGAGTGGACCAGCTACCCGCTCACCCTGGCCGCCGCGCCCGGCCCGGAGCTGCTGCTGAGTGTGGGCTACGATGAAAGCCGCTTCGACGCGGGGACCATCGACCGGCTGCTGGAGCAGCTGGCCCGCGTGCTGGACCAGCTGGCGGACGACCCGGACCGCCGCCTGGGCAGCGTGGCGCTGGCGGATGAGGCGGAGCGGGAGACGATGGTGCACGCGTGGAACCGGACCGAGCGGCCGTATCCGCGCAACGTCTGCATCCACGAGCTGTTCGAGTCGATGGTCCGCGAGCGGCCGGACGCGCCCGCGCTGGCGTGGAACGATCTCCATCTCACCTACGCGGAACTGGATGCGCGGGCCAACCGGCTGGCGCACCACCTGGTCCGCCGCGGCGTGGGGCCGGAGTCGCGCGTGGGCGTGCTGCTGGAGCGCGGCGCGGAGCTCATCGTCTCCCTGCTCGCCATCCTCAAGGCGGGCGGGTGCTACGTCCCGCTGGACCCGGCGTATCCCGCGGAGCGTCTGGGGCTGATGCTGGCCGACGCGGGCGTGCGCGTCCTCCTCACGCGGCGCGGAGTGGCGGATGTGCCGGTGGTGGATGGGCTGGACGTCATCCACCTCGACACGATTGACGATGCGCTCGCGGCGGAGCGGGCGGACGCGCCCCGCGGCGGCGCGTCGGATGAGAGCCTGGCGTACATCGTCTACACCAGCGGGAGCACCGGAAAGCCCAAGGGCGTGATGGTGGCGCACCGGCACGTGGTGCAGCTCGTCCGCGAGACGGATTACGTGCAGCTCGCGCCCGGCGACCGCGTGGCGCAGGCCTCCAGCGCCAGCTTTGACGCGCTGACATTCGAGGCGTGGGGCGCGCTGCTGAACGGCGCCACGCTGGTGGGCATCGACCGCGAAATCCTCCTTTCCCCGCCCGCGCTGTACGCGTTACTGCGCGAGCAGCGGATCACCACGCTCTACCAGACGACGGCGCTGCTGAACCAGCTGTCGCGCGAGCTGCCGGACATCTTTGCCCCGCTGCGCCAGGTGCTGTTCGGCGGGCAGGCGGCGGACGCGGAGAGCGTGCGCCGCGTGGTGAAGCTGGGCCGGCCGCGGCGCCTGCTGCACATGTACGGGCCGACGGAAACGACCGCGTGGTGCTCATATGAGGACGTGCGCCACGTGGATGAGGACGCGCTCACCGTCAGCGTCGGCCGGCCCACGGGGAACCAGCGGATCTACGTGCTGGATGCGGATGGTCATCCCGCGCCCGCCGGGGTGCCGGGCGAGGCGTTCGTGGGCGGCGACGGCGTGGTGCGTGGCTACCTGGACCGCCCCGCGCTCACGGCGGAGCGCTTCGTCCCCGATCCCTTTGCGTCACAACCGGGCACGCGGATGTACCGCACCGGCGACCGCGTGCGCTGGACGGAGGGCGGCACGCTTGAGTTCGTGGGGCGGCTGGACGAGCAGGTAAAGATCCGCGGCTTCCGCATTGAGCCGGGCGAGGTGGAAAGCGTGCTCTGTGCCCATCCGGAGGTGGGCGAGGCGCGCGTCATCGTCCGCGAGGACCAGCCGGGGGAAAAGCGGCTGGTGGCGTACATAGTGGGCAAAGTGGACGCGGACGATCTGCGCGTCCACCTGCGCCGCGGGCTGCCGGAGTACATGGTGCCCGCCGCCTTTGTCATCCTCCCCCACCTGCCGCTGACACCCAACGGCAAGCTGGACGTCAGGTCGCTCCCCGTGCCGGAGCTGGCCGCGGAAGACCGGTACGTGGCGCCGCGCACGCCGGTGGAGGAGGCGCTGGCGGAGATCTGGGCGGAGGTGCTGGGGCTGGAGCGCGTGGGGGTGAACGACGACTTCTTCGTGCTGGGCGGCCACTCGCTGCTGGTGATTCGCGCGGTGTCGCGCATTCACGAGCTGTTCGGGTTCGAACTGCCGCTGCGCACCCTGTTCGACGCGCCCACCATCGCCGCCCTGGCGCGGCTGCTGGCTTCCGATCCGCGCTGGGCGGAGGGTGCCGCGCGGGTGGAGGCGCTCATGCTTCAGCTTCGCGAGATGACGGACGAATTGACCGCCTGACTTTGATGACCGGCGGCTCCGGCGGGGGCTGGAGCCGCACCATGGCGTTGATCCGGAGGAAACATGATGCGAGTCGCGGTGCTCTGCTCAGATCAACCGCACCACCACTACCTGGTCGCCGCGCTGCGCGGACGATTCGAGGTACCCGCGGTGGTGGTGGAACCCGGTTCCGCGCGGCTGGACCGTCTGGCCCGCCGAAAAGCCTGGCGGGAGTACGGGTGGGCGGTCTACCACGGCGCGAGGCGCAGGTATCTGGGGCTGGATGCCTATCGTGCCGCCCAGTTTCCGCCGTCCCCGGGAGAGAACCGGCCGGCTCACGTGGTCCCCTGGATTAACGACCCGTCCGTGCCCGAGGTCATCGAGGCGTGCCGGCCCGACGTCACCGTGGTGATGGGAACGTCCATCCTGCTCTGGCCCGTCCTGCAGCGGCTGGGGCCCGTGGTGTTGAACATCCATGGAGGGTACCTGCCCTGGTACCGGGGCAACCACTGCTTCTTCTTCGCGTTGTACGCCGGTGACTTCGACCGGATCGGCACCACGATCCACTTTGTGAACAGCGGCATCGACACAGGTGACGTGCTGGCGCACGTACGCCCGCCGATGCACCCCGGTGACAACGCTGAAACGCTGTACTGCCGCGCCGAAAAGCTCGCCATCCACTTTCTGGTGCGGCAACTGGACGAGTACGAGCAGACGGGCATTCTGCCGCGGACTGCCCAGCCGTCCGCGGGGCGGACCTTTCGCACCCGCGACCGGAAGCCGCACCACGACGTCTGGCTGTGGGCGCGGCGGCTGGCCGGGTCGCTGAACGTTCCCACGCGCCTGTGCCCGGAGATTGTGCCGGCGACCGGGCGATGGCGCGGGCCGGTGGGCATCCGGTCCGCCGCGGAACAGGCGGGTGGCGGCGCACGCGTCCCTTCTGACGATGAAGCGCGCGGCGCGGTCTGACGCCGCGGCGGGTAGCGGCATCCCAATCGAGACTTCCAGCCTTTGAGGCCGTTGATGGACAGCACGAACGCGCCGACCCGGAGCGACGCCACCGCCTCGCCCGCAGAGCGAGACGGTTCCGGACGAAAAAAACTTGACCTGCTGCTGCGCCTTGCCGGCCGGCTGGGCGGCGGAGGCGCAGACGTGATCCGCCCTCGTGCTGCGGCGGGGCCCGCGCCGCTCTCCTTCGGCCAGGAGCGCATGTGGCTGCTGCATCAACTGGATCCCGCGTCCGCCGCCTACAACATCACGGGTGCGTACCGCCTCGCCTCCGTGAACGCCCCCGTTCTGGAGCGCGCCCTGGGTGAAGTCGTACGCCGGCACGAAGCGCTGCGCACGACCTTTCACGAGGTGGACGGAACGGTCCTGCAGCACGCCGCGCCTTTCGCCGGCTTCATCCTCCCGGTGGAGGATCTTTCCGGCCATATGCCGGCGGCGCGTGAGGCAGAGATGATCCGCCGGGCCGGGCAGGAGGCTGTGCGGCCCTACGACCTTTCGGCGGGTCCGCTGTTCCGCCCGCGGCTGCTGCGCCTCGGGGACGGCGACGTGCTCCTGCTGAACCTGCACCACGCGGTGGCGGACGGGTGGAGCATTGGCGTGCTGTTGCGCGAAGTGTCGACCCTGTATGCAGCGTTTTTGGAGGGCGCCGCGTCACCGCTGGCACCGCCGCAGGTGCAGTACGCCGACTATGCGGCATGGCAGCGTGAGCGGCTTCGGGGGGACACGCTGGAGCGGCACCTGGCGTACTGGCGGGAACGCCTGGCGGGCGCGCCCGCGCTGCTTGACCTGCCCGCGGACCGCCCGCGCCCCGCCGTGCAGAGCTTTCGCGGGGACCGCGTGGCGCTCGACCTTCCCGCCGATCTCCGTGACCGGGTGAACTCGCTGGCACGGGAAGAGGACGCGAGCCTCTTCATGGTGCTGCTGGCCGCGTTCCAGATGCTGGTCGCCCGGTACGGCGCGGGCGACGACATCGTCGTAGGCAGTCCCATGTCGGGGCGCGGCCGCCGCGAAGTGGAGGAGGTGATCGGCTTTTTCGTCAACACCGTGGTCCTGCGCACCCGTCTGGACGGCGATCCGTCATTCCGCGAGGTGGTGCGTCGGGTGCGCGAAACAACCCTTGGCGCCTTTGAGCACCAGGAAGTTCCGTTCGAGCGGCTGGTGGCCGAACTCCAGCCCGAGCGCAGCCTGGCGCATTCGCCCCTCTTTCACGTGATGTTCACCACCGAGGCCGTTCCGGACGCCGAAGGGAGCGCTCATCGTCTGGACGCTGACTCGTTGGAGGTGCAGACGGATACCGCCCAGTTCGATCTGACGCTGGGGATTTCCGAGTCCCGACGCGGGCTGCATGCCTGGCTCACGTACAGCACAGATCTGTTTGAGCGGCAGACGGCGGACCGCATGCTCACGCACTTTGCGCGTGTGTTGCGGCAGGGGGTGGATGATCCGGACCTTCACCTGTCGCGGCTGCGGCTGCAGGCCGGGGCGGAGCGCGCCCTGGTGGTGGAAGAGTGGAACCGGACGGAGCGGCCGTATCCGCGTGGCGTCTGCATTCATGAGCTCTTCGCGGCGCGCGCCGCCGCGCAGCCCGATGCGGTCGCGCTGGCATGGGACGGCGAAACGGTGACCTACGCGGAACTGGACGCGCGGGCCAACCGGCTGGCGCACCACCTGGCGGGGCTCGGGGTGGGGCCGGAGCGGCGGGTCGGCGTGCTTCTGGACCGCAGCATACACCTGATCGTCTCGGTGCTGGCCATCCTCAAGGCGGGAGGGTGCTACGTTCCCATCGACCCCGAGTACCCGGCGGAGCGCCTGGAACTGATGCTCGCCGACAGCGGCATTCGCGTGCTGCTGGCCCGCGGCACTCCGGTCCGGGCTCTCCCGGGCTCAGACCTTCGCACCGTTCCGCTGGACGAGGCGGACGTCATTCTCGCGCTGTATCCGGCCAGCGCTCCCCGGAGCGGCGTGTCCCCGGAGAACCTGGCGTACATCAACTACACCAGCGGCAGCACGGGCCGGCCCAAAGGCGTCATGGTGGGTCATCGCGAGGTCATTCAACTGGTCGTGAATTCCGACCACGCGCCCCTGCTGCCGGGCGACCGCGTCGCCCATGCGTCCAACCCCAGCTTTGACGCCATGACCTTCGAGGTCTGGGGCGCGCTGCTGAACGGTGCCACGCTGGTGGGCGTTTCCAGGGACGTGCTGCTCTCAGGAGCCCGCTTCCGTCGTTTGCTGGAGGAACAGCGCGTTACCACCCTGTATCTCACGACGGCGCTCCTCAACCACCTGTCGCGCGAGCAGCCGGGGATCTTCGGGGGGCTTCGCGAACTGCTTCACGGCGGGCAGCAGGTGGATGCCGACAGCATCCGTTACCTGCTGGGCACGGGCAGGCCCGGGCGGCTGCTGCATGTGTACGGGCCGACGGAAATCACCGCCTGGTGCACGTGCCAGGAGGTCCGGGACGTACCTGCCGGCGCAACGACGGTGCCCATCGGCGGGCCGATCGGCAACGCCCGGATGTACGTGCTCGACGGCGCGCTGGAGCCGTTGCCGGTAGCCGTTCCGGGAGAAGCGTACGTGGGCGGAGACGGCGTGGTACGTGGCTACCTGGACCGCCCCGCGCTTACCGCGGAGCGCTTCGTCCCCGATCCGTTCGCGTCACAGCCGGGCGCGCGGATGTACCGCACCGGCGACCGCATGCGCTGGCGCGCGGAAGGCACGCTGGAGTTCGTGGGCCGGCTGGACGACCAGGTAAAGATCCGCGGCTTCCGCATTGAGCCGGGCGAGGTGGAAAGCGTGCTCGCCGCGCATCCGGACGTGCGCGAGGCGCGGGTCATCGTCCGCGAAGACCAGCCGGGGGAAAAGCGGCTGGTGGCGTACGTGGTGGGCGACGCGGACGCCGACACCCTGCGCGCGGACCTGCGCCGCGGGCTGCCGGAGTACATGGTGCCCGCCGCCTTCGTCGCGGTTGCCTCGCTCCCGCTGACCCCCTCCGGCAAGCTGGACGTCCGCGCGCTCCCCGCGCCGGAGATGGTGCAGGAGGACCGGTACGCGGCGCCCCGCACGCCGGTGGAAGAGGTGCTGGCGGGGATCTGGAGCGCGCTGCTGGGCGTGGAGCGGGTGGGCATCCGCGACAACTTCTTTGAGATGGGCGGCCACTCGCTGCTGGCCACCCGCGTCATTTCCCGCGTCCGCGCGGTGCTGGGGGCAGACCTTCCCCTGCGCGCGCTGTTCGAGAAGCCGACCATCGCCGGGCTCGCGGGCGTGGTGGAGAAGGCGCGGCGCGAGGGCGCTCCCGCGCTGCCGCCGGTGGTTCCCGTAATGCGCCGTCCGCCGCTCTCCTTTGCGCAGGAGCGGCTCTGGTTTCTGGACCAGATGCAGCCGGGGAGCACCACCTACAACATGCACTCCGCGCTGCGCCTGTCCGGCCCGCTGAACGCGCCCGCGCTGGAGCGTGCCCTGGGCGAAGTCGTGCGCCGGCACGAGGCGCTGCGCACCGTCTTCCGCGAGGAGGACGGGGCGCCGGTGCAGGTCATTCTCCCCGTCACCGGCTTCCGCCTCGCGATGGAAGACCTGTCGCACCTCGACGAGACGGAGCGCGGGGACGAGGTGCGGCGCCGGGTGGATGCGGAGGCCGCGCGCCCGTTCGACCTGTCCGCCGGGCCGCTCTTCCGCGCCGCGCTGCTGGTGCTCGGGGAGCAGGAGCAGGTGCTGTGGATGGGAATGCACCACGCCGTCAGCGACGGGTGGAGTCTGGGCGTGCTGCACCGCGAACTCGCCGCGCTCTACGCCGCCTACGCGGACGGGCGCGAGTCGCCGCTGGACGAACCGGCCGTGCAGTACGCGGACTACGCCGTCTGGCAGCGCCAGCAGCTCGCGGGCGAATATCTGGAGCGCAGCCTGGGCTGGTGGCGCGGCAGGCTGTCCGGCGCGCCCGCGCTGCTGGAGTTGCCGACGGACCGGCCGCGCCCCGCGGTGCAGACCTTTGGCGGCGCCACCCTCCCCGTCACCGTCCCCGCAAATGTCCTCAAGCCCCTGCGCGACCTGGGGCACGCGGAGGGCGCCACCCTGTTCATGGTGCTGCTGGGCGCGTTCCAGGCCCTGCTGTCCCGCTACGGCGGCGGGGACGACGTGGTGGTGGGCACGCCGGTCTCCGGCCGCGCGCGCGGCGAGGTGGAGGAGCTGATCGGCTTTTTCGTCAACACGCTGGCGCTGCGCACGGACCTGTCCGGCGACCCGTCGTTCCGCGAGGTGCTGCGCCGCGTGCGCGAAACCACGCTGGGCGCCTTTGATCACCAGGAAGTGCCGTTCGAAAAGCTGGTGGCCGAGCTGCAGCCGGAACGCAGCCTGAGCCATTCGCCCCTGTTTCAGGTGATGTTCACGCTGGATGCGGGGTCGTCCGCGAGCCCCGGGCTGTCCGGCGTGGCGGTGGAGGAGATGGGGACGGAGGGGGGCGCCGCCAAGTTCGACCTCACCCTGGGCCTGGGCGCGGTGGACGACGGGCTGGCGGGCGCGCTCACCTGGCGCACGGACCTGTGGGACCGCGCCACGGTGGAGCGGATGATGGAGCACCTGGGACGCGTGCTGGAGCAGGTAGCCGCCAATCCCGCGGTGCGCCTGTCGGAGCTGGAGCTGCTGGGCGCCGGGGAGCGCCGCGTGGTGCTGGAGGAGTGGAACCGCACCGCGTTCCGCCACGCCGACACCCGCCCCGTGCACGAGCGGTTCGCCGAGTGGGCCGCCCGCACCCCGGACGCCCCCGCCGTCGTGCACGGCGACCGCACGCTGACGTACGCGGAACTGGAGCGCCGCGCCGGCTCCGTCGCGCGCCGCCTGCGCGCCCGCGTCGTGGGGCCGGACGTTCCCGTGGGCGTGTGCCTGGAGCGCGGGCCGGAGCTGGTGGCGGCGCTGCTGGGCGTGCTCCGGGCCGGCGGCGCGTACGTGGCGCTGGACCCCGCGTATCCGGCGGAGCGGCTGGACGCCATGGTCGCCGATTCCGGCGCGCGCGTCCTGCTCACCCGGCGCGCGCTGGCCGCCGCGCTCCCCGCGCGCCCCGGCGTGGAGGTGGCCGACGTCGATGGATGGATGGAGGACGACGGTTCCGCATCCACCGAAGCGGCGGAGCCCGCCGAAAGCACGGGGCCGCGCAGCCTGGCGTACGTCATCTACACCTCCGGAAGCACCGGCACTCCCAAGGCCGTGGGCGTGGAGCACGCCGGGCTGGCCAACCTGTGCGCCTGGCACGAGGCCGCCTTTGCCGTCACGGCGGAGGACCGGGCGACGCAGCTGGCCAGCCCCGGCTTCGACGCGTCCGCGTGGGAGGTGTGGCCCTACCTGACGCGCGGCGCCTGCGTGGAGGTGGTTCCCGACGCCGTGCGCGCGGACCCCGCCGCCCTGCGCGACTGGCTGGTGCGCCGCCGGGTGACGATCGCCTTTGTCCCCACCCCGCTGGCGGAGCCGCTGCTGGCGCTTCCCTGGCCGGCGGAGACGGCGCTGCGCTGGCTGCTGGCCGGCGGCGACCGGCTGGCCACCCGCCCGGCCGCCCATCTCCCGTTCGCCCTCAGCAACAACTACGGGCCCACCGAAACCACCGTCGTCGCCACCTCCGGGCAGGTGACGCCGGAAGGGGCCCGCGCGCCCTCCATCGGCCGGCCGCTGCACAACACCCGGTGCTACGTGCTCTCCCCCTCGCTGCGCCCGCTCCCCGCGGGCGTCCCCGGCGAGCTGTACGTGGGCGGGGCGCAGGTGGCGCGCGGCTACCTGGGCCGCCCGGCGATGACGGCGGAGCGCTTCGTCCCCGATCCGTTTTCGCGCGACGCGGGTGCGCGCATGTACCGCACGGGCGACCGCGTGCGCTGGCGGGCGGACGGCGCGCTGGAGTCGCTGGGCAGGCTGGACGCGCAGGCCAAGATCCGCGGCTTCCGCATCGAGCCGGGGGAGGTGGAGGCCGCGCTGCGCCGCCACCCCGCCGTGCGCGACTGCGCCGTGGTGGTGCGCGAGGACGCGCCGGGTGACCGGCGGCTGGCGGCGTACGTGGTGGGCGGCGCGGACCCGGCGGCGCTGCGGGCCCACCTGCGGCGCACCCTTCCCGACTACATGGTGCCGGCGGCCATCGTCGCGCTGGACGCGCTGCCGATGACGCCCGGCGGCAAGCTGGACCGCCGCGCTCTTCCCGCGCCCGCCGCGGCGGCCCCGGCGGAGGGCGCCGTGGTCCCCGCCGGGGGGATGGAGGCGCGGATGGCCGCGGTGTGGCGCGAGGTGCTGGGCGTGGCGGCGGTGGGGATGGAGGACAACTTCTTTGACCTGGGCGGCCACTCGCTTCTGCTGGTGAAGCTGCAGGCCCGGGTGGCGGCGGAGTTCGGGGTGCAGGTGCCGGTGGTGGAATTGTTTCAGTTCCCCACGGCGCGGGCGCTGGCCGGCCGGCTGGCGCACGGGGCGGATGCAGGAGCGGTGGAAGAGGGCGGGGAGCGGGGCGGGGCGCGGCAGGCGGGGGTGAGCCGGCTGGAAGCGCGCCGGGCGGCGGGACGCGCCCGGCGGCCGTAGAAGATGCATCACACTTCACCACGCATGGTCATGGCAGAGCACGGCATCGACCCCGGCGAAGCGACCGGGCTGGAGGTGGCGGTGGTGGGGATGGCGGGGCGGTTTCCCGGCGCCCCCGACATTCACGCCTTCTGGCGCAACCTCCGCGACGGCGTGGAGTCCATCCGCTTCTTTTCCCGCGCCGAGCTGGCCGCGGCGGGGACGGACCCGGAGCTCCTGGACCACCCGGACTTTGTCCCCGCGCGCGGCGAGCTGGCCGGCGCGGACGAGTTTGACGCGGGGCTCTTTCACCTCACCCCGCGCGACGCCGAGATCCTGGATCCGCAGCACCGCGTGCTGCTGGAGTGCGCCTGGGCGGCGCTGGAGCACGCGGGCTACGACCCCGCCCGCGTGGACCGGCCGGTGGGCGTGTTCGCGGGGTGCAGCACCAGCGGCTACCTGGCCAACTTGGCCGCCAGCCCGGAGCTGATGCGCTCCGTGGGCACCACGCGCCTGCTGCTGGGGAACGAAAAGGACCACCTGGCCGCCGGCATCTCGTACCGGCTGAACCTGCGCGGGCCCAGCCTGGCCGTGCAGACCGCCTGCTCCACCTCCATGGTGGCCGTGCACCTGGCCTGCCAGAGCCTGCTGGCCGGCGAGTGCGACATGGCGCTGGCCGGGGGCGCCGGCATCGGGGTGCCGCTGCGCACCGGCTACCTGTACGTCCCCGAGGGGATCGCATCGCCGGACGGGCACTGCCGCGCGTTCGACGCGGAGGCGCGCGGCACCGTGGGCGGGAGCGGGGCGGGGATGGTGGCGCTGCGCCGGCTGGAGGACGCGCTGGCGGACGGCGACACCATCCACGCCGTCATCCGCGGCAGCGCCGTCAACAACGACGGCGCGCAGAAGGTGGGCTACACGGCGCCCAGCGTCACCGGGCAGGCGCGCGTGCTTTCCGAGGCGCTGGCCGCCGCGCAGGTGGACCCGTCCACCATCCATTACCTGGAGGCGCACGGCAGCGGCACCCCGCTGGGCGACGCCATCGAGCTCAAGGCGGTGGGGCAGGTGCTGGCCGGGGTGGAGGGGCACCGCTGGGCCATCGGCTCGGTCAAGACCAACGTGGGCCACCTGGACGCGGCGGCGGGGATCACCGGCTTCATCAAGACGGTGATGTCGCTCAAGCACCAGCAGATTCCGCCGTCGCTGCACTGCACGGTGCCGCACCCCGAGATCGCGGCGTCCGGCGGGCGCGTGTTCGTCAACACGGAGCTGCGGCCGTGGGAGCGCAACGGCACCCCGCGCCGCGCGGGGGTCAGCTCGTTCGGCATCGGCGGCACCAACGCGCACGTCATCCTGGAAGAAGCACCCGTCCCCGCGCCGTCCGGCCCGTCGCGCGCCCTGCAGCTGCTGGTGCTTTCCGCGCGGACGCCGGAGGCCGCGGCGGCGGCGGCGCGCAACCTGGCCGCGCACCTGGAGGCGGAGTCGCCCGGGCTGGCGGACGCCGCCTTCACGCTGCAGACGGGGCGGCGCGAGATGGAGCACCGCCTGGCCGTGGTGTGCGCGGACGCGGCGGAGGGCGCGGCGGCGCTGCGCGAGGCCGCGGCCGGGGGCGCGGCGCGCGTGCAGGCGGAGCGGCCCGCCGCCTTTCTGTTCCCCGGGCTGGGGATGCACCACGTGGACATGGCGCGCGGCCTGTACGACGCGGAGCCCGCGTTCCGCGACGCCGTGGACGAGTGCTGCGAACTGCTCCTTCCCGTGCTGGGGAGCGATCTGCGCGCGGTGATGTACGGCCCCGCGGGGGATGACGGGCCGGCGTCCGGCGGATGGAACCTCCGGGCGATGCTGGGCCGCGACGCCGCCCCGGCCCCCTCGGCGCTGGACGACACCCGCCTGGCGCAGCCCGCCGTCTTCGTGACGGAGTACGCGCTGGCGCGGCTGTGGATGAGCTGGGGCGTGGAGCCCCGCGCGCTGCTGGGCCACTCGCTGGGCGAGTACGTGGCCGCCTGCGTGGCGGGCGTGCTGCGGGTGGAAGACGCGCTGCGGCTGGTGGCACTGCGCGCCCGGCTGATCGACGCCCTGCCGGAAGGCGCCATGCTCGCCGTTCCGCTGGGGGAGGCGGAGCTGCGCGCCCTGCTCCCCGCCGGGGTGGACGTGGCGGCGGTGAACACGCCGGAAAGCTGCGTGGCGGCCGGGCCGGTGGAGGCGATTCAGGCGCTGGAGGCGGTGCTGGCGGAGCGGGGCACCGTGAGCCGCCGCCTCACCACGCGCCACGCCTTTCACTCGCGCGCCATGACGGCGGTCGCGGCGGAACTGGAACGGCTGGTGGAGGGGTTCGAGCTGGCGGCGCCGCGGATCCCCATCGTCAGCAACGTGACGGGGACGTGGATGACGGAGGCAGAGGCGCGCTCGCCGGGCTACTGGGCGCGCCACCTGTGCCAGACGGTGCGCTTTGCCGACGGCGTGGCCACGCTGCGCGCAGAGCCGGGATGGGTGATGCTGGAGGTGGGCCCGGGGCAGACGCTGGGCGCCTGGGCCATGCAGCACCCCACCGGCGACGCGGGCGCGCACACGGCGTTCAGCTCGCTGCGCCATCCGCACAACCGCGTGGACGACCTGCGCTTTCTGCTGGACACGCTGGGCGGGCTGTGGTGCGCGGGGGTGCGGGTGGACTGGCCGGCGTTCAGCGCGGGCGAGTCGCGGCGGCGGGTTCCGCTTCCCGGCTACCCGTTCGAGCGCAGGCGGTACTTCGTGGACGCGCCGCGCCCGGCCGCGCCTCTCCCCGATCAGGCGGAACTGGAACAGGGCGGCACGCCCGCCCCGGATGCTCACCACGGCAAGGAACCGGACATGATGGACAATGGACGGGCGGCCCAGGCCTCCCCGCGCCGGCGGGACATTCTGCAGCGCCTGCGGGAGATTTCGGCCGAGCTTACCGGCATCGGGGCGGACCAGGTGGAGACCGGCGTGGACTTTTTTCGCGCCGGGTTCGATTCGCTGCTCCTGCTGCAGGGGATTCAGGCGATTGAAAAGCGCGTCGGCGTGCGGGTGTCGCTCGTGGAGCTGCTGGAAGAGATCGTTACTCTGGATGCGCTGGCGGAGCACATCGACCGCGCGCTGGCGCCGGACGTAGTGGTCCACGTGGACCGGCCCGCGGTGCCGGAGCCCGTCATCGCGGAAGCAGTCGCGCAGGCTCTCGCCGCGGAAGGCGTCGTCCCGGAAGCGGCGGCACCCGTACCCGCGGAGCCGCCGCGGACCATCGCCGCGCCGCCGGCCTTCTACCCGGCGCCCGGCTCGCAGCGGGGCTGGGCGGAGAACGCGGGCGCGCTGGAGCGGCTGGTGGAGCGGCAGATGGAGATGATGCGCGAGCAGAACGAGCGCGTCATCGCCCAGCAGATGGAACTCGCGCGGCAGCAGAGCGAGCTGATGTCACGGCACATCGCCGCCTTTCTCGGCGGCGTCATCCCCACGATTGAACCCGCGCCCCGGGCTCCGGCGGACGGTGCCGCCGCGAACGGATCTGCGCATGCCGCGTCCCCGCTCGGCGGACCGGCATCGCCTGTTGTCGCCGGCGGATCGGCCAACGGAAGTGCATCGGCCGAGACTGCATCGAGCTACGGCAGTCCATCGACCTTGGTCGCTGGATCGCCGAACCGGTCATCGACCAGCCTCCATGGGTCGATCAACGGCGGTTCATCGACCCCGGACGCTGGGTTTGTTAACGGCGTTTCATCGACCGAAACCGTTGGGTTTGTGAATGGCGGTGCATCTGCCGGTGTCCACGGCCTGACCAACGGCGGCGCATCGGCCGTGATCGGCGGATCGGCGAATGGCGGTGGATCGACTGTCGTCGCCGAGTTGCGCGGCGGGGCAGTGGAGCCGGGGCGGGCGCGGATACGGCCGGAAACGTTCGTGGCGTACCAGCCGCTGAACACCGATCCCGCGGGGCTCAACCCCGTGCAGCGGGAGTACCTGGACGGCTTCATCGACCGGTACGTGGCGCGAACAGGGGCCAGCAAGGCGCACCAGGCGCGCTTTCACCGCGCGCTGGCGGACAGCCGGGTCACGGCGCGATTCCGCCGCGCGCTCAAGGAGATCCTGTACCCCATCGTGGGCACCGGAGGCCGCGGATCGCGCCTGCGCGACCTGGACGGCAACGAGTACGTGGACATCGCCATGGGGTTCGGCTGCAACCTGTTTGGGCACGCGCCGGACTTCGTCACCCGCGCCGTCCACGAGCAGGCGGAGCGCGGCTACGCGCTGGGCCCGCAGTCCGAGGACGCCGGATACGCCGCGGAGCTGGTGTGCCGGCTGGGCGGCGTGGACCGCGCCGTGTTCTGCAACTCGGGAACGGAGGCGGTGCTGGGCGCCGTGCGCGCCGCGCGGACGTATACCGGGCGGACGAAGGTGGCCATGTTCGCCGGCAGCTACCACGGCTGGAGCGACCTGGTGCTGGGCCGCCTGTTCACCGCAGGCGGCCGCCGCGAGGTGCGCCCCAGCGCGCCGGGCGTCCCCCCGCTGCCGCTGGGCGATGTGCTGATGCTGGACTTTGACGATCCCGCCTCGCTGGAGCTGCTGGCCGAACAGCTGGACCAGATCGCCCTGGTGATGGTGGAGCCGGTGCAGAGCCGGCGCCCGGACCTGCAGCCCTTTGCGTTCCTGCGCCAGCTTCGCCGGATGACGCAGGACGCGGGCGTGCTGCTGCTGTTCGATGAGCTGATCACCGGCTTCCGCATGGGAACGGGCGGCGCGCAGTCCTTCTTTGGCGTCAAGGCGGACCTGGTCACGTACGGCAAGGTGGTCGCTGGCGGCCTGCCGATGGGCGTGGTGGGCGGGACGGAGGAGGTGATGAGTGTGTTCGATGGCGGGATGTGGAACTACGGCGACGATTCCTATCCCACCGGCCAGCGCACCCTCTTTGCCGGCGCCTACTTCAAGCACCCGGTGTCCATGGCCGTCGCCCGCGCCATTCTGACCGAGGTGGAGCGCCGCGGCCAGCCCATGTACGACGAGCTGAACGCGCGCACCACCGCGCTGGTGGAGCGCATCAACGCCTTTCTGGAGGCCGGCCGGTATCCGATTACCGCCGCGCACTTCAGCTCGTGCTTCCGCTTCTTCTTCGGCCCGGAAGTCGTCTTTCCCGACCTGTTCAACCACCACCTGATCGCGGAGGGGATCTACGTCCTGCCCGAGACGGGGACGCACTTCCTTTCCCCCGCGCACACGGACGAGGACCTCGAGGCGGTGTACCGCGCCATCTGCACGACCCTCCGCGACATGCGCCGCGGCGGCTTCATCCCCCCCGGACCGGACGGCGGGGAGGATGATGACGGTCCCGAATCCGGCGGCCCCTCCGCACCCGGCCTCGCCGTCCGAGGGTTGCCGGTGGATGGAAACGCGGCGGACGAGGTGCGCGTCCTTCCGCTGACGGAGGGGCAGCGGCAGCTGTGGTTCGAGTCGCAGATGGGGGACGACGCGGCGCTGGCCTACGTGGAATCCACCGCAGTGCGCCTCCGTGGCCCGCTGAACGTGGACGCTCTGCGCGCCGCGCTGGACGCCGTTTCCGCGCGGCACGACACGCTGCGGATGACCTTCAGCGCGGACGGCGAGGCGCAGCTCATTCATCCCCCGCGCCCGCTTCAGGTGCCGTGGGCCGACTTCCGCGCCGTCCCCGCGGACGAGCGCGACGAACGCGTGCGCGCCTGGTTGCGCGGGCTGGCGCGGGAGCCGTTCCGCTTGGCGGAGGGCCCGCTGGTGCGCTTCGCCCTCGCCGCGGTGGAGGCGGACGAGCACCTGCTGGTGATCACCGCGCACCACGCGGCGGTGGACGGCTGGTCGTTCGGCGTGGTGTGGAGCGACCTGTCCGCGATGTACGCCGCCGCGCGCGAGGGCCGGCGCGCGGAGCTGCCCGCCCCCGCGGACCACGGCGCCGCCGTCCGCGCCCAGGTGGAGGCCGTGTCGTCCGACGAGGAGGCGGAGGCGTACTGGCTGGCGCGCTTTGCCGACGGCGTCCCCGTGCTGGACCTGCCCACGGACCGCCCGCGTCCCCCGGTGCGGGGCTACGCCGGCGAGCGGGTGGAGCGGGTGATGGGCGGCCGCCTGATGCACCGGCTGGCGGACGCCGGGCGCCCGCACGGCCTGACTCTGTTCAACACGCTGCTTTCCGCCTACTTCGTGTGGCTGTCGCGCCTGTCCGGGCAGGACGACATCGTCGTGGGCACCCCCGCGGCGGGGCAGGCGGGGCGCGCCGGGGCGGCGGAGCTGGTGGGGTACGGCATCAACGTCCTTCCCGTCCGCGCCCGGGTGGATGCGAACGCGTCTTTTGCGGACAACGCGCGGGCGGTGCGCCGGGCGCTGCTGGGCGCGCTGGAGCACCAGGGCTTTTCCTTTCCGCGCCTGGTAGAAAAGCTGCTGCGCACCCGCGATCCCAGCCGCCCGCCCGTGTTCTCGGCCATGCTGAACCTGGACCGCGAGCCCGAAACCACCCTGCTGGGCGACGTCCCCGCCTCGTTCGAGCCGAACTTCGCGGGGGGCGCCAAGGTGGACATCCGCTTTGCGCTGACGGAGACGGGAGACCAACTGGTTCTGCGCTGCGACTTCGCGGCGGAGCTGTTCGACGCCGCCACCATCGCCGGGTGGCTGGCGGGCTTTGAGCGGCTGCTGGAGCAGGTGGCGGCCGGCCCCGGGACGCGCGTGTCGGAGATGGCGCTGGTGGGCGGGGACGACCGCCGCCGCGTGCTGCGCGACTGGAACCGCACCGACGCCCCCCGCGCGGAGACCTGCCTGCACCGGTTGTTCGAGGCGCAGGCCGCGCGCACGCCGGACGCCGCCGCCGTCCTGTTCGGCGAGCGCACGGTGACCTACGCGGAGCTGGACCGCGCCGCCAACCGCGTCGCGCACGCCCTGCTGCGCCGGGGCACGGGGGTGGAGACGCGCGTGGCGGTGCTGATGGACAACGGCCCCGAAGCGGTGGCCGCCCTGCTGGGGGTGATGAAGGCCGGCGCGGCGTACGTGCCGCTGGACGCCGCCAGCCCGGCGGACCGGCTGCGCTACGTGCTGGCGGATTCCGGCGCCGCGCTGGTGCTGACAGACGGCTCCGCCCCGCTCCCCGCGGACGCCCCGCCGTCCGTCCACGCCGGCCCGGGCGCGCTGGACGGCGAGCGGGACGACGCGCCCGCCGCCGCCGTGCATCCGCGCGGCCTGGCGTACGTCATCTACACCTCCGGCAGCACCGGCCGGCCCAAGGGCGTGGGGGTGGAGCACCGCAGCGTGTGCAACACCATCCTCAACTACATCCACGAGTACGAGGTGCACCCCGCGGCCCGCGTCCTCTCCTTTGCGCCGCTGCACTTTGATGCGTCGGGGACGGACCTGTACACCGCGCTGTGCTCCGGCGCCGCGGTGGTGACGGCGCCGCGCGAGGCGCTGGTGCCCGGCCCGGAGCTGGTGGCGCTGCTGGAGGGGCAGCGGGTGACGCACGCCAAGTTCACCCCGTCCGCGCTGGCGGCGCTCCCGTCCGCCCCGCTCCCCGCGCTGGAAGCGGTGATGACGGGCGGCGAGGCGTGCACGGCGGAGCTGGTGGCGCACTGGGCGCCGGGGCGGCGCTTCTACAACGGATACGGCCCCACGGAAGCCAGCATCCGCGTCACCGTGGCGCGGTGCACGGACGGCACGCGCATCCCGCCGCTGGGCCGCCCCACGGACAACGTGCGGCTGTACGTGCTGGACCCGTTCGGCCATCCGCTCCCGCCGGGCGTGCCCGGCGAACTGTGCATCGGCGGGGTGCAGGTGGCGCGTGGCTACCTGGGCCGCCCCGCGCTCACGGCGGAAAAGTTCATCCCCGACCCCTTCGGCCCCGAACCGGGGGGACGGCTGTACCGCTCCGGCGACCGCGTGCGCCACCGGGTGGACGGCGAGCTGGAGTTCCTGGGCCGCACCGACTTTCAGGTCAAGATCCGCGGCTACCGCATCGAGACGGGCGAGGTGGAAGCCGCCCTGCGCGAGTTTCCCGGCGTGCGCGACGCCATCGTCGTGGCGCGCGAGGACGCGCCGGGCGACCGCCGCCTGGTGGGCTACGCCGCGGTGGAAGGGGAGGCGCCCTCCCCCCGCGCCGTGCGCGACGCGCTGCGCGAGCGGCTGCCGGAGTACATGGTGCCCTCCGCCTTCGTCTTTCTGGACCGCTTGCCGATGAGCGGCACGGGCAAGGTGGACCGCGCCGCCCTCCCCGCGCCGGAGCAGGCCCCCGCCGACGCCGGGTGGACCGCGCCGCGCACCCCGGTGGAGGAGGCGCTGGCCGGGATCTGGGGCACCGTCCTGGGCGTGGAGCGGGTGGGCGCGCACGACGACTTTTTCGAGCTGGGCGGGCACTCGCTGCTGGCCACCCGCGTGGTGAGTCGCGTGCGCGAGGTGTTCGGGGTGGAGGCGCGGCTGCGCGCGCTGTTCGAGGCGCCCACCGTGGCCGGGCTGGCCGCGCGCATCGAGGCGCTGCGCCGCGCCGGCGTCCCCGCGCCCCCGGCCATCGCCCCGGCGGACCGCTCGCGCCCGCTGCCGCTGTCGTTTGCGCAGGAGCGGCTCTGGTTCCTGGACCGCATGCCGGAGGGCGCGGCGTACGTCATTCCGCAGGGGATGCGGCTGGCCGGCGCGCTGGACATCCCCGCGCTGGAGCGGGCGCTGGGCGAGGTGATGCGGCGCCACGAGGTTCTGCGCACGGTGTTCCGCGAGGGGGACGAGGGGCCGGTGCAGGTCATCACCCCCTTCAACGGCTTCACCCTCCCGGTGGAGGACCTGTCGCGCGCCACGCCGGCGGAGCGCGAGGCGGTGGTGGAGCGGCGCGCGGCGGAATCCGTGGCGCGGCCCTTTGACCTGGCCGCCGGACCGCTCTTTCGCGCCTCGCTGCTGCGGCTGGCGGAGGATGATCACGCGCTGCTCCTGTCCGTCCATCACGCGGTGGCGGACGGGTGGAGCATGGCCGTGCTGGACACCGAACTGGGCGCGCTGTACGAGGCGTTTCGCCGGGGGGACCCGTCCCCCCTGCCGGAGCCGCCGGTGCAGTACGCCGACTACGCCGCCTGGCAGCGCACCCACCTGCGCGGCGAGGCGCTGGATCGCGAGCTGGGCTGGTGGAAGGAGCGGCTGGCCGGCGCCCCCGCGCTGCTGGAGCTTCCGGCGGACCATCCCCGCCCGGCGGTGATGGCGTTTCGCGGCGGGTTCGAGCTGGTGCACTATCCCGCGGAACTGCTGGACCGGCTTCAGGCGCTGGCCCGCCGCGAGGGCGCCACGCTGTACATGGTGCTCCTGGGCGCGTTTCAGGCGCTGCTGGCGCGCTACGCGGGGACGGACGACGTGGTCGTGGGGACGACGACGGCGGGGCGCACCCGCGCCGAGCTGGAGCCGCTGATCGGCCTGTTCATGAACACGCTGGCGCTGCGCACCGACCTGTCCGGCGACCCCTCGTTCCGCGAGCTGCTGCGGCGCGTGCGCGACGTCACCCTGGGCGCGTACGAGCACCAGGACCTGCCGTTCGAGAAGCTGGTGGCGGAGCTGCGGCCGGAGCGCAGCCTGAGCCACACGCCCGTCTTTCAGGTCCTGTTCGAGCTGCACAACACCGGCGCGGGCGAGGCCGGCCTGCCGGGGCTGCAGGCGCAGACGCTGGGCGCGGACGTCGTGGGGCTCAAGTGCGACCTTTCCGTGGCGCTCACCGCGGGGGCGGACGGGCTGCGCGGGGCGCTGCTGTACAGCACGGAGCTCTTCGAGCCCACCACGGCGCGGCGGATGGTGGGGCACCTGGAGCGGGTGCTGGAGCAGGTGGCGGAGGACGCGGAAGTCGTTCTCTCCCGCCTGCGCCTCACCGGGCCGGAGGAGCGCGCCCGCATGGCGGAGTGGAACCGCACCGCCGCGCCGTATCCCGCGGAGCGGTGCATCCACCAGCTCTTTCAGGAGCAGACGCGCCGCACTCCCGACGCCGTGGCGGTGCAGTGGGATGAGGGTTCGATGACCTTCGGCGAGCTGGACGCGCGCGCGGAGCTGCTGGCGCGCCGCCTGGCCGCGCGCGGGGTGGGGCCGGAGGTGCGCGTGGGCATCTGCCTGCGCCGCTCGCCGGAACTGCTGGCGGGCATCCTGGGGGTGATGAAGGCCGGCGGCGCCTGGGTGCCGGTGGATCCCGGCCATCCCGCGGAGCGCATCGCGTACGTGCTGCACGATTCCGGCGCCGCGCTGGTGCTGGCGCAGGACGCGCTGGCGGAGGTGCTGGCCCCGGTCGGGCTCCCCGTCATCCGCCTGGACGCGGAGTGGGAGCGCATCGCGGCGGAGACAGTGGACGGCTTGACGGCGGACCGCGCGGCGGTGGACAGCGGGGTGACGGCGGAAAACCTGGCGTACGTCATCTACACCTCGGGGAGCACGGGGCGGCCCAAGGGCGTCGCCATGCACCACCGCGGCGTGGTCAACTACATCCACTGGGGAATCCGCCACTACGGGGCAGACCGCGGCGCTGGTGCCCCGGTGTTCACCTCCATGGCGGTGGACCTCACCATCACCAACCTCCTTCCCCTCTTCGCCGGCCGCCCCGTGCGGCTGCTGCCGGAAGAGTCGCCGGTGGAGGCGCTGGCGCAGCTGCTGAGGAGCGGGCCGGAGTTCGGCCTCATCAAGATCACCCCCATTCACCTGGGGCTGCTGGACGGCATGCTGCGGCCGGAGGAGCTGGCGGCGTGCGCGCACACCCTGGTGGTGGGCGCGGACTTCCTTTCCGCCGGGCCCACCGTCATCTGGCAGGACCATGCCCCCGGCGTGCGGGTGATGAACGAGTACGGCCCCACGGAAACGGTGGTGGGGTGCTCGGCCTACACGCTCCCCCCCGGGCGGCACCGGTCCGGCCCCGTTCCGGTCGGGCGCGCCATCGACAACCTCACCTTTCACGTCCTGGACGCGCACGGCGAGCAGGTGCCCGCCGGCCTGCCCGGCGAGCTGTACATCGGCGGGGCGGGGGTGGCGCGCGGCTACCTGGGGCGCCCGGCGCTGTCCGCGGAAAAGTTCGTCCCTGATCCCTTCGCGGGCCCCGGCGACCGCATGTACCGCACGGGCGACCGCGCGCGCTGGCTGCCGGAGGGTGATCTGCTGATCCTGGGACGCACCGATCATCAGCTCAAGATCCGCGGCTACCGCGTGGAGCCGGGGGAGATCGAGGCGGCCCTGCGCCGGTGTGACGGGGTGCGCGAGTGCCTGGTGGTGGCGCGCGAGGATCGTCCCGGCGACCGCCGGCTGGTGGCGTACGTCGTGGGGGACGCGGAGGCCGCGGCGCTGGGGGATCAGCTGCGCCGCACGCTGCCGGAGTACATGGTACCCGGCGCCTTCGTGCGGCTGGATGCGCTGCCGCAGACGCGCACGGGCAAGCTGGATCCCAGGACGCTCCCCGCGCCCGTCTGGTCCGCCGCGCGGGCGGAGGACGAGGCGCCGCGCAACGAGGTGGAGGCGGAGCTGGCGGCGATGTGGGCGGAGCTGCTGGGGATCGAGGACGTGGGCGTCACCCGCAGCTTCTTTGAGCTGGGCGGCGACTCGTTCCTGGCGCTGCGCCTGTTCACCCGCGCCAACCGCCAGCTGGGGTGCGACCTTCCCGTCTCCACCCTGTTCGCCGGGGCCACGGTGCGCCACATGGCGGATGCGGTGCTGCGGCAGCGGGATTCCGTGTCCGCGCTGCCTGAATCCATCGTCCCGCTGCAGCCGGGCGGGTCGCTGCCGCCGCTCTTCTTCATCCACTCGGCGGACCGCAACGTCATGGGATACGTGAACCTGGTGCGCCACCTGGGCCCGGAGCAGCCGGCCTGGGGCGTGCGCGACCTGGGCGACCTGTCGCGACCCGTGGCGCAGATCGCCGCGGAGCACGTGCAGGCGATCCGCGCGGTGCAGCCGCACGGGCCGTACGCGCTGGTGGGATGGTCGTTCGGCGGCGTGGTGGCGTACGAGATCGCCGTGCGGCTGGAAGGGATGGGCGAGCGCGTCGCTTTTGTGGGATTGATGGACACCATGTCGCCACTGCTGATGCGCGAATGGTCGTGGGCGCGCGATGCGGAGGTGGTGGCCGGGATGGCGCACGAGGCGGCCGAACAGAACGGCGGCGCGCTGGCGCTGACCCCGGACGACCTGGAAGGAGTGGAGGTGGAGGAGATGATCCGCCGCGCGGCCGCCGCCCTCCGCACGCAGGGCGCCGTTCCCGCGGAGTTCGATGACGAGTCGCTGGCCGAGGCGGTGCGCAACGTCCGCGGCCGCATCGCCAGCGGGTCCACCTACACGCCGGAGCGGTTTTCCGGCACCGTCACCCTGTTCCGCGCCAGCGCGGGGAGCGAGCGGCAGGAGCGCTTCTTCGCGGAGCGTGCGGAGGAGGAGCGGCGCACGCTGGGATGGACGCCGCTGGCGGATGCGGTGCGGGTGCACGCCGTCCCCGGCACGCACGTCACCCTGGGCGCGGAGCCGCACGTGCGCACCCTCGCGCGGCACATGCGCGAGTCGCTGGCCGCCGCCCGTTCGCACGCCGCACCCGCCGGGGACGCATGATCATCACACATGGCGGGGGAGACGGACGGCGGATGAACTTCCGCCCGACGGACGGGGCGGCTGCCCGACAGGCTGCGCGGGGATGGGCGGCGATGCGCGGAGGTCCGCATGGCTGACGCGCGGATCACCCGGCTGTCCCGCTGGCGGGCGGTTCTGCGGCTGGCGGCGGCGGCGGGCCGGTGGAAGGTGAGCGCGTTCGGCGCGCTGATCCTGGTGTCCGGCCTGCTCCCCACGGCGGCGATCCTGATGACGGGGCGGCTGGTGGCGGCTATTCCCGCCGCGGTGCGCCCCGGCGCGGGCGCGGCGGAGGCGCGCCCGGCGCTGCTGGCGCTCGGTTGGCTGGTGGGGTGCCTGGCGGCGCTGGCGCTGGCGGGGATCGCGCTGGCTCAGCTGTCGCGCTTTCTGGATGCCGCCTTCGCCGCGGAGGTGCACCACCGCGTGGCCCGCGTCACCCTGGGCACGCCGGGGCTGGCCGCGCTGGAAGACCCGGCGGTCATGGATGAACTGGGCGCCATTCAGGACGCGGAGCGGCGGGGCGTGCTGCGGCAGACCATGGCGGCGCTTTCCAACGTGGCCACCATGCGCCTGCGCGGCGCGGGTGCCTTCGTGGTGCTGTTCGGCTTCAACTGGTGGGCGCCGCTCCTTCTCGCGGCCGCGTGGCAGCTCACCAACCGCGTGTACCTTCAGGCGACGGAAAACGGCGTCAGCGTCAACATGAGTGACGGCGCGGTGCGGCTGCGCCGGGCGGAGTACCTGCGCTCGCTGGCGCTGGAGGCGCCCGCCGCCAAGGAGGTGCGCGTATTCGGGCTGGACGGCTGGCTGGTGGGCCGCTACGGCGATGCGTGGCTGGAGGCGCTGGGCGTGCTGTGGCGCAGCCGCAAGGCCAACCGCGGCATCACCGCCGCGGCCACGCTGGGGCTGGCTCTTTCGCACGGGGCCGTGCTGGCCGCGCTGGGGACGGCGGCGGCGCGGGGCGACGTGAGCGGCGCGGCGATGATCGTGTTCGTGCAGGCGGTGATCGCCACCAGCGACCTGGGGATGATCGGCGACTGGCAGTGGATTCTGGCGCAGTCCATGGCCGTCGCCGAGCGCGTGACCGGTCTGGCCGCCCGCATCCCCGCCGCCACGACGACGACGCTGGGCGCATCATCGGGGAAGGCGACCTCGCCGCCGCTCCTCGCATCATCGGAGACGACGGGAACGGCGCTCAACGCGTCGTCATCGCCGGAAGCGGGGGCGGCGCTGAATCCCCATCCACCAACGGCGAGTGGAACGCGGAGCGGGCCGGTGGGGGTGCGGCTGGACGGCGTCCGCTTCACCTACCGCGGGCGGGAGCTCCCCACGCTGGACGGGCTGACGCTCGACATCCCCCCCGGCCAGTCCATTGCCATCGTCGGCGAGAACGGGGCGGGCAAGAGCACCCTGGTCAAGCTGCTCTGCGGATTGTACGAGCCGCAGCACGGGCGCGTGACGCTGGATGGCGGGGCATCGCCAGTGCAGTCGCGGGGGCGCATCGGCGTCATCTTTCAGGACTTCGTCCGTTATCCGCTCCCCCTGCGCGAGAACGTGGCGTTCGGCCACCTGCCGCTCATGAACGACGGGGCCGCGCTGGAGCGCGCGCTGGCGGACGCGGGCGGGGCGGCGCTGCTGGCGGGAATGCCGCACGGGTGGGACACCGTTCTGTCGCGCGAGTACGAGGGCGGGGTGGATCTTTCCGGCGGGCAGTGGCAGCGGGTGGCGCTGGCCCGGGCGCTGGCGGCCGTCCGCGGCGGCGCCGGCCTGCTGATTCTGGACGAGCCCACCGCCGCGCTGGACGTGCGCGCCGAGGCGGAGCTGTTCGAGCGCTTTCTGCAGGTGACGCGCGGGGTGACGACCATTCTGGTGTCGCACCGCCTGTCCAGCGTGCGGCGCGCGGACCGGATCGTAGTCATCGAAGGCGGCCGCGTGGTGGAGGACGGATCGCACGCCGAACTCATGCGCGCCGGCGGCCGCTACGCCGAAATGTACTCGCTGCAGGCGGAGCGCTTCGCCGTGGCCGTTCCCCTGGCGCAGGCCGGAGTGGAGGAGGTGGTGGATGCGTGAGCAATGGCGCGCCGTACTCCTGCTGGTGCGCACGGCGTGGCGCACGGACCCGTGGCGATCGGCCGGGCTGCTGCTGGAGCCGATCAGCTTCCTTCGCTTTCCCCTGTTCGCCTGGTTTCTGGGCTTCATGGTGGACGGCGCCCTGCGCCACGACGCCCGCCTGCTGGCGACCGGCGCGGCGGGGATCACGGCCACCCGCGTGCTCTGGTTCCTGGGCCGGTGGACGGGAAGCTGGATCCGCAACCGGCTCACGGAAGAAGTCGGCTTTGCGCTGGACCGCGAGATCGCCTCGCTCAGTTCGGGGCTCCCGGGGCTGGAGCACCACGAGCGGCCGGAGTACCAGGACCGGCTGGAAATGCTGCGCCAGCAGCAGGGCGTGCTGGGAAGCTCGCTGAACACGCTCATCTACACCGGCAACACGGTGGTCACTGGGGTCAGCACGCTGGCCGCGCTGGCGTTCGTGAGCCCCTGGCTTCTGCTGCTCGTGCCCTTTGCGCTCACGGCGCTCCCCATCGCCGCCGTGCAGCAGCGGTGGCTGCGCGAGGCGGAAGGGCTCTCGGCGCCGCTGCACCGCCGCGCCCGCCATCTTCAGGCGCTCACGGTGGACCGCGGGGCGGGGATGGAGCTGCGGGTGTTCGGGCTGGAGAACGAGGTGCTGGACCGCTTTCGCCACGCCGCGGCAGAGGCGCAGCGCCCCGTGCTGCGGGTAGCGCGGCGGGGCGCCCTGCTGGACGCGGCGGGGGACCTGCTCTTTCTGGCGGGGTTCGCGGGCGCCGTGGCGTTCATGCTGTGGCGGGCGCGGCAGGGGCAGGCCACGGCGGGGCAGGTGGTGATGGCCGTGTACCTGGCGCAGCAGGTGCGCTCCGGCGTGGTGGAGCCAATTCGCCTGGCGGGATTTCTGGGAGAGATGCTGCGCGCCGCCGGGCGGATGCTGTGGCTTCAGGACTACGCGCGGGAGATGAGCGCCGCGCGCGCGGGGACGGTGGCCGCGCCGGAGCGGCTGGTGGACGGCATCGTCTTTGACCGCGTCTCGTTCCGCTATCCGGGCACGGACCGCTGGGCGCTGCGCGATGTGTCGCTGCGCATTCCCGCGGGGTCGGTGGTGGCGCTGGTGGGGGAGAACGGGGCGGGGAAGACGACCATCGTCAAGCTGCTGTCGCGGATGTACGAGCCCACCGAGGGGCGCATCCTGGTGGACGGGGTGGATCTGGCGACTCTGGAGGTAGGCGCGTGGAGGCGGCGGCTTTCCGCCGCGTTCCAGGACTTTGCCCGCTTCGAGTTCGCCGCGCAGCACACGGTGGGCGCCGGCGACCTGGCGCGGGTGGATGACCGGCCCAGCGTGCGCGCGGCGCTGGAGCGGGCCGGCGGCGGGCACGTGCTCGACACGCTGCCCGGCGGGGTGGATACGCAGTTGGGCGCGCGGTGGGACGGCGGAGTGGACCTTTCCACCGGGCAGTGGCAGAAGCTGGCGCTGGGCCGCGCGCTCATGCGGATGGACCCGCTGGTCGTCTTTTTCGATGAGCCGACGGCCTCGCTGGACGCGCTGGCGGAGCATGCGCTGTTTGCGCGCTACGCCCGCGAGGCGCGCAGCGGCACGGAGCGCGGCGCCATCACGCTGCTGGTTTCGCACCGCTTCTCCACCGTCCGCTCCGCCGACCTGATCCTGGTGATCAGCGGCGGCGGCGTGAGCGAGCTGGGCGGCCACGACGAACTGCTGCGGCACGGCGGCCTGTACGCGCAGCTGTATCTGATGCAGGCCAACGCCTACCAGCCCGACGCGGAGCCGGTCGCGCCCTGAGCCGCCCACGGCCGCGGGCGCGCTGAGCCGCCAAGCGTGCTCCGAGCCGGGTCCATCGATCCCGCCTCTCATCCACAGGATGGACGGCGTCCGATGATGACAGAAGCGGGTGCACTCTCCTCCGAGTGCACCCGCTTCGCCGTCATCACGTGCGCGGATCGATGGATGGCATCAACGCTGATCATCATCCACCCGCACCGCGCGGATCAGGCGGGCGGGGCCTCGCCGGTGTAGAACGCGGTGGTACGCGCGGCGGCGGCATCGGCGGCGGCGGGATCGGTGCCCGCGGCTACGGAGGCATCGCGCCACGCCTCGCTGCTCTGCCGCACGAAGCCGCGCCCCTCGTCCGACATCACCCACTCCATGGCCTGCTCCGGCGTCACCCGCGGCGCGCCGGTCAGGTGCTCCGCCAGCCCGAACAGCGCCTGGTCCCAGCCCACGCCCACGGCGCCCGGGCCGAACTGGTCCCAGAACTCCGCGGGCACCTGCGCCACGTGCTCGAACTCCATCCGCGTTCCGCCGGACGCGCCGCTCTGCAGGCGGATCGTCAGCCAGCTCGGCTGCCCGTGCATCTCCCAGGTTACGGCCAGCCGCCCCGGGCGCTCGCACTCCAGAATTTCCCCGCCGGCATTGCCCTGAAACTGGAACCGCCCGCCCACGCGCAGGTCGCCGCTGAGGGGAAGGAACCAGCGCGGAATCCGGTCCGGATTGGTGAGCGCGTCCCACACCTCCTGCACGGGTGCGTCAAAGGCGCGCACGGCCAGCAGAACGCGGGCGGGGGCGCCGTTCACTTCGCGCGTGGAAAGCGTCCGCGTGGTGGCGGCGATGGTCTGGTTGATGTCGGGAGCCATGGGTTCCGTGCTGTGGGTGGTCGATGATGGATGGACGACGGGCCTCGGCGGATGCGGCCGCTGCCCGGGAACGGCGTCGTTGTCGGCGGATGATTATTGATCGTCCTCAGATTCGGCGGATTCGGGGGATGCGGATTCGGTGAAGGCCCTCGCGGGCTCGGCCGCGGCGAGCAGGCCGGCGTACTCGGCTTCCATGCGGCCGTGCGTGGACCAGAACCCGCGCGGCTCGCGGCCTTTCAGCCGGTCCAGCAGAATGCCCAGGTGCGTGTGCCATCCCGCGGCCACGTTGGCCATGCCCGCCACGCTGCGGAGCCGCCGCTGCGTGACCACCAGCTTCACCTCGCCGCCGTCCGCGGGGAACAGCTCGAACAGCACCTCCGAGCTTTCCGCCCCCTCGCCCCAGGTGTAGCCCAGCGCGGTCGGCGGCTCGCAGCGCGTGATGGTGCCGTACATCACGTGGCCCTCGCGGTAGTCGCCGTACTTCGCCGGCGGGTCCTTTTCCGCGGAAAGGTCGGCGTGGCGAAAGCGGTGCTCCACCGTGCCGCCCGGGCGCAGCTCCATCCGGCCCGGCGCCAGCCACGCTCCGCGCTTGTCCGATTCCGTGAGGTACGCCCAGATGCGTTCCAGCGGGCCGGGCAGCCAGCGCTCGATGCGCACCTCGCCCGGCGCGGGGCTGGTGTCCGAGGCTTCGTGGGTCCGGCTCATCCGTGTGATTCCCCTCGTTCAGCGTGGGCGCGGTCTTCCGCGCGCAGGGCGGCTTCCAGCGCGTCCAGCCGCCCGGTCCAGAAGGAGCGCTGCCGGTCGATCCACTCCGCCGCTTCGTCCAGCGGCGCGGCGTCCAGCGTCAGGATGTGCTCCCGCCCGCTCCGGCGGCGGTGCACCAGGCGCGCGCGCTCCAGAATGCGGATGTGCTTGGAAACGGAGTTCAGCGAGATGTCGAACGGCGCGGCGAGATCCGTCACCCGTGCGGGACCGCGCGCTAGGCGGGTCAGAATGGCCCGGCGCGTAGGGTCTGCCAGGGCGAGCAGCGTGTGATCGAGCCCCGTCTGTTCCGTCACGCATCATCTCCGATGTCTCTCATTCACCCTTGGGGGTGAATATATGAGCGACCCGGGAGCCCGCAAGGGAGAACTGCAACTGAACCCGATCTGGATGGTGCCGCTCGTCGGAGAGGCCCCCTCTCCCCGGCCCTCTCCCCCGCTCCGCGGGAGAAAGGGAGACTTCAGCGCGGGGGCGGACCGCGGCGTGGATGGCGCGTTCTGATGTGCCAGAAGCCCCGAACCGCGCCGGGAGGGCATGGTTCGGGGCCTGTACGCGGGGTCCCGTTGGACGGAGATGATCCCTGCCGTCAGTATGCGAACGCGGCGGCGGGCGCGCGGCGGGTCCAGAAAGGGTGATCCGCCCAGCGCGCTTCGTAGCCGTAGAAGACGCACCGGTTTTCATCGTACGCACGGCTGATTTCCTCCAGCCGGGCGGCGTAAGCGCCGAGCGCGGACGCATCTCCGTCCAGGTGCGCGTGCAACGCCTGCCCCGCGCGCATCCCCGTGTACAGCGCCGTCAGCATCCCCTGCGATGACAGCGGATCGAACGAGAGCGCCGCGTCGCCCACGGCGATCCATCCCTCCCCCGTAAAGCGGTCCAGCCGCGCGCTCCCCGCATCCGCGCCGCGCGGCCGCGTCGTCATCGTGTAGTCGAACGCGTGCAGCGCGGCCGCCACGTGGGTGGAATCCAGCAACCGGTCCACGAACCCCTCCGGCGCGAGCATGGCCGTGCGCTCCGCCAGGTCCGCGTCCGTCAGCCAGGCCACCACGCGCTCGCCGCCCGGCACCAGCGCCGTGTACCACCACCCGTCCGGCGTGGACTCGATCATCGTCCGCGCATCGCGGTCGCCCGGGCGGTCCGGGGTGAAGCGGGCGTAAAAGGCCACCAGCCCGTCGGAATGCATCCGCGCGGCGCCGTGCTGCCGCGCGATGGCGGCGGAGCGGCCGGTGGCGTCCACCAGCCAGTCGCAGGCGGCCTCCTCCACCGCTCCGTCCGCGGAGCGCAGCACAACCCGCCACCCCGAGCCGTCCCGCGCCGCCGACGCCACCCGCGCGCCGGATTGCACCCGCACCCCCGCCGCCTCCGCCCCGTCGCGCAGGGAGGCATCGAAGCGGGCGCGGTCCAGGCTGAGGCCGTGGCCGTTGGGATCGAAGATGAAGTCGTTGGCGTGCAGCGCGGCCGATCCCCACGACGACAGGTTGCCGTGCCGCGGCAGGTGCCCGGCCGCCAGAACCCGGTCCAGCACGCCCAGGTCCCGCAGCAGCGGAAGCGCCGCGGGCGCCAGCGCCTCGCCGATGCGGAAGGCGGCGCGGGGCCGGTCTTCCGCCAGCAGAACGCGGCGGCCCCCGCGCGCCAGCGCCAGGGCCGCCGCCGCTCCCGCCGGGCCGCCCCCGGCCACCACGGCATGGAAGCGGCCGTCCGTCATGTCTGCGCGGTCTCGTTCGCGGCGTCCAGCTCCGCGGCGCGCATCACGGCTTCCTCGCGCCGCACCAGGCCGCGAAGGAAGGCGGCGCGGCCCTGGAACCGCTCCGTTCCCGACGGCGGCGGCACGGGCGCCTGCACCGCGGCCGTCCCCCGCAGCAAGGTGGGGGGGAGGATCGCGTTCTCCACCATCATCACCGGCGGAAACAGAGCGTCGCCCTGCACGCCCGGGCGCACCTCCACCACGCCCATGTCGGCGAAGTGGTTCACCATGTTCGTCATCGCCTGCGCGCCGTCGTTGCCGATGATGCGGTTCCAGTCCGCGCGCCGGTTGAACGCCGCTTCGCGCTCGTCGCGCGGCAGGCTTTCATCCATCACTACCTGGTAGTCCGCCTCGCTCAGCACCTGGTTGGGGACGCGCGCGGGCCAGAAGGTGGGCAGGTACGGATCGTACGCCGTGTCGTATCCGGACCGGCACCACGCCGTGTCGGCCTGCCAGGGCAGCCCCATCCACCGGGTGAGGTCGCCCGGGCCCTGCGCCCACAGCGGGCCGGTCATCGACAGCGCGACGGCCTGCGTGAGCGTGGGGCCGTAGTCGTGCTCCGGAAAGCCGTCCGGACGGCGGCGGATGCGGAACGGCGCGGTGAACATGGAGATGTGGCGGATGGGCCACGTCACCTCGCACCCGGGATGAAAGGCGTCGGCCAGGCAGAAGTGCAGCGCCGCGCGGTCCAGCATGGCCGGCTGCTCCGCGACGGGAAGCGTGCCGATGTCGCGCACCGGCTTGCCGCTTTCCGGCCAGTCGGCCGTGAACTGGCCGTCCGCCCACTGCTGAAGCCAGTGGTACTGCGTGGGGCTCAGCGACAGGTACTGCCCCGGCGCGTCGGGCGGGCTGGGCGGTCCGTCGGCGTCGCCGTACTCCCAGGGCCAGGGCGTGGGATTGTCGTCCGTGGGCACGGGGGGACGGAATGCGTTGAACACCTGCCGCCGCAGCTCCGCCCAGGTGTCGTAGCCGCCGGCCTGCGGATCGCGCGCCAGCCGCGCCACGTGCACCGGGTTGGTGAAGTCCGTGGGCCCGCCGCTGCCGAACTGGGTGGCGAATCCCTGGTTCACCCACTGCAGGTTGTTGAAGCGCTGCAGGATGGGATACACGTCGTTGGTGAACGACGGCCGCGCGGGCGATTCCATCCAGCTGTTCTGCACGTACAGGTTCACCAGCAGGTCGTACAGCGTGCGGATGGCCACCACCTCCGGCGCGTAGTTGGGCGGCGCCGTCACCACCCACGCCTCCTCCACGGGAATGTTGCGCCCCTGGAGGCTGACGGTGGCGCTCACCGGGCCGTCGGAGGCGTCATCGTACCACCCGTTGGCGTTGATGAAGGCGTTGGGGTCCGTGGTGTCGTAGATGGGCTGCCCCGTGGGCGAGGCGCTGACGCCCTTTCCGCCCAGGAACAGGAGCAGCCCGTTCTCGTCCGTCTGCAGCTCGCCCAGGTACACGGGCGTGCCCTGGAACGCCCCATCGAACCGGTAGTCCGGGCCGGAGGTGTTGATGCCCCCGATGGTGCGCGCGCCGCCGTTGATGTCCAGCCCGGCGCGGTCCGCGCCCTGGACCGCGGGATTGCGGCGCGGCGCCTTGACCGCGGCGCTCTCGGGAATGTCCATCGCCTGGATCCACTGGTACCAGCCGGCCTTGCGGTTGGCCACGTGCACGGTCCAGCGGATGTCGGCGTCCTCCAGCGTCAGCTCGCGCACCACCTGGCCGTGGGCGTTGTAGCCGTAGACGCGGAACAGCGCCGCCTGCCGCTTGAGCGCGCCGCTGGCATCGCGGTAGAAGCCGGGCTCGCGCGGCTCGGGATGAACGACCTCCGGCCCCACGAAGAACTCGTCGCTGTTCCCCATGCGCGCCACGCCGATGGCGGGATGGATGGCGGCGCGCACCACGATCTGGTCCGCGGCGGGCGGATACGGCTGGCCGGGGTTCATCTCGGCCGGGCGCGGCTCCACCGGCTCCCCCAGCGGCACGCCGTTCACGTCGCGGCGCACGCGCGCGGAGCCGCGGTAGGTGCCCTTGCGCGCCTCGGCCAGGCTGCCGACCGGCTCGTGCTCGGGGAGCGTGTGCCAGGTGTTGATCGCCAGGTTGTCGCCGTACGCGGGCTGCCCGCGCGTGTCCAGCTCCTGGCGGGGAAGGATGAGCGTGGCCACGTGGATGGGGGGCGATGCGGTCTCGCTCCACTCCACCGTCGCCTGATTCAGCGGCATCTGTTCCGGCTCCGTGCGCAGCTGCACGAAGAAGCGCAGGCGCGCCTCGCCGTTGGCCATCCGCGCGTGCAGGTCCGCCTGCAGGTAGAACGGATCGTCGTAGTCGGGCGCTTGGCCGGTGCCGGGGGGGACGACCTCGGGCTCCATCTTGTACTTGCAGTACTGGTCCGCGCCAAACCGGGTCGGCAGGACGCCCCAGTACGGCGTTTCCAGCACGGAATCCACCGGGTGATTCATCTCATCCAGAATCTGATCGGTCTTCGGATTCGGATTGCCCCCGGTGCTGAAGTCGCACATCTGCTCTGCGTCATCCACGAAGAAAATGGGAAAGTTCTGGAGGATGAAGTCCTGGGTGGTGGCGTCCTGGTCGGGCTCCATCACCTTGGTTCCTTCGACCCCGAACAGCTTGATGCCGATTCCGGCCGGGCCGCCCTTGTAGTCGGCGGTGCCGGGCTGGATGTCGCTGGAAAAGCGCACCCACGCGGCGTACTCGCTCTTCTGCCCGAACACGCCCACGCGCAGCTCCGGCGGAAGGTCCGGCTGAATGACGAACGTGCCGTGCGCCACGCCGTGCGTGCGGCGAAAGACGGGGCGGGTGGCGGGCACCTCGCCGGTGGCGATCTGCCGGGCCTGAAAGTTCAGGAACAGATCCTTGATCCCCTTGATGGGATCGGCGCAGCCGGGCTGCGGCGCGGCGGCGGTGAGTTCGGCGCCGGGTGCGGCGCCCGTCTTGGCGGAACGGGGAAGCTGGGCCATGAATGTCGCGGAGAGAAGAAGTGGAGGCTGAACAGCGATCCAAGAGTCCAGAGTACCTGCGGCATGATAATGTAGCAGATTTGGATTATCAAGGTACGGCAGGAAAGGGGTGCGGCGGCATCGTTCTGCACACCAGGCCTGGTCCGCGTGTTGAGCGAATAAATCCGCCGCTCCAAAAGCGGGAACCCCCGACTCATGGCCGCTGTCGCGTCCGCTGTGTTGAGCGAATAAATCCGCCACTCAAACAGCGGGAACCCCCGACACCGGCCGCTGGCGCGTCCGGTTCGGGGCTTCAACTGCACGAGGGCCACTGGGCGGCCGAGGGTGCAGTCCGCGAAGGCGGACTTCGTGTTTTCCGAGGCGCGGTTTCAACCGCCGGGCCAAAACGCGCGGACCGAACCGCAGCCCGCGCCCGCACTGAGGTCTCCCTTTCTCCCGCGGAGCGGGGGAGAGGGCCGGGGAGAGGGGGCCCGTCCGCGTGAGCCGCACCTTCCGGAATGCGTGTCGTTGTAGTTCTCCCCTCTCCGTGCGGCAGTTTGCACGGGGAGGGGCCGGGGGAGGGGCCACCCGGCCCGCCGACGAACAAAATCTTCCGCAGCAATCGAGGACATCCGCGCGCCTCCTCCGCCGATCCTCCCCGCAACCGCGACATTCCGGCGTCAAACGTTTCTGCGGATCATTCTCTTGACAAGCTCACCTCCGTCGCGCAACATGTGGTAACGTTTCCATGAAAACGTTACCACCCCGTTTGTTCTATCTCTTGACGAAATCCTCCCCGCGGGACCCCCGGTGAGCATCACCATCCGCGACGTGGCCGAACGGGCCGGCGTATCGGTCACCACGGTGTCGCGCGCCCTCAACGGCACCGGCCCGGTGAGCCCCGATGTGCGCCGCCGCGTGGAGGCGGCGTCCAGCGAGCTTCGCTACGTGCCCCACGGCACCGCGCGCTCCCTCATCACCCGCCGCACCGACGTGTTCGGCGTGGTGCTGCCGGACCTGTTCGGCGAGTTCTTCAGCGAGGTCATCCGCGGCATGGACCCGCGCGCGCAGGAGCGCGGCTACCACCTCCTGCTCAGCGGCTCGCACGACGGGCGGCGCGAGATCGAGTTCGCCGTGGGCGCCATGCGCGGCCGCGTGGATGGAATGATCGTGATGTCGCCCGGGGTGAGCGGGGCGCGGCTGGAAGGATGCCTTCCGCCCGACGTCCCCGTGGTGCTGCTGAACTGCGACGTGAGCGGGACGGCGTTTTCCGCCATCAACGTGGACAACTACGGCGGCGCGCTGGCCATGACGCGCCACCTGATGGCGATGGGCCACCGCCGCGTGGGGATGATCAACGGCGCCGAGGGCAACTTCGACGCGCTGGAGCGGCTGCGCGGCTTTCGCGCGGCCGTGGCCGAGGCGGGCGGGGCGGTGCAGGGCTCCGAGGCGCCCGGCGACTTCACCGAGGCGGGCGGCTACCGCGCCGCAGGGGAGCTGGCGCGCGCCGCCGATCCCCCCACGGCCATCTTCTGCGCCAACGACTCCATGGCCGTGGGCGCCATCAGCGCGCTGCGCGCCCGGGGCCGCCGCGTTCCCGACGATGTGGCCGTGGCCGGCTTCGACGACGTCCCCATCGGCCGCTACCTGAGCCCGTCGCTTTCCTCCGTGCGCGTGGACGTGAACCGGCTGGGCGCGCGCGCCGTGGAGCTGCTGTGCCACGCCATCGCCGGCGACGCGCCCCCCGCGCAGGAGCTGCTTCCCACCGAACTGGTGGTGCGCCGCTCCTGCGGCGGCGGGGGCGACGACCCGCCGTTTCCGCAGGACTTCCGCTGACCGACCCCTCCCCACCACCACTCAGGAGAACGCCATGAATCCACGACACATCGTTCGCGCGGTCCTCGCCCTGCTGCTCTGTATCGGCGGAGTGTGGACCGGCGACGTACAGGCGCAGACCACCACCGGACAGATTCAGGGCTACGTGCGCGGCCCCGACGGCGAAGACCTGGCCGGGGCGACCGTGGTGGCGCGGCAGGTGGAAACCAACCAGAGCCGGCAGGTGGTGACTTCGGCGAGCGGCGCGTTCGCCCTCGCCGGCCTGCGCCCCGGCACGTACGAGGTTACGGCCAGCCGGGTGGGCGCGGGCCCGCAGGTGCGCACCGTGCGCGTGGGCGTGGGGCAGACGCTGACGGCCAGCTTCGTCCTCGCGCCCCAGGCCGTGCAGCTGGCGGCCATTACCGCCACGGGAACGCGGGCGACGGAAAGCCGCACCAGCGAGGTGGCGGCCAACGTGAGCCGGCAGCAGGTGGAAAGCCTGCCCACCAGCGACCGCAACTTTCTGAGCCTGGCCCAGCTTGCGCCCGGCGTTCAGCTGCAGAACGAGACGCTGGACGGGCAGCGCAAGACGTTCACGGCGGGCGCGCAGGGCGCCGACCAGGTGAACGTCTTCATCGACGGGGCCAGCTACAAGAACGACATGATCCAGGGCGGCGTGGCCGGGCAGGACGCCAGCCGTGGCAGCCCGTTCCCCCGCAACGCCATCGGCGAGTTCCGCATCATCACGCAGAACTTCAAGGCCGAGTACCAGAAGGCGTCCAGCGCCATCATCACCGCCACGACGCGCTCGGGCACCAACCAGTGGGAGAGCAGCGCGTTCTTCAACCTGCAGAACCGCGAACTGATCGCGCTGGACCGCTTTCAGCGCTCGGTGGCCGACACGGCGGCGCGCTACGACCGGCCGGAGTTCGAGCGGGTGCAGTGGGGCGCCGACATCGGCGGGCCCATCATCCGCGACCGGCTGCACTTCTTTGGCAGCATCGAGCGCAACGACCAGACGCGCGCGTCGCGCGTCAACATCGTTCCGCCCGCCGGCTACCCCGCGCTGGACACCATCAACTTCGCCGCGCTCAACGGCGAGTTCGCGCAGCCGTTTGAAAGCTGGCTGGGCTTCGGCAAGCTGAGCTGGGAGCAGGCGGAGAACTCGTTCTGGGAAGTCAGCTACTCGCACCGCGCGGAAGAAGATATCCGTGGCTTCGGCAACCTGGATTCGTACCAGTCGGCCACGCGCTTCAACAACGGCGTCAACACGGGGATCATCAAGAGCACCTGGTCGCCGGGCGCGTTTCTGAACGAGGCCATGCTCAGCGTGCAGCGGTACCGCTACAACCCGGTGCCCAACGATCCGGGGATGCCCAACCGCTTCTTCGGGTTCGGGTGCTGCGCGCAGCTGGGCAGCAACGTGAGCGACCAGGACTTCACCCAGACGCGGTACTCGCTGCGCAACGACCTCACGTGGACGGGGCTGCGCATGGGCGGCGACCACGTGGTCAAGGGCGGAGTGAACGTCGACTTCCTGGACTACGACATCATCAAGCGCAACTCCGAGAACCCGCGCTTCGTGTACGAGCCGTGGTTCAACGGGTTCGCCATTCCGCAACGGGTGGAGTTCCAGACGGGCGACCCCAACTTCAGCGCCAAGAACACGCAGGTGGGGCTGTACCTGCAGGATGACTGGAGCCCCACCAGCCGGCTGGTGCTGAACCTGGGGATGCGGTGGGACGTGGAGTCGCACATGATGAACTACGACTACGTCACGCCGGCGGGGATCGTGGATTCGCTCACCCGCTACCAGGACCGCCTGTTCCGCCCGCTGAACCCGGACCGCTACTTCACGGACGGCAGCGACCGCAGCCCGTTCTACGGCGCGTTCCAGCCGCGCGCGGGCTTCAGCTACGCGCTGGACAGCAAGGGGATCACGTCGGTGTTCGGCGGATGGGGCATCTTTTACGACCGCAACCTGTTCGACAACGCGATCGAGGAATCGTTCGCGCTGCAGCACCCCAGCTACACAATCTTCTTTGCGCCGCCGGGCGGGCCCGTGGCGGCCAACCAGGTGGAGTGGAACGAGCGCTACCTGACGGACCGCAACGCCCTGCGCGAGCTGATCGCGGACCAGCGCTTCAACACGCCCGAGGTCAAGCTGCTGCCCAATGACCTGCGTCCGCCCAAGGCACAGCACTTCAACCTGGGACTGCGCCGCGCGTTCGGCTCGGTGGAGGCGTCGGCGGCGTACACGGGCGTGCGCAGCCAGAACGTGCTCACCTTCTACTGGGCCAACCAGGACTTCGTCTGCCCGGAGCGCTCGTTCGGCGTGCCGGACTGCTTTCAGAACCGCGGCATTCCGGGGTGGGGCACCATCCTGATGGCGGACGACGCGGGCAAGACGTGGTACGACGCGCTGCAGATCAAGGTGGACCGGCCGTACCGCGGCAGCGTGGAATCGGGCCGCGGGTGGGGCGCGGGCGTGGCGGTGACGATCGCCGAGCGCGAGACGCAGGGCTTCAACGATCTGTTCAGCTTTGCCAACGAGACGGACTTTCCGCGGCAGAAGCGCAACGACGAGCCGCTGCGCATCGTGAGCAACTTCATCGTCGACATGCCGTGGCTGTGGGGGGTGCAGTTCAGCGGACTGATCAATCTGGGCACGGGAACGCGCCTGGACATCGGCGGCCGCTTTGACTGCAACAACGCCAGCACCTGCTTCGATGGCGGCGGGTTCGAGCCGGAGAAGCACTCGTTCATCATCCCGGACGCGTTTGCGTACCGCATGGTGGACCTGCGGCTGCGCAAGGACTTCCTGAACGTGCGCGGCAGCGCGGTGGGCGTGAGCGCCGAGGTGTTCAACGTCTTCAACTTCGACAACCTGGGCTGCTACAACACCTTCAACCGCACGGACCCGGCGTTCGGCCGCTCCAGCTGCACCATCAGCGATCCGCAGCGCCTGCAGATCGGCCTGGAGTACCGGCACCGGTAGGATGGATCGACGCCGCGCCGCCCGCCGTCCCCGTGACGGCGGGCGGTGCGGTACGAAGGGTCAGGCGCGTCGAGCGGGGTGGGCAGAAGTGGCGCGGGTTCGGTACGCGAGGCGGAGTTCGTCGTGTGAGCGAATGCCGTTGAGCGGACGCCGTTGAGCGGATGCCGTTGAGCGGATGAATCCGCCGCTCAAACAGCGGGAACCCCCGACACCGGCCGCTGGCGCGTCCGGTTCGGGGCTTCAACCGCACGAGGCCCGCTGGCCGGCTGAGGGTGCAGTCCGCGAAGGCGGACTTCGTGTTTTCCGAGGCGCGGTTTCAACCGCCGGGCCAAGGCGCGCGGACCCCAACACGGCCCGTGCCCGCGTTGAGGTCTCCCTTTCTCCCGCGGAGCGGGGGAGAGGGCCGGGGAGAGGGGGCCCCTCCGAGTGAGCGGCACTGTCCGAAGCGCGAAGTCGTTGCCGTTCTCCCCTCTCCGTGCGGCAGTTTGCACGGGGAGGGGCCGGGGGAGGGGCCTCCCAAGCTGGCGACAAGCAAATCTCATCGAAGCATCCGATAGCCTGAAGCAACCGATCATCCGAAGCAGCTAATCACGGAAAGCAGTTCATCGACCGAAGCAGTTCATCGCCCGAAAGCAGTGCATCATCCAACGCAGTCCATCAATCGTTCCGTCGATCCCAAGCAGGAAAATCCAGTTCTCCACCCGATGCCCGGGAGTGTGCGGCTGATGCGGTTGATCAAGATCCTCGTTGCATCCGCCACCCTCGCCGCCGCGGCCGGGTGCGCGTCCGCCGCCGGCCCGACGTCACCGCTGCGCGCGCCGTTGCCGGCGAACCAGGAAGCGTTCCTGGACACGCTGCAGGAGCGCACCTTTCGCTGGTTCTGGGAAACCAGCAACCCGCGCAACGGCCTGGTGCCGGACCGCTGGCCCACGCCGTCGTTCAGCAGCGTTGCGTCCGTCGGATTCGGGCTCACCGCGTACCCGGTAGGCGTGGAGCGCGGATGGGTGTCGCGCGCGGACGCGGCCGAGCGCACGCTGACCACGATGCGCTTCTTCTGGACCGCGCCGCAGGGCCCGCAGCCCAGCGGCACCATCGGCCATAACGGCTTCTATTATCACTTTCTGGACATGAACACGGGGTACCGGTTCGAGCGGGTGGAGCTTTCCACCATCGACACCGGCCTGCTGATGATGGGCGTGCTGGCCGCCGCCGAATACTTTGACGGCGCCGATCCGCGCGAGGCGCAGATCCGCGCGCTGGCGGACTCGCTGTACCGCCGCGTGGACTGGGCGTGGGCCGCCACGCCGCGCCCGCCGCTCATCAGCATGGGGTGGCACCCGGAATCCGGCTTCATCCCCCACGACTACCGCGGCTACAGCGAGGCGATGTTCCTGTACGTCCTCGCCCTGGGCTCGCCCACCCACCCGGTGGATCCGGCCGCGTGGAACGCCTTTACCTCCACCTACGTGTGGGCGGACTTTCAGGGCGTGCCGCAGGTCAACTTTCCTCCCCTCTTCGGCCACCAGTACTCCCATACGTGGATCGACTTCCGCGGCATCCGCGACGCGTACATGCGGGGCAGGGGGCTGGACTACTTCGAAAATTCCCGCCGCGCCACGCTGGGCCAGCGCGCGTACGCCATCGCCAACCCCGGCGGATGGGACGGCTACGGCGCCAACCTGTGGGGCCTGACCGCGTCAGACGGGCCGCGCGACACGACGGTGGTCATCAACGGACGCGAGCGCACCTTCTGGAGCTACCGCGCGCGCGGCGCCACCGGCGACTTCGTGGAGGATGACGGCACGCTTGCGCCCACGGCGGCGGGCGGCTCCATCCCGTTTGCGCCAGAGGCGGCCATCCCCGCGCTGATGAACATGAGGCGCACGTACGGCGATCACCTGTTCCAGCGGTACGGCTTTCTGGATTCCTTCAATCCCACGCTCAAGCAGCCCATGCGCCTGCAGCACGGGCGCATCGTGCCCGGCGTGGGGTGGTTCGATGGCGATTATCTGGGCATCGACCAGGGGCCCATCGTGCTGATGATTGAGAACCAGCGCAGCGAACTGGTGTGGCGGCTGATGCGGAGGAACGAGCACGTGGTCCGTGGGCTGTGCCGCGCGGGGTTCACAGGCGGATGGCTGGAGGGGCGCTGTGGGTGATCGCCCGATGACGGGAATGGTCCTCCGGCGTGCCGGGTGGATGGGCGGATGCGCGGCGCTGCTGTCGGCGTGCGCGCCCCGTCCTTTGCCGCCGCCGTCGCTTCCGTCCGCCATCACGGATCGCGCGGCGGATTTCGCGAAGTCCGTCCCGCACGTGGCGGCAAGCGGGATGAGGGACGCGTCGGAGCAGGCGTTCGTGGATTCCGTGCTCGCGCGGATGACGCTGCCGGAAAAGCTTGGGCAGCTGACGCAGTACGCCGGGCAGTGGGGGCAGACCGGGCCGCGGGTGGAGACGGCGACGGAGGATGCCATCCGCCGCGGCGAGGTCGGCTCCTTTCTGAGCGTGTGGGGCGCGGACGTCACCCGCCGCCTGCAGCGCATCGCGGTGGAAGAGTCGCGGCTGGGCATCCCCATCCTGTTTTCGCACGACGTCATCCACGGATTCCGCACGCTGTTTCCCGTCCCCCTCGCGGAAGCCGCCAGCTGGGACCCGGACGTGGCGCGCGAGTCGGCGCGCATCGCCGCGGCGGAGGCGTCGGCGTACGGCATCGCGTGGACCTTTGCCCCCATGATGGACGTGGCGCGCGACGCCCGCTGGGGCCGCGTGGTGGAAGGCGCGGGCGAGGACCCGCACCTGGGCTCGGTGATGGCGGCTGCGCGCGTCCGCGGCTTTCAGGGCACGGACCTCCGCGCGCCGCTTTCCATTGCCGCCACGGCCAAGCACTTCGCCGCGTACGGCGCGGCGGAGGGCGGCCGCGACTACAACATCGCCGACATCCCCGAGCGTACGCTGCGCGAGACGTACCTGCCGCCCTTTCGCGCCGCCGTGTGCGCGGGCGCGGCCACGTTCATGGCCAGCTTCAACGAGATCGGCGGTGTGCCCGCGCACGCCAGCCGCGCGCTGCAGACGGACGTGCTGCGCGGCGAGTGGGGCTTCAACGGGATGGTCGTAAGCGACTGGGGCGGGCTGCAGGAGCTGATTCCGCACGGCGTGGCGGCGGGACGCGCGGACGCGGCGCGGCTGGGGCTGCGCGCCGGGGTGGACATGGACATGGTCAGCGAAGTCTACCTCAAGGAGCTTCCGGCGGAGATCGCGGCCGGCCGCGTCCCCATGGCGGAGGTGGACGAGGCGGTGCGCCGCGTGTTGCGCCTCAAGTACCGCCTGGGCCTGTTCGCCAATCCGTACGCCCGCGGCGATACATCCCGCGAACTGCCCGCCGGGCGGCTTCCCGCGGAGCACCGGCGCGCCGCGTACGAAGCCGCGGCGCGCTCCGTGGTCCTGCTGCGCAATGCGGGCGGGGTGCTGCCGCTGGACCGCGCGCGCATCCGCCGTCTGGCCGTGATCGGGCCGCTGGCGGCGGACCGGCACTCGCCGCTGGGAAGCTGGAACGGCGCCGGGCGCGACGAGGACGTGGTGCCGGTGCTGGACGGCATCCGGCGCGCGGCCGGTTCCGGCATCACGGTCGACTACACGGCCGGGGTGGACAGCGTGCGCTCCACGTCGGGCGGCGGGTTCGCGGCGGCGGTGCGCGCGGCACGGGCGGCGGACGCGGTGGTCCTCGTCGTGGGCGAGACGGAGGACATGACGGGCGAGGCCAGCAGCCGCGTGTCGCTGGACCTGCCCGGCGCGCAGCGGGAACTGGTGGAGGCCGTCCGCGCCGCCGCGGGGCGCAAGCCGGTCGCCGTCGTGCTGATGAACGGCCGGCCGCTCGCGCTCGAGTGGATGCACGACACCGTTCCCGCCATCGTGGAGGCGTGGTTCGGCGGGGTGGAGATGGGGAACGCGGTGGGCGACGTGCTGTTCGGCGAGGTGAACCCCGGCGGCAAGCTGCCGATGACCTTTCCACGCGCCACCGGGCAGGTGCCCATCTACTACAACTACCGGCAGACCGGCCGCCCCGCGGACCCGCGCAACGAGTACACCACGGGTTACGAGCGCTCGCCGTCGACGCCGCTGTATCCGTTCGGACACGGGCTCAGCTACACGCGCTTCACGTACGGCGCGCCCCGGCTGAGCGCGGCACGGATGGGCGCGGGCGACACGCTTTCCGTCACGGTGGAGGTCACCAACGCCGGTGGGCGCGCGGGCGACGAGGTGGTGCAGCTGTACGTTCGCGACCCGGTGGCCGCCGTCACGCGGCCGGTGAAGGAGCTGCGCGGCTTCCGGCGCATCCGGCTGAATCCGGGGGAAACGCGCGCCGTCACCTTCCGGCTCACGGTGGATGACCTGGCGTTCTGGGACGCGGCGCCGCGGCGCATCGCGGAGCCCGGCGCGTTCGTCGTCCAGGTCGGCGGCAGCTCGGAGCAGGTGCAGTCCGCGGAGTTCGAACTGGTGACGGTGGATGGCGGCGCGATCGCGGTTCCGGAACGCTGCGGGGCCGCGTGACGTTCATCAACCGTGTCCGCCAAGTCGTTGCCGCGATCGCGGTTCCGCTGCTCGCCGCCGCATGTGGCGGCGGGGGCGAGGCGGACGTCGCCACCATCCGTTTCTGGGCGATGGGGCGCGAGGGCGAGGTGGTGGAGCATCTGGTCCCGGAGTTCGAGCGCCGCAACCCCGGAATCCGCGTGCAGGTGCAGCAGATTCCCTGGTCCGCCGCGCACGAGAAGCTGCTGACCGCGTTCGTCGGTGGCGCCACGCCGGACGTGTCGCAGCTGGGCAACAGCTGGGTGCCGGAATTTCAGGCGCTGGGCGCGCTGGAGCCGCTGGACGCCCGCGCGTCGGCCTCCGCGTCCACGCCGCGCGCGGACTACTTCGCGGGGATCTGGGACACCAACGTCATCGACGGACGGACGTACGGGCTGCCGTGGTACGTGGATACGCGCGTCCTCTTCTATCGTCCGGACCTGCTGGCGGCCGCCGGCTATCCCCAGCCGCCCAAGAACTGGGCGGAGTGGATGGACGCCATGCGCAAGCTCAAGGCGCGCATGGGGCCCAGCCAGTTTCCCATCCTGCTCCCCACCAACGAGTGGCCGCAGCCGGTGATTCTGGGGATGCAGACCGGCGGCACGCTGCTGCGTGACGGCGGGCGCTGGGGCGACTTCAGCAATCCCGCGTTCCGCCGCGGCTTCGACTTCTACGTGCAGCTGTTCCGCGAGGGATTGGCGCCGCGGGTGAGCGCGTCGGAGATCAGCAACCGCTACCAGGAGTTCGAGCGCGGCAACATCGCCATGATGATCACCGGGCCGTGGGAGATCGGCGAGTTCACCACGCGCGTCACCGGCGTGCCGTGGGCGACGGCGCCGCTGCCCGGGCCGGACGGCCCCGGCGTGTCGCTGGCCGGCGGCGCGTCGCTGGTGCTGTTCCGCAACTCGCGCAACAAGGACGCGGCGTGGCGCTTCATCCAGTACCTCTCCGAACCCGCCACGCAGGTGCGCTTCTACGAGCTCACCGGCGACCTGCCCGCGCGCCGCTCGTCCTGGCGCTCGCCCGCGCTGGCGGGGAACGAGCGCGCCGCCGCGTTCCGGGACCAGTTGGACCGCGTGGTTCCGCTGCCCAAGGTGCCCGAGGCCGAAGCCATCGTGAACAAGGTGTTTGAGCAGGGCGAGCGCGCGGTGCGCGGCCAAGCCACGGTGGAGCAGGCGCTCGCCGCGCTGGACGCGGATGTGGACCGTCTGCTGGAAAAGCGCCGGTGGATGCTGGACCGGCGGGAGGGCGGGCAATGAGCGGAGCGAAGCGTTTCGACGCGCATCCGGCTGCGTCCGCGGCCGCCCCCTCTCCCCCGGCCCCTCTCCCCCGCGGAGCGGGAGAAAGGGGAGAATTCGCTCGCGTTTCCGACGGCCTGTCGTGGTTTCCGATTGAGGATGCGGGGGATGGAACGCGTGCGGCGAACCCGCGGCCTCATCAACCCTCCCCCAGGGTTTTTTGGGGGAGGGTGGGCGAGTGGTGCTCGCCCGGGTGGGGGCCCGCGCCCGCCGGAGCGGGGCGATGACGGACACGACGACGGGGACGGGGGAGATCAGCATCCGCGCGGAGGCAGGGATCGCGGCGGTGGCGGGATCCGGGCGGCGGCGCGGCGGACTGCGCGCGCCCGCGGAGCGCAATCCGGCGGCGTACTGGTTTCTGGCGCCGGCGCTGGTGCTGATCTTCATCTTCTTCTTTCTGCCGGTGATGGCGGCGCTGGGGCTCAGCTTTACGGACTTCGACATCTACGCCGTAGGTGATCCCGCCAACACGCGCTGGGTGGGGCTGCGCAACTACACGCAGCTGCTGGGCACGCCGCTCTTCTGGCAGGCGCTGCGCAATACCTTCTACTTCGCGCTGGTGGGCGGGCCGCTGTCCATCGGCGTGTCGCTGGGGGCGGCGCTGCTGCTGAACCAGAAGATGGTGCGCTTCAAGGGACTGTTCCGCACCGTCTACTTTGCCCCGTTCGTCACCACGCTCGTCGCGGTCGCGATCGTGTGGCGGTACATGTTCCACACGCGCTACGGGCTGCTGAACTACGGCCTGGGCGCGTTCGGCATGGGCCCGGTGGACTGGCTGGGCGACCCGCGCTGGGCCATGCCCGCCATCATCCTCATGACGGTGTGGAAGTCGTTTGGATACAACATGCTGATCTTCATCGCCGGGCTGCAGGCGATTCCCGAGGAGCTGTACGAGGCGGCCCGCATTGACGGCGCGAGCGCGTGGCAGCGGTTCCGGCACGTGACGCTGCCCGGCCTCGCGCCGACGCTGGTGTTCGTGACGGTCATCACCATGATCGGCTTCTTTCAGCTGTTCGTGGAGCCGTACGTGATGACCATGGGCGGGCCGCTGCGCTCGACCACGTCCGTGGTGCTGCTGATGTACGAGGAGGGCTTCCGCTGGTGGCGCATCGGGCACGCGGCGGCGGTGGCGTTCGTGCTGTTCATCGTCATCCTGATCGCGACGCTGGTTCAGCTGGCGCTGCAGAAGCGGTGGAGCGACGCATGAGCCCTCGCGCCGCACGCTTCGCCATCTACGCGCAGCTCATCCTGGGCGCCGTGCTGATGATCATCCCCATGCTGTGGATGGTGAGCGCATCGCTGATGCCGGCGGGGCAGGCGAGCACCTATCCGCCGCGCCTGCTTCCGCGGCAGGTGACGTTTGAGCACTACGTGGCGCTGTTTACGCGGCTGGAGCTGGGCCGCTCGCTGGTGAACAGCGCGCTGATCGCGTTCACGGTCACGGCGCTCAGCATCGTCATCAACTCCATGGCGGGATACGCGTTCGCCAAGCTGCGCTTTCGCGGGCGGGAGCCGCTGTTCCGTGTGCTGGCGGCGGCCATGGTGATTCCGGTGCAGGTGAGCATGCTTCCGCTCTTTCTGCTGATGAAGCAGCTGGGCCTCATCAACAGCTACTGGGGCGTGATCGTGCCGGGAATGGCCAGCATCTTCGGGATCTTTCTCATCCGCCAGTATGCGCAGTCCATTCCCGACGACCTGCTGGACGCGGCGCGGATGGACGGCGCGGGCGAGCTGCGCATCTACACCCACATCGTGCTGCCGACGATCGTGCCGATCCTGGCGACGATGGCGATCTGGACGTTTCTGAGCACGTGGAACGACTTCATGTGGCCGCTGATCGTGCTCAGCGACGACGCGAAGTGGACGCTTCCCGTGGCGCTGGCCAACCTGAGCGGCGAGCACGTGCAGGACACGGAACTGATGATGGCGGGCTCGGTGCTCACCATTCTCCCGGTGATGCTCGTGTTTCTGTTTCTGCAGCGCTACTACATCCAGGGCGTGATGGCGGGGAGCGTAAAGGGATGAGGATATGCGATTCGGCGGGGATTGCGGGCGGCCCCCACCCGGGCCGGCACCACCGGCCCACCCTCCCCCAAAAAAGAATGGGGGAGGGTTGGTTGCGGCGGCTGGCCTCGGTGCGCGGCGCGGAGACCGGGCTGCGCCGGACGGCGGCGGCGGGCTCGAAATCGCGTGGAAATCCATGATCGGGCGTGACTTCGGCGATGTCGTGCGATCGGGACGGGTCTGGGCTGCGTCGATCGCGTTTCTGTCGATGACGGGCTGCGCGTCGGCCGCGCCGGCGTCCGCGCCGGAAACGACGGTCGCATCCACCGTGGCCGCGGCGGTTTTGGTGGATGGCGGGACGCGCGTGCTGGATGACTTTGAGACGCTGAGCGGATGGACGGCGCACCCGTCGGATGGCGTGGAACTGCGCATCTCGGCGGACAGCGGTGCGGCGGGGCGGGGAATGCGGCTGGACTTCGACTTCCACGGCGGTACGGGATACGCCATCGCGCGCAAAACGATTCCCATCGATCTGCCGGCCAACTGGGAGTTCGGGTTCCGCATGCGCGCCGACGCGCCGGTGAACGACCTGGAGTTCAAGCTGATCGATCCGTCCGGCGAAAACGTCTGGTGGATGAACCGCCGCCGCTTCGAGTTTCCGCGCGAGTGGCGGCGCATCCGCACGCAGAAGCGCCAGGTGGAATTCGCCTGGGGCCCGCGCGGCGGCGGCGAGATGGACAGCGTCGCGCAGATCGAAATCGTCGTCACGGCCGCGGCGGGCGGGCGGGGGACCGTGTGGATCGACGACCTCACTTTCCGCCAGCGCGAGCCCGCGGCGCCGTACACGCAGACGCCGCTCGTCACCGCCACCGCGTCTCCCGAGGTCGCGCGGCTGGCGGTGGACGGCGATTCCACCACCATCTGGTGCGGCGACGGGGAGAACGAGTCGGAGATCACCATCGACTTCCGGCGCGAACGCGAGCTGGGCGGGCTGGTAATCGACTGGGATTCCGCCGCACACGCCTCGCGCTACCACGTGCAGACCTCGGATGACGGCGCGCGGTGGGAGACGGTCTATACCGTCGATTTCGGCAACGGCGGGCGCGATCCGCTGTACCTGCCGGAGACGGAAACGCGCTGGCTGCGGCTGCGGATGGAAGGCGAAATGGCGGTCCCCGAGTACGCCATCCGCGAAATCGAGATCAAGCCCGCGGAGTGGTCGCAGACGCCGAACGCGTTCTTTGCCAACCTCGCCAAGGACGCGCCGCGCGGCGTGTATCCGCGCTACCTGACGGGCGAACAGAGCTACTGGACGGTCATCGGCGTTCCTGGCGACACGCGCGAATCCACCATCAACACCGACGGGATGGTGGAGACGGGGATCGGCGGGCCGTCCATCGAACCGTTCCTGTATGCGGATGGCCGCCTGCTCACCTGGGCGGACGTGCGCGCGTCGCAGTCGCTGCGGGACGGCTATCTGCCCATCCCCACGGTGGATTGGGATGCGCGGCCGCTCGGCCTTGCCGTTACCGCCGTCGCCGTGGGCCCGGCGGAGGGAAGCAGCGTGTACGTCCGCTATCGGGTGGAGAACCGGAGCGATCGCGCGATGGATGCCACGCTTTACCTGGCGCTGCGGCCATTTCAGGTGAACCCGTCGTGGCAGTTTCTGAACGTGCAGGGCGGCGTTGCGCGCGTGCGACAGATGGCGATGCGCGGGCGCGACCTGACCGTGGACGGCGCCCCCGTGGTGCGCACCATCACCCCGGCGGGCGGGTTCGGCGCGGCGCCGTTCGATGGCGGCGACGTGGTGGATTACCTGCGCGCGGGCCGGCTGCCGCCCTCGCCGTCCGCCGCGGACCCGCGCGGATTCGCGTCCGGCGCGCTGGCGTATCCGCTCCGCATTCCGCCGGGCGAGACGCGGGACGTCATCGCCGCGATTCCGCTGCACGCCGCGTCGCAGCCGCCACTGCACGCCCGCAACGAGGGCCCGGACGATGAGGCCGAGCGGCTTTTGCGAGCCTCGGCGGAAACGTGGACGCGCGAGCTCAACCGCTTTACGCTGCGGCTTCCCGCGGCCATGCACGGCCAGGAGATCGCCAACACGCTGCGCTCGCAGCTGGCGTACATCCTCATCAACCGCGACGGGCCGTCCATTCAGCCCGGCTCGCGCAGCTACGACCGCTCGTGGATCCGCGACGGCTCGCTGACCGGCGCGGCGCTCCTGCGCCTGGGCCACGCGGACGAGGTGCGCGCGTTCGCGGAGTGGTACGCGCCGCACCAGCGCGCCAGCGGCTACGTGCCCTGCTGCGTAAGCCTGCGCGGCGCCGATCCGGTTCCGGAGCACGACAGCCACGGCCAGCTCATCTACCTGATCGCGGAGTTCCACCGGCAGACGGGCGACCGCGCGTTCGTGGAGGGGATGTGGCCGCATGTGGAGCGCGCGGTGGCGTATATCGACACGCTGCGCCACGAGCGGATGACGCCGGAGTACCAGGCGGCGGACAAGCGCGCATACTTTGGCCTGGTGCCGCAGTCCATCAGCCACGAGGGATATTCGGCCAAGCCGATGCACTCGTACTGGGACGACTTCTTCGTGCTCAAGGGGCTGGATGACGCCGTCTATGTGGCGGATGTGCTGGGCCGCGGGGCGGAACGGGCGCGCTTCACCACCATCCGCGACGAGTTCCGCCGCGACCTGCGCGCCTCCATCGACCGGACGATGGCGATGCACGGGATCGCGTACATTCCCGGCTCCGTCGAACTCGGCGACTTCGACGCGACCTCCACCACCGTCGGCGTGAACCCGATGGGCGGCATCGGCTGGCTGCCGCGGCCGGCGCTGGAGGCCACCTTCGAGCGCTACTACCGCGACAACATCCGCGCGCGGCTGGACGGCGCCGAGTGGGACGGCTACACGCCGTACGAGTGGCGCACGGTGGGCACCTTCGTGCGCCTGGGGTGGAAGTCGCGCGCCCACGAGGCCATCGGACTCTTTTTCGGCCATCGCCGGCCCGCCGCGTGGAATCACTGGGCGGAGGTGGTATTCCGGGATGAGAAGTCGCCGCGGTTCATCGGCGACATGCCGCACACGTGGGTGGGATCGGACTTCATCCGCTCCACACTGGACCTGTTCGCCTACGAGCAGGACAGCGCGCTGGTGGTGGGCGCGGGTGTGCCGGAGGCGTGGGTGCGCGAGGGCGACGGGCTGGAGATGCGCGGGCTGCGCACGTACTTCGGCACGCTGGATCTGCGGATGCGCGCGAGGGGATCAACCGTCCGCGCGCACATCGGCGGGGATGTGCGGGCGCCGGGCGGCATCATCCTGCGCACGCCGCTGGACCTCCCCATCCGCCGCGCGACGGTGAACGGACGCACGGTTCGCGTCACCGCCGGTGCCCGGGAGATCGTCGTTCGCGCGGTGCAGGCGGACGTAGTGATGGAGCATTGAGGGGAAGTGCGAAGGTACGAGAGTACGAAAGTGCGAACTGATGAGGATCGCGCGCGGGTGCGGCGGGTGGGCGTGACGCGCGGCGTTGGCGCATTGCTGACCGCGCTGTTGTCGCTCGCGGCGGGGTGTGTGCCGGCGTCTTCGCCGTCGCCCGGGACGGGGTACCGGCTGGTTCCGGCGCTCCCGGCGCAGGCGCGGGCCCGGGCGGACAGCGCGGTGCGCGTCATTGAGCAGATGAGCGGCGACACGTGGGAGACGCACACCTTTCGCGGCAGCGACGGAACGCAGATCGCCTATCGGCTGCTGCCGCCGGAGAACCCGCGGCCGGGCGTGCGCTATCCGCTGGTCGTAATCCTTCACGGGTCGGGGGAGATCGGAAGCGACAACCAGCGGCAGTTGGACCGCTTTCCCAAGTCGTGGGCGCGGCCGGAAATCCGCCGCGAATGGCCGGCGTACGTGCTGGCGCCGCAGATGCCGGAGCGCAGCGCCAACTACTTCCCGACAGCCACGGCCCCGGACCGCGCCAGCGAGCCCGGCCGTCCGCTCTTTGCCACGCTGGAGCTGATCGACCTCCTGCGCGCGGATCTGCCGGTGGATTCGTCGCGCGTGTACGCCATGGGTTTTTCGATGGGTGCGTCCACGGTGTACCTGGCGCTGGTGCAGCGGCCGGAGCTGTTCGCGGCGGCCATCCCCATCGCGGGCGTGCCGACTCCGCCGCGATACGCGGCCACGCTGGCCCGCACGCCGCTGTGGGTCATTCACGGCAACAGCGACGACGTGACGCCCGCCGCGCTGGACCTGGCCGGGTATTCCGCCATCACGGCCGTCCCCGGCGCGCGCGCCACGTTCTGGGAGTATGATTCCGGCGAGCACGCCGTCCCCGTGGATCTGCTGGCCAGCGACGCGTTCCCGCGGTGGCTGTGGGCGCACCGCCTCACGCGCCGCGCGGTTCCGGACGGCGGTGCGCGCCCGCGGTGAACACTCGGCTGGTCAACGGTCGTGCGCGTCGCGACGTTGGCTCGGCGGAGAGTAGATCCTTCGGTCGCGCAAAGGCCGGTGCACGGAATGGAGCGGCGCACGCTCCCTCAGGATGACATGACTTTGTGCTGACACAGGTTACGGCACCCTCACAATGTCATCCTGAGGAGGCGCCGGACGATGGTTCGGCCATGACGAACTCTGGCGCCGACGAAGGATCTACTGTCCCGTAAGAACGGGCGCGCGGGACGTGACGTGCCATCCTCGCGGCGACGTCATCCGTCAGCGCGGCAGAGCGAGCGAGCGACACCGCAGTCGATTGACACGGGCCATCATCCCGGCCCTGATCCGAATAATCCGCAGATCGCAGCATGACAGACTTGAGCGTGACATCCACCGATTCCCACCCCGCCGCGGTGCTCGCGCGCGGAGACTACGCCGTGCTGCTGACACCGGCCGGCGGCGGCGCCAGCGGCTTCGCGGGCTACGCACTCACCCGCTGGACCGCCGACCGCACGCGCGACGCGGATGGCTACTTTGTCTACTTGCGTGACGTGGACTCGGGAGAAGTCTGGTCCGCCGGGTACCAGCCCGCCGGTCGCGCCGCCGACGAGTACCACGCATCCCCCGCGCGCGGCGAGATCGTGCGCCGCGACGGCGGCGTGCAGACGACTCTCCACGTGTGCCCCGCCGTGGAGGGCGACGCCGAACTGCGCCGCATCACCCTGGCCAACCTGGGCGATGCGCCGCGCCGCATCGAGGTGACCACGTACGCCGAACTCGTCCTCAACACGCCCGCCGGCGACGCGGGCCACCCCGCGTTCAGCAAGCTGTTCGTGCAGACGGGGTGGATGGAGGACCGCCAGGCACTCGTCGCGTGGCGCCGCCTGCGCAGCCCGCACGACGAGCCGCTGTGGGTCGTTCACCGTCTGCTGGATGACGGATTCGGTGCGCCGGAGATGGAAACGGATCGCGCCCGCTTCATCGGCCGGGGCCGCACGCTCGCCGCGCCGGCCGCGATGGATGTGGAATCGCGGCTGTCCGGAAGCGTGGGCAACGTGCTCGATCCCGTGTTCAGCCTGCGCCGCGTGGTCACCGTGCAGCCCGGCGGCTCCGTCACGCTGGTCGCGGTGCTGGGCGCCGGCCGCACGCGGCGGGACGTGGAGGCGATCGCGGACCGCTATCCGGATGCCGCCACCGCGAGCAAGGCCATCGACCGTTCCGGAGACGCGGGATCGGCGGACGCGGCCGCGCTCGGCGTCCCGGAGTCGTGGCTGCGCACGGTGGATTCGCTTCCGCCCATCCCCGAGCGCGAAACCCCGCTTCCCGTCATCCCCCGAATCCCCGCGCCGAAGCCGGACGGCGGCGCGGAACCCGAGGAACTGCGCTTCTTCAACGGGTTCGGCGGCTTCTCGGCGGACGGGCGCGAGTACGTGATCCGCCACGGCGCGGGCGAGCACGGGCCGGTGCGGCCGCCGCTGCCGTGGACCAACGTGATCGCCAACGAGGAGGCGGGTTTTCTCGTTTCCGAGAGCGGCGCGGCCAGCACTTGGACCGACAACAGCCGCGAAAACCGGCTGACGCCGTGGAGCAACGATCCCGTGAGCGATCCGCACGGCGAGGCGCTCTACCTGCGCGACGACGCCAGCGGCCGCTTCTGGTCCCCCACGCCCGGCCCCGTTCCCGGCGGCGGCGCGTACGAGACGCGCCACGGCTTCGGCTACACGCGGTTCCGCACCTCCGCCGGCGAACTGGAGCAGGAAACCACCCTGTTCGTCCCGCGGCGTGATCCGGTAAAGATCGTGCGCCTGCGCCTGACCAGCACGGCGGACACGGAGATGCGCATCTCCGCGTTCAGCTACGCGCAGCTGGTGCTGGGCGGGCTGCCGCAGGAAACGCGCGGCTCCATCCACACCCGCTGGGACGATTCCGCGCGGGCGATCCTGGCCGTCAACCCGGACCGGGGCGAGTTCTCCGCGCGCGTCGCGTTCGCGGCGGTGGTTTCGTCGCGGGGAGACGTGTCGTGGACGGCGGACCGCGCGGCATTCCTGGGCCCGTACGGCTCGCCCGAGGCGCCGCTCGCGCCGCGGACCGCGGGGCCGCTGAACAGCGCGGCGGGCGCGGGGCTGGACCCCTGCGCCGCGCTTCAGCTTTCCCTCGTGATCCCGCCGGGCGCCACGCTGGAAGTCGCCTTTCTGCTGGGCGAAGCGCGGGATGAGGCGGCGGCGCGCGCCATCATCTCCCGCTTCCGCACGCCGGGCGCGGTGGGCACGGCGCTGGAGGAAGTGACGCGGTTCTGGAGCGACCTGGTGGGCGGCGTGCAGGTGCAGACGCCCTCGCCGGAGCTGGACCTGATGGTGAACGGCTGGCTGGCGTACCAGAACCTGGCGTGCCGCGTGTGGGGCCGCACCGCGTTCTACCAGTCCGGCGGGGCGTTCGGATTCCGCGACCAGCTGCAGGATTCATCCGCGCTCGTCTACCTGCGCCCGGAGCTTACGCGGCGGCAGATCATCCTCCATGCGTCGCACCAGTTCGTGGAGGGCGACGTGCTGCACTGGTGGCACCCGCCGCTCAGCAAGGGAATCCGCACGCGCTTCGCGGATGACCTGCTCTGGCTGCCGTACATCACCGCGTTCTACGTCTCGTCCACCGGCGACGCGGGCGTGCTGGACGAGAGCGCGCCCTTCGTCACCGCGCGGCAACTGGAGCCGGGTGAGGACGAGGTGTTTCTGTTCCCGGACGATTCCGGCCAGCGCGCGAGCGTGTACGAGCACTGCTGCCGCAGCATCGACCGCTCCCTCGCGCGCGGCGTGCACGGACTGCCGCTGATGGGCACCGGCGACTGGAACGACGGAATGAACCGCGTGGGCCGCGAGGGGCGGGGAGAGAGCGTGTGGATGGGCTTCTTCCTCGCCGGCATTCTGGACGACTTCGCGCCCGTGTGCGAGGCGCGGGGCGACGCGGACCGCGCGGCGCGGTACCGGGCGCACCGGGCGGAGCTGGGCGTGGCGCTGAACGACGGCGGATGGGACGGCGGATGGTATCGCCGCGCCTATTACGACAACGGCGCGCCGCTGGGGAGCGCGGCCAACGACGAGTGCCGCATCGACGCCATTGCGCAGGCGTGGGCGGTGCTGTCCGGCGTGGCGCCCGCGGACCGCGCGGAGCAGGCGCTGGACGCCATGGAGCAGCACCTGGTGTCGGAAGAGGAGGGGATCATCCGCCTGCTGACGCCCGCGTTCGACCGCACGCCGCACGACCCCGGCTACATCAAGGGCTACCTGCCGGGCGTGCGCGAAAACGGCGGCCAGTACACGCACGCGGCGCTGTGGGCCGTGCGCGCGCTGGCGCAGGCGGGCCGCACCGAGCGCGCCGCGCGGCTGCTGGGGATGATCAGCCCCGTGTCGCACGGCCGCACGGAGGCGGAGGTGGCCGTCTATCAGGCCGAGCCGTACGTGATCGCCGCTGACGTGTACGGGGTGGCGCCGCACGTGGGGCGCGGCGGGTGGACGTGGTACACGGGCTCGGCGGGGTGGATGTTCCGCATCGCGCTGGAGTCGGTGCTGGGAATCACGCTCAGCGGCGGCGATACGCTGGTGGTGCGGCCGTGCGTTCCGCGCGACTGGCTGGGCTTCACCGTGCGCTACCGCGTTCCCGGCGGCGCGGCCACGTACGAGATCGCCGTCACCCGCGAGGAGGGCGCCGGGATCCGCGGCACGGTGAAAGGCCGCCCTCTCGAGCCGGTGGACGGCGCGTTGCGCATCCCCCTGGCCCGCGAGGGCGGCGAGCACCGCGTGCAAGTGGCGCTCGGGCGGGAGTTTGCGCCGGCGTACGTGCCGGAGTAAGCGGTCCGGGAGCCCGCGGGGTCTGATGGCGGCGAAGTCTCGCCCGCCCGCCGGCTGTGAGGCCCCTCCCCGCTCCCCTCCCGGCCGAAACGGAAGTGCGGAGAGGGGAGACTGCAGAACGACGGCGCGAGCTCATCGGGACACGCATCGCGCATCGCGGTGCCCTCGATCATCACGAAACACCGAACCATCCCATGGCGAGCATTCAGCTGAACGGCGTACGCAAGGTGTACCGCGAGGGCACGCAGTTCGTGGCCGTGGAGGGCGCCACCTTTACCGTGCAGGGCGGCGAACTGATGGTGCTGGTGGGCCCGTCGGGGAGCGGAAAAAGCACGCTGCTGCGGATGATCGCCGGGCTGGAAAGCATCACCGACGGCGATCTGCACATCGGCGACCGGCGCGTGAACGACGTGCCGCCGCGCGACCGCGACATCGCCATGGTGTTTCAGAACTACGCGCTGTATCCGCACATGAGCGTGCGGCAGAACCTGGGCTTCGCGCTCACGCTGCAGAAGCGGCCCAGGCCGGAGATCGAGGAGCGCGTGCGCACGGCGGCCGGGGTGCTGGGGCTGGATGCCATTCTGGACCGCAAGCCGCGCCACCTGAGTGGCGGCCAGCGGCAGCGCGTGGCCCTGGGCCGCGCCATCGTGCGCGACCCCGCGGTGTTTCTGTTCGATGAACCGCTGTCCAACCTGGACGCCAAGCTGCGCGTGCAGATGCGCGCGGAGATCAGCGCGCTGCACCGCCGGCTGGGCGCCACCATGGTCTACGTCACGCACGACCAGGTGGAGGCCATGACGCTGGGCGACCGCATCGTGGTGCTGCACGAGGGGCGCATTCAGCAGATCGGCGCGCCGCTGCACCTGTACGATCATCCCGCCAACCGCTTTGTGGCGGGGTTCATCGGCAGTCCGGCGATGAACTTCTTTGATGGGACGATCGAGCGCGGCGCGGAGCCCGCATTCGTGGCGACGGGCGGCGCGCTCCGCGTTCCGCTGGATGGCGAATGGGCGAGCCGCCTGCACCCGTTCACCGGCCGCGCGGTGACGATGGGCATCCGCCCGGAAAGCCTGTATGCGGCGCGGGGCCGGCCCGCGGACGCACAGTTCGCGTCGGCGTCGTTCACGGTGGAGGGCGTCGAGCCGCTGGGGAATGAGATCTTCGTGCACGCGCGCGCCGGCGACCACCGCGTGACGTCGCGCGTGGTGCCCCAGCCGCTCGCCGCGCCGGGCGAGCCGCTAGAACTCGCGTTCGACCTGGGCCGGCTGCACTTCTTTGACCCGGAAACCGAACGATCCCTCGCGCCCGAGTCGTCGATGCCCGGCGGGATGGTCACCGGTGGACTCGCGGGTGAGCAGAGAATCTGAACGTGCGTTCACAAATTCGCCGCGCCCGATGTGATTCAGGATGACATTGGTGGATGGTAACTGGCATCCCCGCAACAACATGTCATCCTGCGAGCATGTCGGGAAACGACCCGCCGCGCGTCTCTCCCCAGCGAGCCCCGCCGGAAGGCGTCATCCTGAGGAGGCGCCGATGGTAACCTGCATCCACCCCACAGCTTGGCGCCGACGAAGGATCTGCTCTCCCGCGAGAACGGGCGTGCGTGTGGCGACGTTGGCTCGGCGGATGGTAGATCCTTCGGTCGCGCATGACCTCGGCGTGACGGAGAGGGCGGCCCACGCTCCCTCAGGATGACGCCTTGGGGCGGGGGCTGTAAGTAGCCACGGGACAATAACATGTCATCCTGAGGAGGCGCCCCGGTGTCAATTCTCCCCACGCCGTCCATCGACCGAAACAACCGAATCCGCCGAATGAGCGAACTCGTTTTTCCAGAAGGCTTTCTGTGGGGCGCCGCGACGTCCGCGTACCAGGTGGAAGGCTCGCCGCTGGCCGACGGCGCCGGCGTCAGCAACTGGCACCGGTTCAGCCACACGCCGCGGATGACGCACAACGGCGACACCGGCGACATCGCGTGCGACCACTACCGCCGCTGGGAGCAGGACCTGGATCTGATGGCGGGCCTCGGGCTGCAGTCGTACCGCTTCAGCATCTCGTGGAGCCGCATCTTTCCCGACGGCACCGGGCGCATCAACCAGCCCGGCCTGGACTTCTACCAGCGTCTGGTGGATGGACTGCTCGCGCGCGGCATCACCCCCAACGCCACGCTCTACCACTGGGATCTCCCCGCCGCGCTGGATGATCGCGGCGGATGGCTGAATCCGGACGTGGCGCACTGGTTCACGGAATACGCCACCACCGTGTTCCGCGCGCTGGATGACCGCGTGCCCATGTGGAGCACGCTGAACGAGCCGTGGGTGGTGATGCACGCCGGGTACATGGCGGGCGAGCACGCGCCCGGCCACCGCAGCACCTGGGAGGCGCCGCGCGTTTCGCACAACCTGCTGCGGGCCCACGCTTCCGCGGTGCGCGCCTACCGCGCGGAAGGGCGGGGAAGAATCGGGCTGGTCGTGAACCTGGAGCCCAAGTACGCCGCCTCCGGGCGGCCGGAAGACGTGGCCGCCCAGGCGCGCGCCGAGGCATACATGAACCGCCAGTACCTGGACCCCGTCTTTCTGGGCCGCTACCCCGACGAACTGCGCGACCTGCTGGGCGAGGCGTGGCCCGCGCACGCGGACGAGGAGGCGGAGGCGGAGTCGCTGCGCGAACCCATCGACTGGCTGGGGATCAACTACTACACGCGCGCCGTCACGCGCGACGAGCCCGGCGATCTGCCCGTGCGCGAGGGGCGCGTGCGCCAGGAGCGGCACACGCACACGGAGATGGGGTGGGAGGTGTATCCGCCCGCGCTCACCGACGTGCTGGTGTGGGTGCGCGACCGCTACGGCGACGTGCCGCTGTACATCACCGAGAACGGCGCCGCGTTCTACGACCCGCCGGTGGCGGAAGAGGATGTGGTGGAGGACCCGCTGCGCGTGGCCTACTACCGCGACCACCTGCGCGCCGTGCGCGAAGCCATCCGCCGCGGCGTGGACGTGCGCGGATACTACGCGTGGTCGCTGCTGGACAACTTCGAGTGGAGCGCGGGCTACGCCAAGCGCTTCGGCCTGGTGCACGTAGATCATCAGACGCAGCGCCGCACCCCCAAGCGCAGCGCCCGCTTCTACGCCGACGTCATCCGCGGCAACGGCGCCGCCCTCGGCCCCGGCTGACGCGTACTTCGCCCTCGCACGGGCGGAGTACGCGTCAGCGCGAGGTGGCGGCTTCCGGAGATGCCGCGCCTTCTCCGCTTCGCCCGCGGACGGAGTTCCGGCGGGCGTAATTCGCGGGTCCGGGATGGATAAGTGTCAGTGTCTGGACACTTTACGGTGGTGGATGGGTATCATCGCCCCGAACCCCGCGATCCGAACGCCTGGAGACGTACGCCGCATGACGCCGCGCCTGATGGTTCTGCTCCTTCCGCTGCTGGCTGCCTGCCAAGCCCCGCGCGACCGCGGTGCCGAGGCGGACGCACCCGCTCCGCCAGCGGTAGTCCAGACCGCCGCGCCGCGTGCACGGCTGGCGGATACCGTGCTCCTGCAGCGGGCGGGGGAGCGCGCGGCGGGGCTGCCCAACCTGCGCGGCATGATCGTCTCGCAGAATGGCGAGATCGTGCTGGAGCGCTACAAGGGCGGCGCGGCGGCGGACCGGGTGACCAACGTGAAGTCGGCGTCCAAGAGCGTGCTGTCGGCGCTGGTGGGCATCGCCATCGCGGAGGGGTACATCCGCGGCGTCGACCAGCCCATCGCCGAGTTCTTTCCCTCCTACTTCGAGCGCGAAGGCGTGGACCCGCGCAAGCGGCGGATCACCGTGGGCAACCTGCTGTCCATGCAGTCCGGGCTGGAATCCACCAGCTTTGGCGATTACGGCGCCTGGGTGAGCAGCCGCGACTGGGTGCGCGCCGCCCTCGACCAGCCAATGGTGGACGAGCCGGGCGGCCGCATGCTGTACAGCACGGGAAGCACGCACCTGCTTTCCGCCATCCTCACCCGCGCCACGGGGCAAAGCACGCTGGCGTACGCCAATGAGAAGCTGGCGCAGCCCATGGGGTTCACCCTGCGCCCGTGGCAGCGCGATCCGCAGGGCATCTACTTCGGCGGCAACGACATGTACCTGACGCCGAGGCAGATGCTGCGCTTCGGGCAGCTGTACCTGGATGGTGGTGTGTACGCGGGCCTGCGCCTTGTGCCCGAGGCGTGGGTGCGGGAGAGCGTGCGGCCGCGGACCTCGTCCCCGTTCAACGGGCACGGCTACGGACTGGGATGGTGGAGCAGGGAATCCGGCGGGCGGCAGGTGTTTTTTGCCTGGGGATACGGCGGGCAGTATGTGTTCGTGGTGCCGGACCTGAAGATGGTGGCCGTGTTCACCTCCGTTTCGGACACGCCGCGCACGCCGGGCCACCTGTCCGCCATCCACGGGATCGTGGACGAGTTCCTCGTTCCCGGCGGCGCGGCGCGGATGGCCGGGGCGGCCGGCGGATCCTGATCGCGATCGCGCGCGGGATGACGATCGCGACGCGGCGGGATGCGCAGTGGGGACGCGGGAATATCGTCGAAGATCACAGGGGAGCCGCCGCCGGACCGTTGTCCGGCGGCGGTTCTGTTTTTCCGCAGGGATGACGTGCAACGCGGGTCGTCGTGATAAACCGGTCGCAACGGAAAGCTTTGCTCGGCGGCGGGCTGGGAGGCCCCTCCCCCGGCCCCTCCCCGTGCAAACTGCCGCACGGAGAGGGGAGAACTCAGGCCGGACGGGCGGCATCCGTGGGGGAAAGGACCTCGTCAGGGCGGGTGGATTGCTGCTGATGCGCGGCGGTTCATCTTCATCCGCTCGCGTCTTTTCGGGTTTGCGGCCAGCGGTGGGGATGAGGGAATGAGGGCACGTGCTGACCGGCATGCGGACAGCCGAGGGCCGGGGCAAGCCCGTCATCGAACCACGCGTCAGGTGTCCAGGCGATAGACGGCGCGGAGCTTGGTATCCAGGTAGCGCAGCAGCGGCTCGTGGCTCAGCGGGCCGCCGGTGGCGCGGGCGCACAGTTCCGGCGGAGAGTAGCGCCGGCCGTGGGCGTGCACGTGGGCGCGCAGCCAGTTCAGCACCCCGCCGAACTCGCCGCGCGCAAGGTCCGCATCCATCCCGGGAAGCGCGCGGCCCAGCGACTCCCACAGCTGCGCCGCGTACAGGTTGCCCAGCGTGTACGTGGGAAAGTAGCCGAAGGAGCCCATGGCCCAGTGAATGTCCTGCAGCGCGCCCTCCCGCGCCGTACTCACCGTCACGCCCAGGTCCGCGCGCATCCGCTCGTTCCACGCGCCGGCCAGGTCGGCCGCGGACAGGTCGCCGCGGAGAAGCGCGCGCTCCAGGTCAAAGCGCAGCATCACGTGCAGGTTGTACGTGGCCTCGTCGCTTTCCACGCGGATGGGTCCGGGGCGCACCACGTTCAGCCCGCGGTACACGGCATCCACATCCAGCGCCGCCACTTCGGGTGATCCAACGCGGCGCTGGAGTTCGCCCAGCATCCACGCGCAGAACGGGCGGCCCCGGCCCACGAAGTTTTCCCACAGCCGCGCCTGGCTTTCGTGAAACCCCGTGCTGGCCGGGCGGGCCAGGGGCTGTCCCAGGCGTTCGGCCTTGGGCAGCCCCTGTTCGTACAGCCCGTGCCCGGCCTCGTGCATGGTGCCGTGCAGCGCCCCCAGCAGCCGCGCGGGGTCGTACCGCGCGGTCAGCCTGGTGTCGCCCGGGCCCACGCCCACGCACAGGGGGTGGGTGGATACGTCCAGCCGCCCCGCGTCCAGATCGAACCCCATCCGACCCGCCACCGCGCGATTGAACGCCGCCTGCGCCTCCACGGGCCAGCGGATGCCCATCCACTCCGTGCCGGGTGCCGCCGCCTCGCGCAGCGCGCCCACCAGCGGCACCAGCCCCGCCCGCAGCGCACCGAACAGGCGGTCCACCTCCGCCGCGCGCATCCCCGGCTCGTGGTTCTCCAGAAGCGCGTCGTACGGCTCTCCGCCGGGGGGCGCACCGAGGGCGGCGGCCGCCTCTCGCGCCAGGTTGACGTTCCGTTGGAGCCATGGCGTAAACGAAGTCATGTCATCCACTTCCCGCGCGGCCCGCCAGTGGTGCACGGCCAGCGCGCCTGCCCGCGCCGTTTCGCGCACCAGGGGGGCGGGAAGGAGCACCGCACGGTCGTATTCGCGCCGCAGCGAACGCACGTTTGCGGCCGCCGCACCCTCCGCCATCAACTCCGCGTCCGCCTCGCACGCGGCCAGCGCGTCGCCCAGGTCGGGCGCGGTGCGGCGTTCGTGTACCAGGGCGGACAGGAGGGCCGCCTGCTCGGAGCGCAGCGCGGCGCCGGCGGGGGGCATGGCCACTTCCTGGTCCCAGGCCAGCAGAAACCCGGTGGAGGCCAGCAGTCCCGCCTCGCGCGCCCGCGCCAGCAGCCCGGCGTACGCTTCGCTCTCCCCCGGTGCCCCCGCGCCCGCCCTGCGGGACGAGGAGGGCCGCGGCCGTGTACCCATCTTTGTAACGCCCCGAAAGGATTGACGCCGGATTGGGCGCCCGTTATCATGGCTCTCGATTCAGGACACAAACTATTCGGTTCAGGTCCCGGCCCGCAACGCCCCCGGCACGCGGAGCATTCCGCCGCGCATCCCTCCCGGGGTGCGCGCGCCGGACCGGCAGAAGGCCCGCCGCGGACCTGTCCATCCACCACCCTCCGGATCGTTTCCGGACGGCGCGGGATTGATGGCGCCTGTCCTACTCTCTTATTCCGCAAGTATTTGACGGTTGTGCGGCCATCCCCGCCGGGGACGACCGTACACCGCCGCACCGAAGCACGCCGGACCGCCGCGATCCCCGGAAATCCCGGGCTCGCGGGGGGATTGATCCGTACCGCGGACTCCTGGCAGCCACGCAGGAACCGGCGATCACCGAAGTTGTGTTGCGACCGGAAGGCGCACCTTCCGCCAGACGACAGGGACGATCCGGACCGATGAGCAACCTTTCCTGGAGCGGGGCCGTCCGCCTTCCGGCCGGCATGCAGGTGGTGGGCGGGCGCGGCGGCGGCGCGGAAGACGCCTGGCCGCTGACCCCCATGCAGCAGGCCATGCTGATGAGCGGGCGGCGGGAGCCGGGCACCTACGTGCAGCAGTACCTGTGCACCCTGCGCGAGCCGCTGGACGAGGCGGCGTTCCGCGCCGCGTGGGAGCGGCTTTCGGCGCGCCACGCGGTGCTGCGCAGCTCGTTTCACCCCGACGCCGATCCGGAGCCGCTGCAGGTGGTGCACGCCGCGGCGGAGGTGCCGTGGACCGCGCACGACTGGCGCGCCCTGGACGACGACGCGCAGGCCGCCTCGCTGGACGCCTTTCTGCGCGAGGACCGCGCGGCCGGATTCGCGCCGGACCAGGCGCCGCTTTCCCGCTTTGCCCTGTTCCGCACGGAGGACGAGGCGTACACGCTGGTGTGGACGTCGCACCACGCGCTCATCGATGGGCGCTCGCGGCGAATCCTGCTGCGCGAGGTGTTTGACGACTATGAGGCGGCGCGCGACGGGCGGGAGTTTGCGCCCGCCGCGCGTCCGTCGTTCGGCGAGTACGTGCGCTGGGCCGGCGCGGCGGAGCCGGCGGACGCCCGCGCCTTCTGGACGGAGGAGCTGGCGGGGTTCGGCGCGCCCAACGAGCTGGTGCCGGAGGGCGGGCCCGCGGCGGGAACGGAGCGCGAGACGCACCGCTTTGAGCTGCCGGACGGGCTGGCGCGCGGCCTTCGCCTGCTGGCCCAGCGCGAGGAAGTGACGCTCAACACGGTGCTGCAGGGCGCCTGGGCGCTGCTGGTGTCGCGCTACACTGGGGATGACGACGTGGCGTTCGGGGCCACGCGCATGTGCCGCCGGGGCGGGTTCGCGGGGTCGGAGGAGGTCGTCGGGCTGCTGACCAACACCGTCCCGGTACGCGTGCGGCTGGAGCCCGCGCGCGCCGTGCGCGACTACCTGGACGAGGTGCGCGCCCGCTGGGTGCGCATGCGGCCGCACGAGCGCACGCACCTGGCGCGCATCCAGGAGTGGCGCGGGGCCACGGGGGGCGCGGCGCTCTTTCAATCCGTGTTCGGCTTTGAGACGGAAACGGCGCAGGAAGGGCTGCACCGGCAGGGCGGGGGATGGTGGCGCCGCGGGTTTGACCTGCTGCAGTGGACCGGGTACCCGCTGGCGGTGGTGGCGCACGGGGGCGACCGCATCTCGGTGGAGGTGGTGCACGATCCCGCCCGCTTCCCCCGCGCGGCGGTGCTGCGCATGGAGGAACACCTGTCGCGCATCCTGCTGGCCTTTGCCGAAGACGCATCGCAGCCGCTGGAACGCGTCGGCATCCTGTCTCCCGCGGAGCGGCGTCGTCTGGTCCACGGGATGAATCCGCCCATCGCTCCGGCGGGAGACACGACGATTCATGCGCTGCTGCACGCCCAGGCGGAGCGCACGCCGGACGCCGTGGCCGTGGTGGATGGGGAACGGACGCTCACCTTTGGCGAAGTGGACCGGCGCGCCACGCAGCTGGCCCGCCTGCTCCGCGCGCGGGGCGTGGGGCTGGAGTCGCGGGTGGGCGTGTGCATGGAACGCTCGCCGGAGATGGTCGTCGCCCTTGCCGCCATCCTGCGGGCGGGGGCGGCGTACGTGCCGCTGGACGCGCACAACCCGGCGGAGCGCCTGGCATTCGTGCTGCGCGACGCGGGCGTGTCGCTGGTGCTGTGCGACGCGGCGGCCGCGGGCCGGCTGCCGCAGGACGGGCCGCCGGTGCTGGCGGCGGACGCCGGGTGGGCGCAGGCCGCGGGGGAAGGGGCCGCGCCCCTGGCCGAGGCCGCCGCGCCTCGGGCGATGGCGTACGTGATGTACACCTCCGGGAGCACGGGCACCCCCAAGGGCGTGGCGGTGGAGCACGAGGCCGTGGTGCGGCTGGTGCGCGGCGCCGACTACGTGGCCCTCTCCCCCGCGGAAACGGTGCTGCACGCCGCGCCCGCCTCGTTCGACGCCTCCACCCTGGAGGTGTGGGGCGCGCTGCTGACCGGCGCCCGGCTGGTGCTGGCCCCGGCGGGAACGCCGTCGCTGGAAGAGCTGGCGCGCACCATCGTCCATCACTCTGTGACCACGCTCTGGCTTACGGCCGGGCTGTTTCAGGCGATGGTGGATGAACAGCTGGAGGCGTTCGCCGGCGTGCGGCAGCTGCTGACCGGAGGCGACGTCGTCCCCCAGGCGCAGGCGGCGCGGATCCGGGCGCGCTTTCCCGGGCTGCGTCTCATCAACGGATACGGGCCCACGGAGAACACCACGTTCACCTGCTGCCACACGGTTCCCGCCGCGTGGACCGGCGGGCCCATTCCCATCGGCACCCCCATCCACGGAACCCGCGTCTACCTGCTGGACGACGCAATGCGCCCCGTGCCCGTGGGCGTGGCGGGCGAGCTGTACGCGGGCGGGCTGGGCGTGGCGCGCGGCTACGTGGCCCGCCCCGGCGCCACCGCCGAACGCTTTCTTCCCGACCCGTTTTCCGGCGTGCCCGGCGCGCGCATGTACCGCACCGGCGACCGCGCGCGCTGGCGTGAGGACGGCGCCGTGGAGTTCCTGGGGCGGCGCGACGGGCAGGTAAAGATCCGCGGGCTGCGCATTGAGACGGGCGAGGTGGAGTCTGCCCTGCGCGCGCTGCCCGGCGTGGCGGAGTGCGTGGTGGCCGTGCGCGAGGCCGCGCCGGGGGACCGGCGGCTGGCGGTGTACGTGGTGGGCGGGGCGGACTTCGGCGCCCTGCGCGCGGCGCTGCGGTCCCAGCTGCCGGAGTACATGGTTCCCGCCGCCTTCGTGCGGGTGGAGCGGCTGCCGCTGAACGCCAACGGCAAGGTGGACCGCCGCGCCCTTCCCGCGCCCGCGTTCGCCGCGGTGGCCGCGCGGACGGTGGCGCCGCGCACCCCGGTGGAAGAGGTGCTGGCCGCGATATGGGCGGGGGTGCTGCGGGTGGACCGCGTGGGGGTGGAGGACCGCTTCTTTGAACTGGGCGGCCACTCGCTGCTGGGAATGCGCGTGCTGTCGCGCGTGCGGGAGCTGCTGGGGGTGGAGCTGCCCGTCCGCGCGCTCTTTGATGCGCCCACGGTGTCCGCCCTGGCCGCGCGGGTGGAGGAAGCCCGCCGCGCGTCGGCGCCCGTGCTTCCCCCGCTGGTGCCGGTGGCGCGCGACGCGGCGCTCCCGCTGTCCTTTGCGCAGGAGCGGCTCTGGTTTCTGGACCGGCTGGAAGGGCCGAGCGCGCTGTACAACGTCCCCGTCGCCCGGCGCCTGTCGGGGCCGCTGGACGTGGCGGCGCTGGAGCGAGCGCTCGGCGGGCTGGTGGCCCGGCACGAGGCGCTGCGCACCGTGTTCCGGGACGAGGACGGCGAGCCGGCGCAGGTCATTCTCCCGTTCGGCGGGTTCGCGCTGGCGCTGGAGGAGCTGTCGGAGCTGCCGCAGGAGGAGCGCGAACAGATCGCCGTCCGGCGGACAGCGGAGGACGCGGCGCGGCCGTTCGATCTGGCCGCGGGCCCGCTCTTTCGCGCGGCGCTGCTGCGGCTGGCGGCGGACGATCACCTGCTGCTGATCTGCATGCACCACGCGGTCACGGACGGGTGGAGCCTGGGCGTGCTCTTTGGCGAACTGGCCACGCTCTACACCGCCTACGCCGCGGGGGAAGACCCCGCGCTGGCCGTTCCGCCGGTGCAGTACGCGGATTTCGCCGTCTGGCACCGCGCGGTGCTGGATGGTCCGGCTTTGGAACCGTCGCTGGCGTGGTGGCGCGGCCGGCTGGCGGGCGCGCCCGAGCTGCTGGAGCTGCCCACGGACCACCCGCGCCCCGCCGTGCGCTCCCACGGCGGCGCGTACGAGCGCACCACTGTGGATCCCGCGCTGCTGGAGCGGCTGCGGGCGCTGGCCGGGCGGGAGGGCGCCACGCTGTACATGGTGCTGCTGGCCGCCTTTCAAACGCTGCTGGCGCGGTACGCGGGGACGGACGACGTCGTGGTGGGGAGCCCCGTGGCGGGGCGGACGCGCAGGGAGGTGGAGGAGGTCGCCGGCTTCTTCGTCAACACGCTTCCGCTGCGCACGGACCTGTCCGGCGATCCCGCCTTTGCGGAGCTGCTGCGGCGGGTGCGGGGCGTGACCCTGGGCGCGTTCGACCACCAGGAGGTGCCGTTCGAGCGGCTGGTGGCGGAGCTGCGCCCCGGACGCACGCTGGGCCACGCGCCGCTGGTGCAGGTGAACCTGGTGCTGCAGGACGCGTCCACGGCGGACCTGCGCCTTCCCGGCGTGCGCGCCACCGTGGTGGAAACGCACAGCGGCACCGCCAAGTTCGACCTGTCCCTCTCCCTGGAGCCGGCGGACGGCGGGCTGCGCGGCGGCTTCATCTACAGCACCGACCTGTTCGGGCGCGACACCATCCGGCGCATGGCGGGGCACCTGGACCGCGTGCTGCGCCAGGTGGCGGATGACGCCGGTCTCCCCCTCTTCCGGCTGGCGCTGATGGACGACGCCGAGGCCGCGGAGTCGTCGCGCGCGTGGGTTGGCGAGGCGCGGGAGATGGACGCGCGGGAGCTCATCCATCACCCCTTTGAGCAGTGGGCGGAACTCACGCCGGACGCGCCCGCGCTGCGCTTCGAGGGTGCGACGCCCACCTACCGCGAGGTGGACGAGCAGGCCAACCGCCTGGCCGGCGTGCTGGCCGCGCGCGGCGTGGGGCCGGAGGTGCGGGTGGGCGTCTGCATGGAGCGCGGGGTGGAGATGGTCGTCTCCCTGCTCGCCATCCTCAAGGCGGGGGGCGCGTACGTGCCGCTGGATCCCGCCTATCCCGCGGAGCGCCTGGCGTTCATGCTGGCGGATTCCGGCGTCGCCCTTCTCCTCTCGCAGTCCTCTCTGCGCGGCCTCATTCCGGCGGACGGTGTGGAGGTGCTGGAGGTGGATGGGGCGCGGGCGGAGATCGACGCCGCTCCATCCGGCCGGCCGCGCGTGGCGCTGACCCCCGCGAACCTGGCGTACGTCATCTACACGTCCGGCTCCACGGGGCGGCCCAAGGGAGTGATGAACGCGCACGGCGGGGTGGTGAACCGGCTGGCGTGGATGCAGGCGGAGTACGGGTTGAGTGCGGACGATGTGGTTCTGCAGAAGACGCCGTTCTCCTTTGACGTGTCCGTGTGGGAGTTCTTCTGGCCGCTGCGCGAGGGCGCGTGCCTGGCCGTGGCGCGGCCGGACGGGCACCGCGACCCGGCGTATCTGCGCGAGGTGATCGCGGCGGAAGGGGTGACGACGCTGCACTTCGTTCCCTCCATGCTGCAGACCTTCGTGGAGGCGCTGGATGACGGCGCGGCGCCCGCCTGCCTGCGCCGGGTGCTGTGCAGCGGCGAGGCGCTTCCCCCCGCGCTGGCGGAGCGGTTCCTGGAGCGCCTGCCGCGCACGGTGGAACTGCACAACCTGTACGGCCCCACCGAGGCCGCGGTGGACGTGAGCTTCTGGCCCTGCGCGCCGGGTGCGGACGGCGTGCCCATCGGCCGGCCGGTGTGGAACACGCAGCTGTACGTGCTGGACGGGGGGATGAACCCGCTCCCCGTCGGCGTGCCCGGCGAGCTGTACATCGGCGGGGTGCAGGTGGCGCGCGGCTACGCCAACCGCGCCGCGCTCACGGCGGAAAAGTTCGTCCCCGATCCGCTTTCCCCCATCCCCGGCGCGCGGCTGTACCGCACGGGCGACAAGGCCCGCTGGCGGGCGGACGGCGCGCTGGAGTACCTGGGCCGGCTGGACGACCAGATCAAGCTGCGCGGCTTTCGCGTGGAGCTGGGGGAGATTGACGCCGTGCTGCGCCGCCACCCGGACGTGCGTGCCTGCGCCGTCGTGGCGCGCGAGGACGGCGGCGAGCTGCGGCTGGTGGCGTACGTCGTGGGCGACGCGGAGGCGGAGGCGCTGCGGGCGCACCTGCGGCAGAGCCTTCCGGAGCACATGGTGCCCTCCGCCTTCGTGGCGCTGCCGGAACTCCCGGTGACGGCCAATGGAAAGCTGAACCGCCGCGCGCTTCCCGCGCCGGTGTTCGGGCCCGCGGCGGAGGCGTACGCCGCGCCGCGCACCCCGGTGGAAGAGGTGCTGGCGGGGATCTGGGCCGCGGTGCTGCGGCTGGATCGCGTGGGCGTGCGCGAAAGCTTCTTTGACCTGGGCGGGCACTCGCTGCTGGCCACGCGGGTGGCCGCCCGCGTGCGCGACGCGTTCGGGGTGGAGCTGCCGGTGCGCGCCCTGTTCGAGGCGCCCACCCTGGCCGGGCTGGCGGAGCGGGTAGAGGAACTGCGCCGCGCCGGCCAGCCCGCGCCCCCGCCCGTCGTCCCCGTCGATCGAGCCGTGCCGCCGCCGCTCTCCTTTGCGCAGGAGGGGCTGTGGTTCCTCCATCGCCTGGCGGAGCAGGGCGCGGCGTACAACGTCCCCGTCTTTCTGCGCCTTGCCGGTGCGCTGGACGTGCCGGCCCTGGAGCGCGCGCTGGGCGAGGTGCTGCGGCGGCACGAGGCGCTGCGCACCACCTTCGCCGAGGTGGACGGCGCGCCGGTGCAGGTCATCGCTCCGTTCCACGGCTTCGCGCTGGCGGTGGATGAGGTAGCGGGGGCGGATGACGAGGCCCGGCGCGTGGAAGCGGATCTTCTTGCCGCGGCGGAGGCGGCGCGGCCGTTCGACCTGGCCGCCGGGCCGCTGTTCCGCGCCACCCTGCTGCGTCTCGGTGAGGACGAGCACCTGCTGCTGATGTGCACGCACCACGTGGTGGCGGACGGATGGAGCGTGGACCTGCTGCGCCGCGAAGTGGCCGCGCTGTACGCCGCGTTCCGCGAAGGGCGCCCGTCGCCGCTGGCGGAGCCGCCGGTGCAGTACGCCGACCACGCCGCGTGGGAGCGCGCGCACCTGCGCGGGGAAACGCTCGCCGGGCAGGTGGCGCACTGGAAGGAGGCGCTGCGCGGCGCGCCGGAGCTGCTGGCGCTGCCCACGGACCGGCCGCGCCCCGCCGCGCCCTCGTACCGCGGCGGCGCGGTGCCGGTGGAGCTGCCGGCGGAACTGGCGGAGCGGCTGCGGCGGACGGCGCGGGAGGAGGGCGCCACGCTGTTCATGGTGCTGATGGCGGCCTGGCAGCTGGTGCTGGGCCGCCACGCGGACACGGACGACGTGGTGGTGGGAACGCCGCTGGCGGGGCGCACCCGGGCGGAGGTGGAGGGGCTGATCGGCTACTTCGTGAACACGCTCCCGCTGCGCACCTGGCTGGGCGGCGACCCGACGTTCGGCGAGCTGGTGCGTCGCGTCCGCGAGGCCAGCCTGGGCGCGTTCGAGCACCAGTCCGTTCCGTTCGACCGGCTGGTGGCGGAGCTGCGCCCGGGCCGCACCCTGCGCCACGCGCCGCTCTTTCAGGTCACGCTGGCGCTGCAGACCGCCGGTGCGGACTCCGCGCCGATCCCTGGGCTGGAGGTGAGCGCGGTGGACGCGGGCGCGGGGACGGCCAAGTACGACCTGTCGCTGAGCCTGCAAGAAGGGCCGGACGGGGTGCGCGGGTCGCTTGCCTACGCGGCGGACCTGTTTGACCACGCCACGGCGGCGCGGCTGGCGGCGCAGCTGCGGCGCGTGCTGGAGCAGGTGGCGGACGGGGCGAACCGTCCGCTTTCCGCGCTGGCGCTGATGGACGCGCCGGAGCGGGCGGCGCGGGTGGGATCGTGGCGCCTGCGCCGGGAGTTCGCGGCGGCGGGGAGCCTGCATGGCCGCTTTCAGGCCCGGGCCCGCATGACGCCGGACGCCGTCGCCGTCACCGGCGCGGGGGAGATGTGGACGTACGGGGAGCTGGACGCGCGCAGCCGCCGCGTGTCGCGCCGGCTGCGCGCGCTGGGCGTGGGCCCGGAGGTGCGCGTGGGGCTGTGCCTGGAGCGCACGCCCGCCATCGCCGCCGCCATCCTGGGCGTGCTGGGGGCCGGGGGCGCGTACGTCCCCATCGACCCCGCCTATCCCGCGGACCGCATCGCGTGGCTGGTGGCGGATTCCGGCGTGTCGGTGGTGATCGCGGCGGAGGCGACGCGCGGCGCCGTGGCGGAATCATCCGCCCCCATCCTCCTGCTGAACGACCTGCTGGCGGACGACGGCGCGGACGAGGAAGAGGCCGCCGCGGACGTCCATCCCCTGAACGCGGCGTACGTCATCTACACCTCCGGCAGCACCGGCCGTCCCAAGGGCGTCGTGGTGACCCACGCCAACGTGCTGCGCCTGTTCGACGCCACGGACGCATGGTTCGGCTTTGGCGCGGACGACGCGTGGACGCTGTTCCACTCGTACGCGTTCGACTTTTCCGTGTGGGAGATCTGGGGGGCGCTGCTGTACGGCGGCCGCCTGGTAGTCGTTCCCTTTGCCGTCAGCCGCGATCCGGCGGCGTTCCGCGCGCTGCTTGCCCGCGAGCGGGTGACGGTGCTCAACCAGACGCCTTCCGCCTTCCGCCAGCTGGTGCACGCGGACGGGGAGGCGGACGAGGCGCTGTCGCTGCGGTGGGTGGTGTTCGGCGGCGAGGCGCTGGAGCCCGCGTCGCTGCTGCCCTGGTACGACCGGCACGGCGACCAAAAGCCGGCGCTGGTGAACATGTACGGCATCACCGAAACCACGGTGCACGTCACCTTTCGCGTGCTGCGCCGTGCGGACGCGGAGGGCGCCGGCAGCGTGATCGGCGAGCCCATTCCGGACCTGGGCGTCTATCTGCTGGATGGCGGAATGGAGCCGGTGCCCGCGGGTGTGCCGGGCGAGATCTATGTGGGCGGGGCGGGGTCGGCGCGCGGCTACCTGGGGCGGCCGGCGCTCACCGCCGAGCGCTTTGTCCCCGACCCGTTCGCGGGGGTGCCGGGGGCGCGCATGTACCGCTCCGGCGACCGCGCCCGCGGCCGCGCGGATGGCGACGTGGAGTACCTGGGCCGCGCCGACATGCAGGTAAAGATCCGCGGCTTCCGCATCGAACCGGGGGAGATCGAGTCCGCGCTGGCGGCGCAGGCGTCCGTGCGCGAGGCCGTGGTGCTGGCGCGCGAGGACGAGCCCGGCGTCCGCCGGCTGGTGGCGTACGTGGTTCCCGCCGCGGCGGATGCGGACGTGTCGCCCGAGGCGCTGCGGGCCGCGCTGTCGGCGCGGCTGCCGGACTACATGGTGCCCGCGGCGTTCGTGGCGCTGGACGCCATACCCCTTACGCCACACGGCAAGGTGGACCGCCGCGCCCTTCCCGCGCCGGACGCCGCGGAGCTCGCCGCGGCGGAATACGTGCCGCCGGCCGGGCCGGTGCAGCAGGCGCTGGCGGATGCGTGGGCGCAGACGCTGGGGCTGGAGCGCGTGGGTGCGGCGGACAACTACTTCGCGCTGGGGGGCGATTCCATGCGCGCCATCCAGCTGCTGGCCGCGGCCCGGGGGCGCGGCGTCGCCTTTTCGCTGGCGGACCTCTTCCGCCACCAGACGATCGCGGAGCTGGCGGCGGCCATCGGGCCGGTCGTGTCCGGGGAGGAGGGTGAGGCGGACGAGGGCCCCGCGCCCTTCTCGCTGATCCGCCCGGAGGACCGCGCGCGGGTGCCGGACGGGGTGGCGGACGCGTATCCCATGACGCGCCTGCAGCTTGGGATGCTGTACCACGCGGCGGAGCGGCCGGACCACGCCGTTTATCACAACGTGCAGGCGTACCGCGTCCATGCCCCGTTCGATGAAGGGCGGATGCGCGCGGCGCTGGCGGTGCTGTGGGCCCGGCACCCCGTGCTGCGGACGGCGTTCGACCTCGCCGGCTATTCCGAGCCGCTGCAGCTGGTCCATGCGCACGTGGAGCCGCCGCTGGTGGTCACCGCGCTGGACGGCGTGGCGGAGGAAGCGCGCGGTGCCGTGCTGCGCGCCTGGTTCGCGGCGGAACGGGCGCGCGCGTTCGATGGACGGACGGCGCCGCTGATCCGCTTTCACGTCCACACGCTGGGGGCGGACGGGTTCCGCCTGGGATTCGCGGAGCATCACGCCATTCTGGACGGGTGGAGCGTGGCCGGGCTGCTGTCCGAACTGCTCGCCCTGTACGCCGGGGCGCCGGTGGATTCGCCCGCGCCGGCATCCGTCCTTCCCGCGTTCGCGGCGCTGGAGCGCGACGTGTCCGAATCCGTGGAGGCGAACGCCTTCTGGGCGCGCGAACTGGAAGACGCGGAACCCACCCTTCCCGCCGCGCTGAGCACCGCGCGCGGTGAGGGGCCCCGCCTGCGCCGCGGCGCCGTCCCGTCGGAGGTATCGGCCGCGCTCACCGCCTTGGCCCGGCGCGACGGACTGCCGCTCAAGAGCCTGCTGCTGGCCGCGCATCTGCGCGTGCTGGCCGCCTCCGCGGGCACGGACGACGTCACCACCGGCGTGGTGGTGAACGGGCGTCCCGAGGGCGAGGGCGCGGAGCGGGCGCTGGGGCTGTTCCTGAACACCGTCCCCTGCCGCGTGCGCATTCAGGGCGGGAGCTGGATGGATCTCGCGCGCCGCGCGCTGGCGTGGGAGCACGCCGTCCTCCCGTTCCGCCGCTTTCCGCTGGCCGCGCTTCAGCGGATGAACGGCGGCCGGCCGCCGGTGGAATCGCTCTTCAACTTCATCCACTTTCACAACGCGCAGCAGGCGGACGGCGTTCCGCGCATGGAGCGCGAGTCCAGCGCGGGCGCCCGCCTCAGCGGCGTGGGGGGGACCAATTTCCCCTTCGGCGTCTCGTTCGAGGCGGCGGACGCGGGCCTGCTGATGTCGATGGAGTACGACGCCGCCCGCTACACCGACGCGGAAGCGGACGCCGTCCACGACCGCTACCTGGCCGCCCTGCGCGCGATCGCGGAGAACCCGGACGGCCGCGCGGATGCGCGCGATCTGCTGTCGGACGGGGAGCGCGCGACGGTGGAGGGATGGAGCACCGCGCCGTCGCCCCGCGTGGCGGAGGCTGGGACGCTGCACGGGCTGGTGGCCGCCCGGGCCGCGATGGCGCCGCACGCGGTGGCGGTGGAGCAGGGAGGACGCACGCTCACCTTTGCGGAGCTGGACCGCGATTCGGCGCGGCTGGCCGCGGCGCTGCGCCGGCGAGGCGTGGGGCTGGAAACGCGCGTGGCCATCCGCTGCGCGCGCTCGCCGGAGTGGGCCATCGCTTGGCTGGGCGTGCTGCGCGCCGGCGGCGCCGTGGTGCCGCTGGACCCCGCGCACCCCGCCGCGCACACGTCGTTCATCCTGGCCGACGCGGGCGTGCGCCTGCTCCTCACGGACGGCGCGGGCGAGGCGGTTGCCGCGCCTGGCATCTCCACGGTGAACGTGGCCGATGCGCTCAGCGAGGATTCGGTCGATCCAGTGGATCTGGTCGATTCGGTCGATTCGGTCGATTCGGTCGATTCGATCGATGGAGAAGATCAGCCCGGTTCGATCGATGTGGTTGATGCGGTCGACTCGATCAACGTAATCGCATCGACCGATGCGCTCCGTGGTGATTCGGCGGATGGCGTGGACGCGGCGGATCCGCGGGCGGCGGCGTATGTCATCTACACCTCCGGATCTACCGGGACGCCCAAGGGAGTCGTGGTGGAGCACGGCGCGGCGGCGGCGCACGTGGCGGCCTTTGCGGCGGAACTGGAGATCGGCGCGGCGGACCGCATCCTCCACTTTGCGCCGCTCGGCTTCGACGTGGCGGTGGAGCAGCTCTTTCTGCCCCTGGCCGCGGGCGCCGCGACGGTGCTGCTGGACGGCGATCCGTGGAGCCCCGCGGAGTGGCCCGCCCGCGTGCGGGAACTGGGGATCACCATCGCCAACCTGGCCCCCGCGTACTGGATGGAAGTCGTCGCCTCCGCGGACGGCGCGGCGCTCCCCGCGCTGCGCCTGATGATGGTGGGCGCGGACGCCATGCCCGCCGCCTCGGTGGATGCGTGGCACGCGGCCGTCCGGTCGGACGCCGTGCTGCGCAACGCGTACGGTCCCACCGAAACGGTGATCACCGCGACGACGTTCCGGGTGACGGACGAGTGGCCCGGCGGCTTCGCGGGGAGCGTGGTGCCCGTCGGCGCGCCGCTGCCGGGACGGACGGCGCGGGTGCTGGACGCGTCCGGCGCACCGGCCGCGCCCGGGGTGCCCGGCGAACTGTGCCTGGGCGGGCAGATGGTGGCGCGCGGATACCTGGGCCGCGCCGCGCTCACGGCGGACCGCTTCGTCCCCGACCCGTTCAGCCCCGTTCCCGGCGCGCGGATGTACCGCACCGGCGACCGTGCGCGCTGGCTTCCGGACGGCGCGCTGGAGTTTCTGGGGCGGATGGACCGGCAGATCAAGGTGCGCGGCCACCGCATCGAGCCCGGGCAGGTGCAGGCGGCGCTGGAGGCGCACCCCACCGTACGCGAGGCGGTGGTCGCGGCGCACGGCGAGGGGAGCGCGCGGCGGCTGGCGGCCTGGCTGGTGGGTTCCGGACCGGACACGCCCCCCGCGGGCGACCTGCGCGCGGCGCTGCGGGAGCGGCTGCCGGAGTACATGGTGCCCTCCACCTTTACGTGGATGGACAGCTTTCCGCTCACCCCCAACGGCAAGCTGGACCGCCGCGCCCTCCCCGCGCCCGATGCGGTGGACGCGGACGGCGGTGAGCACGTGGCGCCGCGCGACACGCTGGAGCTGCAACTGGCGCAGCTGTGGCAAGAAGTGCTGGGCACCGGCCCGGTGGGCGTGCGCGACGACTTCTTTGCCCTGGGCGGGCACTCGCTCGCCGCGCTGCGCCTGCTGGCGGTTGCGGAGCGGATGACGGGCCGCCGCCTGCCCATGGCGGCGCTCCTGGCCGCCCCCACCGTGGAGCGGATGGCACGCGCCCTCCGCGGCGAGGGGACGCAGGCGGGCGGATCGCTCGTTCCGCTGCGGACGGCGGGGACGGCGCCGCCGCTCTTCTTTGTGCACGCGGCGGGCGGCAACGTCGCGGCGTACGCAGCGCTGGCGCGGCACCTGGACGCGGACCAGCCCTTTTACGCACTGCAGTCGCGCGGCGTGGACGGCGGCGAGCCGCTGGCCACGGTGCGGGAGATGGCGGCGGCATACGTGGCGGAGATCCGCGCGGCGCACCCCGCCGGACCGTACCGGCTGGGCGGGTGGTCCATGGGCGGCCTGGTCGCGCTGGAGATGGCGCGCCTGCTGGCGGACGCGGGGGAGACGGTGGATCTCGTCGCCCTGGTGGACGCGCGCGCGCCCGCGAGAATAACGACAGCGGTGGATGAGGATGATCCATCGCTGCTGGACGGCTTTGTCCGGCACCTCGGCGTGGATGACGTGCCGGCGGACGCATCGGATGCGCCCACGGACCGGCTGCACGCGGCGTGGCGGGCGGCGCTGCGCGCGGACGCCATCCCACCGGACCTGGAGCTGGACCGCTTCGCCGGGCTGTGGCGCGTGTTCCGCGCCAACGTGGCCGCCGCGTCCGCGTACCGCCCGGACCCCGTCACCGCGGACGTTCTCGTCCTCGTGGCCGAGGCCCGCGCCGCGGAAGTGGAGGCCGAGACGGAGCGGTGGCGCGCGTGCACCGCGGGCCGCCTGCAGGTGGAAGTCGTTGCCGGAGACCACTTCAGCATCATTCGCGATCCGCTCGTCCGCGGGGTGGCGCACGCGCTGCGCCGCGCCCTCGCGCCCGCCCCCGAAGGGTGAGCGGGCGCCCTTCCGCGCGCCCTCCATCGCCGCACCCCGAATGAGATTCCGGCGAGCCGTCCGTGGACCGACGGCCCGCCCCGCACCTCCGCTGGACCCGTACAGGGCCCGATCCGGCCCCCCATCGACCAAGCCCAACACCGACAGGGACGACGTTGAATACCATCGCTATGCGGACCCCGTCCGAAGCACTCTCCGTGGCCACCGGGCCCGTTCTCCCGTTGCCGGAGGGCGGACCGCGCACGCTTCTGGACCTGCTCGCCCCCGTGGGCGCCGCCCCCCGCACCGGCACGCTGGTGCGCGTGGATGACGACGGCGCGGCGCACGCCACCGGCTACGACGCGCTACGCGACCGCGCCCAGCGCACGCTGGCCGGGCTGCGCGCCTGGGGCGCCGCCCCCGGAGATCCCGTGCTGCTGCTGATGGACGACGCACGCGACGTGATCCCCGCGGTGTGGGCGTGCCTGGCGGGCGGATTCGCCGCCGTCCCCATCGCCGTTCCGGACGACGCGGGCCCCGGCGCCGCCCGCCTGCGCGAGGCGTGGCAGGCGCTGCACCAGCCGCGCGTGCTGGCCGCGGACGCCGACGCCGCCCGGACGCTGCTGGGCGCGGACGCCCGCGCCATGTCGGCGGACGAGGCGGCCACCCACGCGCCGGACGGGGCGTGGCACCCCGCGGGAGCGGAGGACGTGGGGCTGGTGCTGCTGAGTTCGGGGACCACGGGGCGGCCCAAGCTGGTGCAGCGTACGCACCACAACCTGTTCCGCGCCTGCCAGGTGGCCGCCACCTCGGCCGCGCTGGCCTCGCGCCGCGCCACGCTGCTCAACTGGTATCCGCTGGACCACAACGCGGGAATCATGTCCACCCTCGCCTTTCTGGTGGCCGGGGCGGACCAGGTGCACCTGGACACCGGCGGCGTGCTGCGGGCGCCGGAGCGCTTTCTGGACGCGCTGCACCGGCACGGCGCCACGCACACCGGCGTCACCGGCTACCTGCTGGGACGGCTGAACGAGGTGCTGGCGCGGGCCGCTGAGCCCGGGTGGGACTTCCGCCGGGTGGAGCGGGTGACGCTTTCCGCCGAGCCGGTGGCGGCGCGGGCGGCGCGCACCTTTCTGGAGCGCATGGCGCCGCACGGGCTGGGCGCCGGCGTGCTCTGCTCCGCGTACGGCATGTCCGAGGCGGGCTCCATCGCCAGCATGGCCGGCTTCCGGCCGGAAGACGCCGCGCACACGGACGGATTCCTTTCCGTCGGCGCGCCGTACCCCGCCATCAGCATTCGCGTGGTGGATGCGGACGGGCGCGTGCTGCCGGAAGGGGCCGACGGGCGCGTGCAGGTGACGGGAGAAACGGTCATGCCCGGCTACGCCGGCGCACCGGAGCTGGACGCCCGCGTCTTTACCGCCGACGGCTGGCTGGACACCGGCGACGCCGGCTTTCTGCGCGACGGGCGGCTGACGCTCACCGGGCGCCGCGACGACCTGCTCATCATCAACGGCCTCAACCTGCACGGCCGCGAGGTGGAGGCGGAAGTGGAAGGGGTGGACGGCGTGGCGCGCGGGCACACCGCCGTCTGCGTCGTGCGCGTCCCCGGGCGTGACCAGGAAGCGGTCGCCGTCTTCCTGCACGCCTCCGTCACCGAGGCGGCGGAGCGGGCCGCGCTGCGCCGCCGGGTGCGCGCCGCCGTGGCCTCGCGCTTTGCCGCGCCCGTGGCCCACGTCCTCTTTCTGCGCCCGGACGAGCTGCCGCGCACGGCGGTGGGCAAGATCCGCGTGGGCGAACTGCGCCGCGCGCTGGCGGACGGCGAACTGGACGCGCACGCGGCGGACGACGCCCGCGACGCGGCTCCCTCGGCGGACGGCGCGCCGCGCACGGAGCTGGAGCGCGCCCTGTGCGCCCTCTGGGCCGAGGTCCTGGGCGTTCCCGCCGTGGGCGTGCACGACGAGTTTCTGGGGCTGGGCGGGCACTCGCTGCTGGCCGCGCGCATCGCGGGACGCATGCGCGAGGTGGCGGGGGTGGATGTGCCGCTGCGGCGCGTGTTCGAGGCGGGAAGCGTGGCGGAACTGGCCGCGTGGATCCAGTCCTCCGCCGCGGATGATCCCGCGTCCGCGCTTCCCCCCGTCCTCCCCGCGGACGGGGACGGGGCCGCGCCGGCGACGTACGGCCAGCGCGGCGTGTGGACGTACGAGCGCATGCGCCCCGGAACCAGCGGATACAACATCCCGCGCGCCCTGCGCCTCACCGGCCCGCTGGCGGTGGACGCCCTCGCCGCCGCGCTCGGCGAGTTGGTGCGCCGCCACCAGGCGCTGCGCACCGTCTTCGCGGAAAGCGGGGGCGAGCTGGTGCAGCGCGTGCTCCCGGCGGAGCCCATCATCCTCCCCGTGGCGGAGCTGTCCGGCGGGGATGACGAGACCGCGGCGGAGTGGATGCGCGGCGTGGTCCAGGTCCCGTTCGATCTGGCGCGCGGGCCGCTATTCCGCGCCGGGCTGGCGCGGCTGGGGGAGGATGATCACCTGCTGGCGCTCTGCATCCACCACATCGTAAGTGACGGCACCACCATCGGCCTGCTGTACCGCGAGCTGGAAGCGCTGTACGCGGCGTTCGCGGCGGGGGATGCCTCGCCGCTGCCGGAGCCGGCGCTGCAGTTCGGCGACGTGGCGCGGTGGCAGCGCATGCCCGCGGTGGAAGCGGTGCTGGAGGAAAAGCTGGCGTGGTGGAAGGAGCATCTGGCCGGCGCCCCCGCGCGGCTGGAGCTGCCCACGGACCGGGTGCGGGGCGCGGTGGAAGAAGCCCGCGGCGGCGCGCACCGCTTCGTGCTGGATCCGGCGCTCTGGGAAGGCGTGCGCCACGCGGCGCGCGCGGCGGGGATCACCCCGTTCATGTTCATGCTGGCCGGGTTCCAGGCGCTGCTGGGCCGCTACGCCCGCACCGACGACCTGGTGGTGGGCACCGCCGTTTCCGGCCGCGACCGCCCGGAGATGGAGGGGATCGCCGGCTACTTCGCCAACGCGCTGGCCATGCGCGCCGACCTGTCCGGCGACCCCGCCGTCGGCGAGTGGCTGGCCCGCGCGCGCACCGCGGTGCTGGACGCCTTTGCCCGGCAGGAAGTGCCGTTCGAGCGCGTGGTGGGCGCCGTGGTCCCCGGCGGCGAGCGCGACCATCGGCCTCTGTTTCAGGTGATGTTCACCTGGCAGGGCGCCCCGGCCGCGCCCCCCGCGCTGGCCGGGCTGAACGTCACGTCGCTCCCGGTGGGCGCGGGCGCGGCCATGTTCGACCTCAGCGTCACCCTGGCGGAAGAGGACGGGGGCGTGCGCGGCGTGTTCGAGTACGCGGCGGAGCTGTTTGAGCCCGCCACCGTGGAGCGCCTGGCCCGCCACTACCGCGCCCTGCTCGCGGGAATGCTGGAGGATGAGCGGCGCCCCCTGTCCGCCGTGCCGCTGATGGACGCGGACGAGCGCGAAGAGGTGCTGCGGCGGTGGAACGCCCCCGGCGGCAGCGCGCCCGGGGAAGAGGGGCTGCACGCCCCGTTCGAGGTGCGGGCGCGCGCCACCCCCGGCGCCGTGGCGCTGGAGTGGGAGGGCGGCACGCTGACGTACGGCGAGCTGGACGCCTGCGCCAACCGCCTGGCCCGCCGCCTTCGCGCGCACGGCGTGGGCGCTGAGACGGTGGTGGCCATCTGCGGCGAGCGCTCCGCGGAGATGGTGGTCGCCCTGCTCGCGGTGCTCAAGGCCGGGGGCGCGTACCTGCCGCTGGATCCCACCCATCCGGCGGACCGCCTGGCCTTCATGCTGGAGGATGCGCGCCCGCGCGTGCTGCTGGCCCATCCCGCCGCGCGGGCCGCCCTTCCGCCCTTTGCCGGCCCCGTGCTGGAACTGGACGCCGGGGTGCTGGCGGCGGACCTCGCGGACGCGGGCGCCGCGCCGGAAGGGGAGACGGGCGGGACGCGTCTGGCGTACGTCATCTACACCTCCGGCAGCACCGGCCGCCCCAAGGGGGTGATGATCGCGCACCGCTCCATCCGCAACCGGGTGATGTGGGCGCACGACCACTTTCCGCTGGACGCGTCGGACGTCGTCCTGCTCAAGACCCCGTTCACCTTCGACGCCTCCATCTGGGAGCTGTTCCTTCCGCTGTGGAGCGGGGCGCGGGTGGTGGTGGCGCCCTCGGCCGGGCACCAGGACGCGGCGTGGCTGGCGCGCGCGCTGCGCGAGCGCGGCGTCACCGTGCTGCAGCTCGTCCCCTCCATGCTGCAGGTGCTGCTTTCCCAGGCGGAGGTGGAGCGGTGCGCCACGCTGCGCCTGCTGTTCTGCGGCGGCGAGGCCTTTCCGGTGGAGGTGGCGCGCCGCGCGGCGGAGGTGTTCGGCGCGCGCGTCATCAACCTGTACGGCCCCACCGAGGCATCCATCGACGTGAGCGGGTGGGAGCACCGCGGCGACGAGCCGGGCGCGCTCCTTCCCATCGGCCGGCCGGTGAACGGCACGCGGCTGTACCTGCTGGACGGGCGGATGGAGCCCGTTCCCGCCGGCGTGCCGGGCGAGGTGTTCGCCTCCGGCCCCGGGCTGGCGCGCGGCTACCTGAACCGCGCCGGGCTCACGGCGGAAAAGTTCATCCCCGATCCCTTCTCCGGCGAGCCGGGCGGGCGCCTGTACCGCACGGGGGACGTGGGGCGGCGACGCGGCGACGGCGCGGTGGAGTTCCTGGGCCGCACCGACCAGCAGGTAAAGCTGCGCGGCCTGCGCATCGAACCGGGGGAGATCGAGGCGCTGCTGTCGGCGCACCCCGGCGTGCAGACCGCCGTGGTCGCGGTTCGCACGGACGGTCCCGGCGGCGAGGCGCTGGTGGCGTACGTGGTGCCGGCGGAGGGCGACGCACCCGCGCCCGCGGCGCTGCGCGAGCACCTGGCCGGGCGCCTGCCGGAGTACATGGTTCCCGCCGCGTTCGTGCTGCTGCCGGAGCTTCCGCGCACCACCAGCGGCAAGGTGGACCGCAAGGCGCTTCCCGCGCCGCGCGCCGCCGCCGACGCGGGCGGCGGGCACGTGCCCCCGCGCTCGCCGGTGGAGGCGGCGCTGGCGGAAATCTGGGGCGAGGTGCTCAAGCGCGGCCCCATGGGCGTGCATGAAAAGTTCTTTGACCTGGGCGGCCACTCGCTCACCGTGCTGCAGCTGCTGGCCCGCGTGCGCGCGGTGCTGGGCGCGGAAATCCCCCTCAAGACGCTGTTCGACGCGCCCACGGTAGCCGGGCTGGCCGCGGCCATCGAGCGCGTCCGCGGCCAGGGCGCGGCTGATGCCGTCCCGCCGCTGGTGCCCGCGCCGCGCGGCGGGCGCATTCCCCTGTCCTTTGCGCAGCAGCGGCTGTGGCTGCTGCACCAGCTGGAGCCGGAAAGCCCCGGCTACAACCTGTTCGACCTGCTCCCCCTGCCGTCGCCCGTGCACGCCCCCACGCTGGCGGGGGCGCTGGCGGACCTGGTGGCGCGGCACGAGTCGCTGCGCACCACCTTTCCCGCCGGGGACGGCTCCGGCGAGCAGCGGGTGCACCTTCCCGCGCCGGTGCCGCTGCCGGTGATGGACTTCCGCGGGCAGCCGCTGGAGGCCGCGCGCGCCGCCGCCCAGGCAGAGGCCATGCGCCCGTTCGACCTGGCCCGGGGGCCGCTGCTGCGCGCCTCGCTGGTGCGGCTGGACGACGGCGACCACCTGCTGCTGGTGATGCACCACGTGGTCTCGGACGGATGGTCCATGGGGGTGATTGCCGGCGAGGTCGCGGCGCTGTACGGCGCCCGCGAGCGCGGCGAGCATCCGCCGCTGGCGCCGCTTCCCGTGCAGTACGCGGACGTCTCCGCGTGGGAGCGCGGGTGGCTGCAGGGGGATGTGCTGCAGTCGCACCTGGCGTTCTGGCGCGAGCAGCTGGCCGGCGCGCCGCAGGTGATGGACCTGCCGATGGACCGCGCCCGCCCCGCCGCCCTCACCTACCGCGGCGCCGTGTGCCGCGTGCAGCTGCCGGCGGAACTGACGGAGGCGCTGCGCAAGGTGGGAAAGAAGTCGTCCGCCACCCTCTTCATGACGCTGCTGGCCTCGTTCAAGGCGCTGCTGTGGCGCTACGGCGCGGGCGACGACGTGGTGGTGGGCACGCACGTGGCCGGCCGCGACCGGCTGGAGGTGGAGCGGCTGGTGGGCTTCTTTGTCAACGCGCTCGTCCTGCGCACGCAGCTGGGGGGCGACCCCGCCTTTGCGGAGCTGGTGAAGCGGGTGCGGGCAACCGCGCTGGACGCATTCGCGCATCAGCGGCTCCCGTTCGAGCGGGTGGTGGAGGAGCTGCAGCCGCGCCGCGACCTGAGCATCACGCCGCTCTACCAGGTTTCGTTCGACATGGAGCAGGGCGGGCGCGGCTCCACCTCCACCGCGCGGGCGCTGCTGGCGGGGAGCCCGGTGGCCCGCTTTGACCTGGAGGCCACCGCGGCCGACACGGCGGAGGGGCTGACGCTGCAGCTGGCCTACGCCACCGACCTGTTCGACGCGTCCACCGCGGAGCGCATGCTGCACCACTGGGTGCAGCTGCTGCGCGGGGCGGCCGCCAACCCCAACCGTCCCCTTTCCGCGCTGCCGCTGCTGGACGAGGCGGAAACGGAGCAGCTGCGGGCCGGGTTCCAGGGCCCGCGGCGCGACTATCCGCTGCACCGCACGCTGGACCGCCTGTTCGCGGACCAGGCCGCCGCCACCCCGCACGCCGTCGTGGCGGTGGCGGGTATGGAGCGGGTCACCTACGCGCAGCTGGCGCGGCGGACGGAGCAGGTGGCCGCCCTCCTCGGCGCGGCGGGCGTGGGGCGCGGCGACTTCGTGGGAATTCTGGACCGGCGGGGGATCGACTTCCTGGCGGGAATCCTGGCCGTGCACCGCGCGGGCGCCGCGTACGTGCCGCTGGACCCGGCGTACCCGGAGGCCCGCATCCGCCACATGCTGGCGGACAGCGGCGTCCCCGTTCTGCTCACGCGCACGGAGGTGGCCGCGGAGTTCGCCGCCGCCCTCGCGGACGCGCCCGCCCTGCGCGCCACCATCCGCTTCGACGCGCTCCCGAGCTCAGTGGCCTCGGTCGATTCGGTCGATTCGGTCGATTCGGTCGATTCGGTGGATTCGACGGTCTCGGTGGATTCGGTGGATTCGGTGGATTCGGTGGATTCGGTGGATTCGGTGGATTCGGCCGATAGGGCGGACGGGCGGCGGACGCATCCCGGGGACCCGGCGTACATGCTGTACACGTCCGGCTCCACGGGGCTTCCCAAGGGCGCCATCGTGCGGCACGACGGCGCGGTGAACCACATCTTCGGGCAGCTTGAGGTGCTGCGGCTACCGGCGGACTTCGTCTTTCTGCAGAGCGCGCCGGCCAGCTCCGACATCTCCGTCTGGCAGTTCCTGGCGCCGCTGGCCACCGGCGGCCGCACGGTGATCGTGGACCCCGACACCGTGGCCGACCCCGACGCGCTGCTGCGGGTGATCCGCGACGAGCGGGTGACGCTGGTGGAACTGGTTCCCGCCGTGCTCCGCGCGCTGCTGGAGCGGCTGGCCGCGCTTCCGGAGGAGGAACGGGCGCTGCCGGAGCTTCGGTGGATCATGGCCACGGGCGAAGAGGTGCCGGTGGACCTGGTGAACGCCTGGCTGCGCGCGTATCCGCATCTGCGGATGACCAACGCGTACGGCCCCACGGAAGCGTCGGATGACGTGACGCAGCTCATTCTGGACGCACCGCTTCCGGAGGACGCGCGCTCCGTGTCCATCGGCGCGCCGCTCCCCAACCTGGACTGCCACGTGGTGGATGCGTGGGGTGCCCTGGTTCCCGTGGGCGTGCCGGGCGAACTGTGCATCGGCGGAGTGGCGGTGGGGACGGGTTACCACCGCAACCCGCGCCGCACGGCCGATGCGTTCGCCCCCGACCCGTTCAACCCCGCCCCCGGCGCGGTCATGTACCGCACCGGCGACCGCGTGCGATGGACGGCGGACGGCACCCTGGAGTTCCTGGGGCGCATGGACGGGCAGGTGAAGGTGCGCGGCTTCCGCATCGAGCTGGGGGAGATCGAGGCGGCGCTGCGCGCGTGCGCCGGCGTGCGCGACTGCGCCGTCGTGGTGCGCGACGCGGACGGCGACCGGCAGCTCGCCGCGTATCTGGTGGCGGACGCGGGCGCCGCGCCGGACCCGTCCGTCCTGCGCGCGCAGCTGCGCGACCGGCTTCCCGGGCACATGGTTCCCGCGCTGTTCATCCCCCTGGACGCGCTTCCGCTCACCCCGGCGGGCAAGGTGGACCGGCGCGCGCTGTCGCAGGACCGGCGGGGCGGGGTGGAGGCCTCCGCGGAGCACGTGGAGCCGCGCACGCCCACGGAAACCGCGCTGGCGGAGATCTGGTCCGCCGTGCTGGGCCGCGCGCGGGTGAGCGTGGAGGCGGACCTGTTCGACCTGGGCGCGCACTCGCTGCTGGTGGCCATGGCCGCCGCCCGGGTGCGCGAATCTCTGGGCGTGCGGGTGCCGCTGCGCGCCTACTTCGAGCATACCACCATCGCCGGGCTGGCGCGGCACGTGGACGGCCTGGCGCCGGACGCGGCCGCCTCCGCCGGCCCCGTGCTGCGCCGCATGGACCGCAGTGCCCGGCGCGCGGGCGACCCGGGCAGCTTGCAGATCATGTAAGGCCATCACGTGTAACACCGCGGCTCCATCCGGGGCGGGGAAGTGTGGATCGGGAGGGTGCCGGTCCCCGCTTCCCCGCGCGCCGGGGCGCGGCCGTACCCACGATCCCGAGCGACGGCGCGGCTGCGCACGCCGCGGGGCCGCATGCGTCCGTATGTTGAATGTTAGTGCTGATTTGGAGCGGTTTAGAATCGGCGTAGCAAACCCGCGAACAGCCGCCAATCTGCATCCACTCTAGTGAACGCCTGATCCAAGGTCGCAGGGGTCAGGGTGAGGATTTCGGAAACTAGAATTATTTTTGACGGAAAGTGTTGACACCGGAGAGCCGCGCCTGCATCATCTAGGGCAATCGGCCAACCCTTCTGCGATGAGCCACCCACCGGAGCGCGTACGCCGCGAGCAACGTTCGCGGCGCGCTTCGCGGGCCGGGTGTGCATCTCATTCCACGACGCAATTTTACGCACCTCCGGACGTGAATCCCGCCGTCCGGCCCGGCTATGGAGTGCCTCCGCGCTGAGCCAGCGCCGGTGCCCGCGGCCGCCACATGCAGTGCTGAACCCGTCGCGGGCCCTCCGGACGCACCCCATCCGGATGCCCCGCGCCGACGCCCGGCTCCCGCCGGAGATGGCCCCCCCGCCCGGGACGCGCCCGGGCCGCCCGACGGAAGTCTCAGGAGCCGACGCCCCTTCCTGGAGCCGTAGATCAAATGCCGCAAGCGCAGTCGCAGGAGCCGTCGCAGGACATGGCGGATCAGGACGTATTCACCTTTCCGCTATCGCACGCGCAGCAGGGGCTGTGGCTGCTTTCCCAGCTTCAGCTGCAGAGCCCCGCGTACCACATCCCCGCGGGCTACCGGCTGTCCGGGCCGCTGGACGTGTACGTGCTGCGGCGCGCCGTGGACGAGATCGTGGCCCGGCACGAAGTGCTGCGCACCACCTTCGCCATGCTGGACGGCGAGCCGGTGCAGGTCGTTTCGCCGCCGCGCCCCGTTGCGCTCTCCGTGCAGGACCTGTCCGCGCTGGACCCCGCCGGCCGCGAAGCCGCCGCCGAGGCGTACGCGGCGGACGAGGCCTCGCGCCCGTTCGACCTGGGCCGCGGCCCGCTCCTGCGCTTGGCGCTGGTCCGCCTGGCGGACGACGACCACCTGCTGCTGGTGACCGCCCACCACCTGGTCTACGACGGGTGGAGCGAGGGCGTGTTCGTGCGCGAGCTGGCCGCGCTGTACGCCGCCTTCCTTGCCGGCGGCGAATCGCCGCTGGAAGAGCCGCCCGTGCAGTACGGCGACTACGCGCACTGGGAACGCGAGTGGGTGGCCTCCGACGAGGGCGAGACGGCGCTGGCGTACTGGCGCGCGCGGCTGGCGGACGCCCCGGACGTGACCGCGCTCCCCACGGACCGCCCGCGCCCGGAAGAGCCCGCCTTCGCCGGCGCGCGCCACGACTTCCACATCCCCGCCGAAACGGCGCGGCGGCTGGCTGCCGTGGCGCGCGGCGAGGGCGCCACCCTGGCCGGCGCGCTGCTGGCCGCGTGGTCGGTGCTGCTGCGCGCCGTCACCGGGCATGAGCACGTGTTTGTCGGCTCGCCGGCGGCCAACCGCTCAAAGGTGGAGCTGGAAGGGCTGATCGGCTTCTTCGTGGACGCGCTGGTGCTGGGCGTGGACGTGTCCGGCGATCCGCCCTTCCGCGAAGTGGTGCGGCGCGCGGGCGAGACGCTGATGGGCGCCCGAGAGAACGCGCTCCCCTTCGCCCACCTGGTAGACGCGCTCAAGCCGCGGCGCGACCCGGGCCGCAATCCCTTCTTTCAGGTCCTGTTCAACTGGGATTCCGCCTCGCCGCAGGGCGCGCTGCCGCTGGGCGGCGGCGTAACGCTGCGCACCCGTGGCGTGAGCACCGGGACCGCGCAGTTCGACCTGGTGCTGTCGCTGATGGAAACGAACGACGGCGTGGCCGGCTCGCTCCTCTACCAGACGCAGCTGTTCGATGCCGCCACGGCGGAGCGGCTGGTGAATCACCTGCTCGCCGTCGTGCGCCGCGCCGCCGAAGACCCCGCGCGCCGCGCCTCGGCGCTGCCGCTGGACGACGGCGCCCGCCGCGTGCTGGACACGTGGAACGACACCGCCCGCGAGTACCCGGGCGCCGGCGAAACGCTGCACGCCCGCATCGCCGCGCAGGCCGCGGCCACCCCGGACGCCGTCGCGGTGGAGGGGGAGGACGAGTCGCTGACGTACGCGCAGCTGGAGGCGCGCGCCAGCCAGCTCGCCCACCGCCTGCGCGACCTGGGCGTGCGCCGCGAAAGCGTGGTGGCCATTCACCTGGAGCGGTCGCCGGAGATGGTGGTGGCCGCGCTGGCCGCCCTCAAGGCCGGCGGTGCCTATCTCCCGGTGGACCCGTCGTATCCGGTGGAGCGCCGCCGCTTCATGCTGCGCGACGCCGGGGTGCGCGCGCTGGTGACCACCGAGGCGCTGCATTCCACCCTCCCCGTCCCCTTCGCCGTGCGCGTGGTCTGCGTGGACAGCGACCGCGAGGTGCGCAACTACCCGGAATCCGCGCCGGAAGGCGGCGCGGGGCCGGACAGCCTGGCGTACGTCATCTATACCTCCGGAAGCACCGGCCGGCCCAAGGGCGCCATGAACGCGCACCGCGGCGTCGTCAACCGGCTGCTGTGGATGCAGGACGCCTACGGCCTGGGCGCGGGCGACGCGGTGCTGCAGAAGACGCCGTTCTCCTTTGACGTGTCGGTTTGGGAGCTGTTCTGGCCGCTGATGACGGGCGCGCGCCTGGTGCTGGCGCGGCCGGAGGGGCATCGCGACCCCGGCTACCTGCGCGACCGCGTGGTGGCCCGCGGGGTGACGACCATGCACTTCGTCCCCTCCATGCTGCGCGCCTTTCTGGAGGCGGACGGGATCGAGGCGTGCGCGCCGGTGCTGCGCCGCGTGGTGTGCAGCGGCGAGGCGCTGCCGCCGGAGCTGGCCGCCCGCTTCTTTCAGCGGCTGCCCGGGGTGGAGCTGCACAACCTGTACGGCCCCACCGAGTGCGCGGTGGACGTGACGGCGCACGCGTGCGACCCGGTGGCGGACGCGGAGTCGGTGCCCATCGGCCGGCCGGTGGCCAACACGCGCATCTACGTGGTGGACCGCCACGGCGCGCCGGTGCCCCCGGGCTTTCCGGGCGAGCTGTGCATCGGCGGGGTGCAGGTGGGGCGCGGCTACCTGGCCCGCCCGTCGCTCACCGCGGCGGCGTTCGTCCCGGACCCGTTCGGCGCGCCGGGGGCACGCATGTACCGCACGGGCGACCTGGCCCGCCACCGCGCGGACGGTGAGGTGGAGTACCTGGGCCGCATCGACCACCAGGTAAAGGTGCGCGGATTCCGCATCGAGCTGGGGGAGATCGAGGCCGCTCTGGCCGCGCACCCCGGTGTGCGCGCCGCCGCCGCCGCCGCGCGGGACGACGGCCGCGGGGGAATGCGGCTGGCCGCGTACGTGGTCCCCAGCGGGGAGCGGGCGCCGGGCGCGGCGGAGCTGCGGGCCTTTCTGGCCGACCGGCTGCCGGAGCACATGGTGCCGGGCGCGTTCGTGTCGATGGACGCGCTGCCGCTGAACCCCAGCGGCAAGCTGGACCGCCGCGCCCTTCCCGAGCCCGCGGACGGCCGCGGCGCCATGGACGAGGCGTACGCCGCCCCGCGCACGGTGGCGGAAGACACGCTGGCCGCCGTGTGGGGCGGGGTGCTGGGCATCGACAAGGTGGGGATCCACGACAACTTCTTTGCCCTGGGCGGCGACAGCATCCTGTCGCTGCGCATCGCCGCACTGGCGCGCGAGCGGGGCGTGCCCGTCACGCTGCGGCAGGTGTTCCGCAATCCCACCATCGCCCGGCTGGCCCTGGCGGTGGAGGCCGAGCGCGGCGGCGGCGAGGCCGAGGTGCGCACCGAGCCGTTCTCCCTCGTCTCGGCGGAGGACCGGGCGCGGCTGCCGGAGGGGGTGGTGGATGCGTATCCGCTCTCCCGCACGCAGCTGGGAATGCTGTACCACCAGGAGCGCGACGCCGACGCGCCGCTCTACCACGGCCTCACCAGCTTTCACGTCCGAATCCCCTTTGACGCGGAGGCGATGGAGCGGGCGATGCTGCACGTGGTGCGGCGCCATCCCAACCTGCGCACCGGTTTTGATCTGCACGGCTTTTCGGAGCCGCTGCAGATCGTGTACGCGCTCCCCGTTTCCCTCATCCACCTGCACGACCTGCGGCACCTGTCCGGCGAGGAGCAGCGCGCGGAACTGGAGCGCTTCTTTGCGGCGGAGCAGGACAACGCGTTCGACCTCCCCGTCCCCCCGCAGATCCGCTTTCACGTGCACCGCCGCACGGACGCCACCGTGGAGTTCACCCTGGTGGAAAACCACGCGGTGAGCGACGGGTGGAGCCTGCACACCGTGATCGCCGACCTGCTGGCCAGCTACTTCGCGCTGCTGCGCGGGGAAGATCTGCCCGACCTGGGCGAGCTGCGCACCACCTTTCGCGACTTCATCGCGCTGGAGCGCCGCGCGCTGGAGTCCGGCGAGGCCCGCGCCTTCTGGCGCGCACAGATGGAGGGCTACGATCCCGCCCCGCTGGCCGGCGGCGCCGACGTCACGGCGGAGGGCCCGCGCGTCCACAAGGAAGACCGGCGCCTGCGCGGCCGCCTGCTGCGCGGGCTGCGCGCGGTGGCCCGCCGCGAGGCCGTGCCGCTCAAGAGCGTGCTGCTGGCCGCGCACCTGCGCGTCCTGTCCGCCTTTCGCGGCCAGACCGACGTGGTGACGGGCCTTTCCGTCAACGGCCGGCCGGAAACCACGGACAGCGACCGCGTTTCGGGGCTGTTTCTGAACGCGGTTCCGCTGCGCGCGGACCTCGCCGGCGGCACCTGGCGCGCGCTGGTGCGCCGCGTTCACGAGGCGGAGCTGGCCCTGATGCCGCACCGCCGCTACCCGCTGAGCGCCATCCAGGCCGAAACGGGCGGGCGCAGCCTGTTCGACGCCTCGTTCGTCTACCTGAATTTTCACGTCCTGGGCGGGCACGTAGGCGGCGGGGAGATGAAGGTGCTGGAAACCAGCGCCGTGCTGGAGGAAACCAACTTTTCCCTGATGACCTCCTTTCAGCACGCGCCCGGCAACGACCGGCGGGTGGTGCTTACGGTGGAGGGCGACCGGCGCGTGCTGGGCGACGCGCGCGTCCTGGAGATCACCGAGGCGTACCTGCGCGTGCTGCACGCCATCGCCGCGGACCCGGACGGGCGATTCGAGGCGCTGGAACTGGTGGACGGCGCCGCGCGCACGGCATGGGCAGAGCGGAGCGCCGGGCCGGACGCCGCGCTCGCGCCGCTGCCGCGCCCCGTGCACCGCGCGTTTGAGGCGCGCGCCGCCGCCGCGCCGGACGCGCCCTGCGTGGAAGGCGCGGAGGGCTCGATGACGTACGGCCAGGTGGACGCGCTCGCCAACCGCCTGGCGCACCGGCTTCAGGCGCTGGGCGTGGGGCCGGAGTCGCGCGTGGCGGTGGTGATGGACCGCGTGCCGGCGCTGGTGCCCGCGGTGCTGGCGGCGTGGAAGGCGGGCGCGGCGTACGTCCCGGCGGACCCAGCGCACCCCCAGGAGCGGCTGCACTGGCTGCTGCGCGACTGCGGCGCCCGCGCGGTGGTCACCCTCTCGCGCTGGGCGGACCGGGTGGCGGAGGCGGGAATCCCCGTCTTCGTGCTGGACGCGGAGCCGCTGGACTCCTTTGCCGCCACGGCGCCGGTGGATGCGGACGATCCGCGCCGGCTGGCCTACATCGTCTACACCTCCGGCACCACGGGGCGCCCCAAGGGCGTGGCGGTAGAGCACGGGCAGGTGATGCACTACGTCTCCGCCGCGGCGCGGCGGCTGGATCTGCCGCAGGGCGGGCGGTGGGGGATGGCCTCCACCTTCGCCGCGGACCTGGGCAACACCGTCCTCTTTCCCGCGCTCTGCGCCGGCGGCACCCTGCGCGTCCTTTCCGAGGCGGAGGCGACGGAGCCGGACACGCTGGCCGCCGCGCTGGACGGGCGCCCGCTGGACGTGCTGAAGATCGTTCCCGCGCACCTGCAGGCGCTGCTGGCCGGGGAGCGCGCGGAGGCCGTGCTGCCGCGCCGCGCGCTGGTGCTGGGCGGCGACCGCGCCGCGTGGCCGCTGGTGGAGCGGGTGCGCGCCGCCGTCCCCGGCGTGCGCGTGCACAACCACTACGGGCCCACGGAAACCACGGTGGGCGTGCTGGCCGGCGAACTGCTGGCGGACGCTCCCGGCCGCGCCGCGCAGCCGCCGCTGGGCCGCCCGCTGGGGCAGGCGGGCGCGTACCTGCTGGACGCGCACCTGCACCCGGTGGCGGACGGAGTGGCGGGGGAGCTGGTGTTCGGCGGGCCCACGGTGGCGCGCGGCTACGCGGGGCAGCCGGCGCTCACGGCGGAGCGCTTCGTCCCCGATCCGTTCGCGGACACGCCGGGCGCCCGCATGTACCGCACGGGCGACCGGGCTCGCGCGCTGGCGGACGGAACGCTGGAGTTCCTGGGCCGCGCGGACGGGCAGGTGAAGGTGCGCGGCTACCGCGTGGAGCCGGCGGAGGTGGAGGCGCTGCTGCGCGCGCACCCCGCCGTGGCGCAGGCCGCCGCGGGTGCCCGCGGGGAAGGGGAGGACGCGCGGCTGATGGCGTGGGTGGCCGCCGCGGAGGGCGCGGACGCGTCTGACGCGGTGCTGCGCCCGTACCTGGAGGCGCACCTGCCCGGCTACATGATTCCCTCTCACCTGGTGCTCCTGCCGGCGCTGCCGCTGACGGCCAACGGCAAGGTGGACCGCCGCGCCCTTCCCGATCCCGGCGCGGCCGCATCCGCCGGGGAAGACGACGCGCCGGTGCCGCCGCGCGGCGAGATCGAGTCCGTCCTGGCCGATCTGTGGGCCGCGGTGCTCAAGGTGCCCTCGGTGGGCGTCTACGACGGCTTCTTTGCGCTGGGCGGCGACAGCATCCGCGCCATCCTCCTGGTGGCGCGCGTGCGCAAGGCGTTCGGCGTCTCCATCCCCGTGCAGGAGCTGCTGGCCGCGCAGACGGTGGCGGGGGTGGCCGGGCTGGTGGAGATGGCGCTGCACGCCTCCGCCGCGCCCGCGGAGCCCATCGTCCCCCTGCCGCGCGACGGGGTCCTCGCGGTCTCCTTCGCCCAGCAGCGGCTGTGGTTTACGCACCTGCTGGATCCGGCCTCTCCCGCGCACACCATCCCTCACACGCTCCGCCTGCGCGGCTCGCTGAACGTGGACGCCTGGCGCCGCGCGCTCAATGAGATCGTCCGCCGCCACGAGGTGCTGCGCACCACCTATCCCATGGTGGATGGCGAGCCGCGGGTGGTGGTACGGGACGAACTGCATCTGCCCGTGCCCGTCATTGACCTGGGCGGGCCGGCGGACGCGGAAACGGCGCTGCGCGAGGCCGCCACCGCGGAGGTGTGGAAGCCGTTCGACCTGGAGGCGGGGCCGCTGGTGCGCGCTGCCCTCTTCCGCGCGGCGGACGACGACCACGGGGCGGTGATCGCCCTGCACCACATCGTCTACGACGGCTGGTCCGCCGGGGTGCTGCTGCGCGAACTGGCGGCGCTGTACGGCGCCTACGCCGCGGGAGAGGAAAGCCCGCTGGCGCCGCTTCCCGTGCAGTACGCGGACTTCGCGGCCTGGCAGCGGGCGCGGCTGGAGGCGGGGCTGGAGGACGAGGTGGCGTGGTGGGCGGACCGGCTGCGCGGCGTGCAGCCGCTGGCCCTGCCCACGGACCGGCCGCGCCCCGCGGTGCAGAGCTACCGCGGCGCGGCGGAGGGCGTGGCCCTTTCCGCCGAGCTGACGGACGCCCTCCACGCGCTGGCCCGCCGCGAGGGGGTGACGCCCTTCATGCTCGTGCTGGCCGCCTGGGCCGGGGTGCTGGGGCGCCGCGCGGGGCAGGACGACGTGGTGGTGGGGGTGCCGGTGGTGGTCCACCGCGACCGCGCGGAGCTCAACGATGTCATCGGCCTCTTTCTGAACTCGCTGGCGCTGCGGCTGGACCTGTCGGGCGCGCCCTCGTTCCGCGAACTGCTGCGGCGCGCGCGGTCCGCGGCGCTGGAGGGGTTCGCCCACCAGGAGGTGCCGTTTGAGAAGGTGGTGGAGGCGCTGGCGCTTCCCCGCGACACCAGCCGCAACCCCGTATTCCAGGCCTGGTTCAACCACAGCGCCGTGCCGCGCGAGCCGCTGGCCCTGGCCGGGCTGCAGGCCAGCGGCCTGGATGCCGGGGAGCCCGCGGTGAAGTTCGACGTGCGCCTTTCCGCGGAGGAAGTGAACGGGCGCACGGCGCTGAACCTGGCCTACAACGCGGACCTGTTTGACCGCGGCACCGCCGCGGGGCTGCTGGATGAGCTGCGCCGCCTGCTGGAAGGGGCGGCCGCCAACCCGGCCGCGCCGGTGGCCGAGCTGTGCGGGGCGGCCGCCCCCGATCCGGACTCGTTCCGGCTGCATCTGAAGGGCGTGCGGCGCAAGGCCGTCACGCTTGAAACCTGAGAACGGAGCACACCACGATGTCGACCGAGAACGGCGGGCCCGCCACGCTTCGCAAGCTGGGCCGTGTGGAGCGCAAGGCGGTGAACCTGGGCGGGGGCGAGGCGGCCGTCCGCACCGGCGAGGTGCGTCCCGGCGAGACGCTTCCGCTCGTCGTCACCCCGCGCAACGGGGGGATGTCGCTGAACGCGTGGGCGGCGGCTAACCTGGAATGGATCGAAGGCAAGCTGCTGGAGCACGGCGCCGTCCTGTTCCGCGGCTGGGACGTGGGCGGGCTGGATGGCTTTCGCGAATTCGTGACCTCCACGGGCGGCAGCCCGGAAAAGTACACGTACCGGTCCACGCCGCGTACGGAAGTGGGCAACGGGATCTACACCTCCACCGAGTACCCGGCGGACAAGTTCATCCCCATGCACAACGAGCACTCGTACTCCCGGAGCTGGCCGCTGCGCCTGTTCTTTTTCGGCGAGCAGCCCTCGCCGGAGGGCGGCATGACGCCCATCGCCGACAGCGCCCGCGTCTACGCGGAGATCCCGGCGGAGATCCGGGAAAAGTTCGAGCGCAAGCGGGTGATGTACGTGCGCAACTACGGCGAAGGGGTGGACCTGCCCTGGGAAGAGGTGTTCGGCACCTCCAACCGCGCGGAGGTGGAGTCGTTCTGCGCGGCGGAGGGGATCGAGGTGGAGTGGAAGGAAGGCGGCCGGCTGCGCACCCGCCAGGTGTGCCAGGCCATCGCGCGCCACCCGGCCACCGGGCGCACGCTCTGGTTCAACCAGGCGCACCTGTTCCACGTCTCGTCGCTGGAGGCGGAGGTGGCCGAGGCGCTGGTGGAGGCGTTCGGGGACGACGGCGTGCCGCGCAACACCTTTTACGGCGACGGCGAGCCCATCGAGCCCGAGGCGCTGGCCGCCATCCGCGCGGCGTACGACCGGGTGGAGAGCGCCTTTCCGTGGGAAAAGGACGACGTGGTCATGATCGACAACATGGCCGTGGCGCACGCCCGCACTCCGTTCCGCGGCGAGCGCAAGATCCGCGCGGCCATGACGCAGCCGGTGCACGCCGACGACCTGGTGCAGCCGTGACCGGCTTCGTTCTCCGGGGAGGCGCGCCGTGCAGGCCGTAATCGAGGGATTCCGTCCGTCGCCGGGGCAGCGGCGGGCGGTGGTGGCGGCGCGGCTGCGCGGCGGGGCGGGGGCGGGCGCGTGCCTGGCCCTGTCCATCCGCGGGCCGCTGGATGCGGATCGCCTGCGGTCCGCGCTGTCGTCCGTCGCCGAAGGCGCCGAGGTCCTGCGCACCCGCCTGGTGTCCGGTGCCGCCGGCGTGCTGCAGGTGATCGGGGACGAGGCGCCGTCGTGGGCGGTGGATGAGGACTGGCGCGGGGTGGCCGCGGACGAGGTCGCGCGGCGGGTGTCCGCGTGGACGGCGGACGCGCTCTCGCAGGCCGAGGCGGACGATGCGCCGCCCGTTTCCGCGTCGCTGCACCGCGTGGCGGATGACGAGCACCTGCTGCGCGTGCGCCTTTCCGCCGCGCTTGCGGACGCCGCCTCGCTGGAGCGTCTGGCCGCGCGCGTGGCCGCCGCGTACGCGGGGGTGGTGGAGGATGAGGAGGCGCTGCAGTTCGCCGACGCCTCCGAGTGGCAGAACGACTTTCTGGAGTCCGACGAAGCGGCGGAGGGTCGGCGCTTGTGGAAGCAGCGCCTGGCCGCGGCCCGCGCCGCATCCCCGCTCCCCATGGCCTCGCACGCCGATGCGCCGGCCGCCCCGCGGCTGGTTCCGGTGCCGGTGGATGACGGACTGCTGGCGCGGCTGGACGCGGCGGCTGCGTCCGTGGGCGTTCCCGCGTCCGTGCTGGCGACGACGGCGTGGGCCACCCTCGCGCACCGGCTCACGGGCCAGACCGAGGCTCGGTTCGCGGCCGAGTTCGACGGCCGTGGATTCGAGGAACTGCGCGGCGCGCTGGGCCCGTTCGCGCGCTTTCTTCCCCTCGCCGCCGAGGTGGGGGATGGGATGCGCGTGGCCGATCTCGCGCGTGCGGTGGACCACGCGCGGCAGCAGGCGGAGCGCTGGCAGGACGCGTTCGACGCCCCTGACGGCGCTGAACCGGCCGCGCCGCTCGGCTTCGGCTGGCGCACGGCGGCGGCGCCGGTGGAGGCCGGTGGACTTCGATGGACGGTGCGCGAGGCGTTCGCCTGCGCGGAGCCGTTCCACGCCGCGCTCCTCTGCGCCCCGTCGGACGGACGGCTGAACGCGCGTCTCCTGTTCGACCCCGCGCGTTTTATGGATGAGGCCGCTGCGCGCCTGGCGGAGCAGGCCGCGACGGTGCTGGCCGCCGTCGCCGCCGATCCGCACGCATCCGTCGCCTCGGTCGAGGTGATGGGGCCGCGCGAGCGGGCGTGGGTGCTGGAAACCCTCGGCGCCGGCCCGGCCAACGGCGCGGTGCCGGATGAGACCGTTCTCGCGCGCATCCTCGCCGTTGCGCAGGCGCATCCCGCGCGCGAGGTGCTGCGCGGCGAAGATGGCGCGATGACATACGGCGCGCTCGCCATCCGCATCCGCGCCCTGTCCGCACGACTGCGCGCGGCGGGGATCGGGACGGAGGCGCGTGCCGGCATCCTCCTGGGCCGCTCGCCGGACGCGGTGGCCGCCATGCTGGCCGTGATGCACGCGGGCGGAGCCTACGTCCCGCTGGACGCCTCGTATCCGCGCGAGCGGCTTGTGTACATGCTGCGCGATTCCGGCGCGACGGTCCTGATCACCGACGACGCGCACGCCTCGCTCGCCGGTGAGGCCGGATGCACCGTGCTGCTCGCCGGCGCGGAATCGACCGGATTGGCTGGATCGATGGAATCCGTCCGATCGGCTGAATCGACCGGATCGGCTGAATCGATCGAATCCGCCGGATCGTCCGAATCCAGCGAGTCGACCGAATCCGCCGGATCGACCGAAGTGATCAGCGCGGGTGGAGATGAGTCCGCGGCGCGGGCGGAGGGCGCGGCGTACGTCATCTACACCTCCGGCACGACGGGGCAGCCCAAGGGGACGGTGATTGAACACCGCAACCTGGCCCGCTACGTCCGCGCGGCGGAGGCTGCGCTGGATCTGCCGGATGGGGCGCGCTACGCCGTCGTCAGCACGCTGGCTGCCGACCTGGGCGCCACCATGCTGTTCCCGGCGCTCTGCCGCGGCGGCACGCTGCACCTCGTCTCCGAGCGCCGCGCCACCGATCCCGAGGCGTGGGCGGAGTACGCTTCACGCCACGAGATCGACTGCCTCAAGGCCGTCCCCTCGCACCTGCGCCTGCTGATGGAATCGGCGGTGCCGGTGCTCCCCCGCCAGCGGCTGGTGCTGGGCGGCGAGGCGGCGGAGGCGGAACTGGTGGAGCGCGTGCGGCGCGTTGCCCCGGAGCTGCGCGTCTTCAACCACTACGGCCCGACGGAAACCACGGTCGGCGTCGTGGCGGGGGAGATCGTCCCCGGCGACGGGCGCCCGCCGCTGGGCCGGCCGCTTCCCGGCGCGCGCGTCTTTCTGCTGGACGCGGACGGCCGCCTGGTGCCCGCCGGCGTCCCCGGCGAGGTGCACGTGGGCGGCGGAACCGTCGCGCGCGGCTACCTGGGCCGCGCGGCCATGACGGCCGGGCGCTTCGTGCCCGATCCGTTCAGCGGCCAGCCCGGCGCGCGGATGTACTGCACCGGCGACCGCGCCCGCTGGGGCGCGGACGGACGGCTGGAGTTCCTGGGCCGCCTGGACCGGCAGGTCAAGGTGAACGGATGGCGCACGGAGCCGGCCGAGATCGAGGCCGCCCTGGCGGACCATCCGGACGTGGCCGCCGCCCGCGTGGTGGCGCGCGACACGGACGGCGGCGTGCGCCTGGCCGCGTACATCGTGGCGGCGGAGGGCGCGCCGGCGGACGCGGACGCGCTCCGCGCCCACCTGCGCGAACGGCTTCCCGCGGCGTTCATCCCCGCCGACCTGGTCTTCATCCCCCGCCTGCCGCTTACGCCCAACGGCAAGGTGGACCTGCGCGCGCTTCCCGACCCGGCCTCGGCCGCCGCCGCGCCGCGCGAGCACGTTCCCCCCGCCACCCCCACGGAAACCGCGCTGGTGGCGCTGTGGGAAGCCATGCTGGAGCGCACCGGCGTGGGCGTGACCGACGACTTCTTTGATGCGGGGGGCAACTCCTTTCTGGCGGTGCGGCTGATGTCGCGCATTCACCAGGACCTGGGCCGCCGCCTGCCGCTGGCCGCGCTGATCGGCGCGGGAAACGTGCGGGCCATGGCGGCGCTGGTGGACACCGGGGAAGGGGACGCGCCGGACTACCTGGTGCGCGTCCGCGAGGGTGAGGCGGGGCGCACCCCGCTCATCTGCTTTCACCCCGGGGAGGGGACCGTCCTGTGCTACCACCAGCTCGCCCGGCACTTCGAGGATCCCGGCCTGCCCGTCTACGCGCTGCAGGCGCTGGACTTCGAGATGGGCCGCGCCCCGCTGACCGCCATCCACGAGCTGGCGGCGCGCTACGCGGATGCCATCACCGCGCGCTTCGGCGGGGAGCCCTGCCTGCTGGCGGGGTGGTCGTTCGGCGGGCTGGTCGCGTTCGAGGCCGCGCGCCAGCTGGCCGCGCGGGGCGTGGAGGTGCAGCGGGTGCTGCTGCTGGACTGCCGCCTTCCCGTCACCGGACCCGCGCTGGGCGAGGTGGATCCCGCGCTCTTCCGGCTGAGCCTGCTGCTGCACGGCTCGCGGCTGCTGCGTGACGGGCGGCCCGTGGTGGCGCCGGATGAGCTGCACGGGCTGGACATTCACGCGCAGCTCCGGCTGCTGGCGGAGCGGCAGGAGGTTGACGCGCAGTCGCTGTACCCGTGGCACGTCCCCGCCGACCGGCTGGAGGACTACCTGGAGATCCGCGAGGCGCGCACGCGCGGAATCCAGGCGTACGCCTGGGCGCCCGCCCCCGTGGCGCTCACGCTGCTGCGCGCGGAAGAGGCGGAGGTGGAATCCGCCTTTCCCGAACTGACGGCCGCGTACGTCCGCGCCGCGGAAAGCCCCGACTACGGCTGGGGGCCCCTCGCCGCCGGCCCGGTGGACGTGGTGAGCGTCCCCGGCACGCACCACAGCATGTTCAACGAGCCCCACGTGCGCGCGCTGGCCGCCGCCGTGGAGCGCGCCGCGGCGGCCGTCCGGCCCGCCGCGCGCTGACCCCCATCCCCACAAACCCCGCACCAGGGCCTGACCATGAGCGACGAGACGGAAGACACGCGCGAGCACGTGGCGGTGGTGAACCACGAGGAACAGTACAGCGTGTGGCTGGCCGACCGGGAAATCCCCGCCGGCTGGCGCGACGCGGGCACGCGCGGCACCCGCGCCGAATGCCTGGCCTGGATCGAGACGGTGTGGACGGACATGCGCCCGCTCTCCCTGCGCCAGCGCATGGAAGACGACGCCCGCCCCGCCGGCGCCGCGGCGTGAGCGCGGCAACCCCAACCCAGGGCCGTCCATGCTGCAGCTGCTGAACGTTGCGCGGTACCTGCTGGGCATGTCGCGCGGGGTGCGGATGTCCCGGCTCACCCTGGCCGGCGTGATCTTTACGGGGCTGCTGAGCGGCCTGGCCATGGCCGCGCTGGTGGCGGTCATCAACCAGCTCATCACCGCCGGCGCGGCACCCTCGCGCCGGCTGATGTGGGCGTTCGCCGCGCTGGTGGTGCTGCGGCCGGCGCTGCGGCTGGGGTCGCAGCTGCTGCTGCTCCGGCTGACCGAGCACAGCTTCTACGTGCTGCGGGTGGAGCTGTGCCGGCGCATTCTGGCCACCCCCATGCGCCACCTGGAGGAGCTGGGCCGCGCCCGGCTGATGGCGGCGCTTTCCACCGATGTGGGGCAGATCGCCACCGCCGTCGTGCTGATGCCGCAGCTGGTGATGCACCTGGCCGTGGTGGTGGGCTTCACCGCGTACCTGGCCTGGCTGGCGCTTCCGCTCATGCCCGTGCTGCTGGCCGTCTCCGTCCTGGGCTGGTTCAGCTTCCGCCGCGCGGTGGGCAAGGCGGTGGAAAAGACGGCGCTGGGGCGCGAACTGTACGACCAGCTCTTTCAGGGGCTGCGCGCGGTGACGGAGGGGACCAAGGAGCTCAAGATGCACGGCCCCCGCCGCGACGAGTTTCTGGCCGACTTCGACGACGTGTCGCGCCGCCACCGGCGCGAGATCCGGCACAGCGACGTGGCGCTGGCGTGGCTGGCCACGTGGAGCGAGATGCTCTTCTTTCTCGCCATCGGCCTGTTTCTGTTCGTGACCCCCGCGTTCATCACGCTGCAGCCGGGCGTGCTGGCCAGCGCGGTGCTGGCGGTGCTCATGCTGCGCACGCCGGTGGAGGCGCTCAACAACGGACTTCCCGCGCTGGCCCAGTCCGCCGCGGCCATCGAAAAGGTGGAGCGCCTGACGCGCGACCTGGCCGGGCGCGACACGGGCGCGCACTCCCCCGCGGTTCCGGGCGCCGCGTGGCGGTCTCTGGAGCTGGTGGACGTGACGCACGGCTACCGCCGCGAGGCGGACGACGAGCGCTTTCTGCTGGGCCCGCTGAACCTGCGCTTCGTGCCCGGGGAGCTGGTCTTCATCGTGGGGGGCAACGGGAGCGGAAAAACCACGCTGGCCAAGCTGATCCTGGGGCTGTACGCCCCGGAGGGCGGGGAGGTGGTGATGGACGGCGTGCCGGTGACCGATGCCACCCGCGACCGCTACCGCCAGCACTTTTCCGCCATCTTCGCCGACTTCTTTCTGTTCGACGACCTGCGCGGCGTGAGCCCCGAGGCGCTGGACCGGCGCGCGGGGGCGTACCTGGAGCGGCTGCACCTGCAGCACCGGGTGCGCGTGCGCGACGGCCGCCTGTCCACCACCGACCTGTCCACGGGGCAGCGCAAGCGGCTGGCGCTGCTGGCGTCGTACCTGGAAGACCGGCCGCTGTACCTGTTTGACGAGTGGGCGGCGGACCAGGACCCCGCCTTCAAGGACGTGTTCTACACGCAGCTCCTTCCCGAGCTGCGGGCGCAGGGCAAGACGGTGCTCGTGATCAGCCACGACGACCGCTACTACGCCACCGCCGACCGCCTGGTGCGGCTGGAGAACGGCGCCGTGGCGTACGACGGCGACCCGAACGAGTACGCGGGCCCGCTCGGCGCGCTGGAGGCCGTGTGAGCGCCGCCCCCCGCCATCCCCCCATCCGCTCCGGCGCGCCGCACCCGCGGCCCGCGCCGGCCCACGCCGCACCCGCGAAGGCCGCATGCAAGACACTCGACTGATCCGCCGGACGGACATTCTGCGCGGCGTGCGCCCCGCGGCGCCGCCCCCACGGCCCGGGCTGGAAACCTTTGACGCGCTGGAGTCGGCGGTGCGCAGCTACTGCCGCGCCTTTCCGGTGGTGTTCGCCCGGGCGCGCGGCGCCACCCTCGTGGACGAGGACGGCCACGAGTACATCGACTTCTTTGCCGGCGCGGGGACGCTCAACTACGGGCACAACCCGCAGTTCCTCAAGGACCGCATCGCCGAGTACCTGGCGGGCGACGGCATTCTGCACGGGCTGGACATGGCCACGGGCGCCAAGCGCGATTTTCTGGAGCGCTTTGACCGGGTCATTCTGCGGCCGCGCGGGCTGGAGTACCGCATTCAGTTTCCCGGGCCCACCGGCACCAACGCCGTGGAAGCCGCGCTCAAGCTGGCGCGCAAGGCCACGGGGCGCCGCACGGTGGCGTACTTCGCCAACGCGTACCACGGCATGTCGCTCGGCGCGCTGGCCGTCACCGGCAACGCCTCCAAGCGGCGCGGCGCGGGCGTGCCCCTGAACGACACCGTCGCCCTGCCGTACGACGGCGACCTGGGCCCCGGCATCGACTCGCTGGACGTGTTCGAGGCCATGCTGCGCAACTCCGGAAGCGGGGTGGAGCTCCCCGCGGCCGTCATCGTGGAAACGGTGCAGGCCGAGGGCGGGGTCAAGGTGGCGCGGGCGGAGTGGCTGCGGCGGCTGGAGTCGCTGTGCCGCGCGCACGGGGTGCTGCTCATCGTGGACGACATCCAGACGGGGTGCGGACGCACGGGGAGCTTCTTTTCCTTCGAGGAGGCCGGCATCACCCCCGACCTGGTGACGCTGTCCAAGTCCATCAGCGGAATCGGGCTGCCGATGGCGCTGGTCCTGATCCGCCCGGAGCTGGACGTGTGGAACCCGGGCGAGCACAACGGCACCTTCCGCGGCAACAACCTGGCGTTCGTCACCGCCGCGGCCGTGCTGGAATACTGGGAGCACGACGGGCTGAGCCGCGCCGTGCACGAAAAGGGCGAGCAGATCCGCGCGCGCCTGCAGTCGTGGGCCGACGCCGATCCCTCGCTGGGCGGCGTGGTGCGCGGGCGAGGGATGATCCGAGGGATCGCGTTCGCGGACCCGGACCTGGCGTCGCGCGTGTCGGCCGGGGCGTTCCGGCGCGGCGTGATCGTGGAAACGGCCGGGCCGCGCGACGAGGTGCTCAAGCTGATCCCCCCGCTCACCATCTCCGACGGGCAGCTGGAGTCGGGGCTGGCGCGCATCGAGGCGGCGCTGGAAGAGGCCGTCGCCCTCGTGCCGGCCGGCGCGGCCGCCGGGGAGGCGGCGTGAGCACGGGGCGGGTGGTGGCGGCGGTGCACCTGTACCGCGGGCCGGAGCGGCCGCTGGTGGTCAAGTTCGGCGGCACCTCGCTGGCCACGCCGCAGCGGATGCGGCGGGCCGCGGCGCGGGTGGCGGCGTACGCGCGGGAAGGGCGCAATGTGGTGGTGGTCGTCAGCGCCATGGGGCACCGCACCGACCGCATTCTGCGCTGGGTGCGGGACGTGTGCGACGGCGCGCCGCCAGCCGCCATCGCGCGCGACGTGGACCGCGCGGTCGCCACGGGCGAGGAGCTTTCCGCCGGGCTGATGGCGGCCGCGCTGGGTGCCATGGGCGTGCGCGCGGCGGCGCTGCGCGGCGGCGAGGCGGGCGTCCGCGTGGTGGGCGAGTTCGGAGCGGGGCGCATCCGCGAGGTGAATCCGCGGCGCCTGCGCGCGCTGCTGGCCGAGGGCGTGGTTCCGGTGATCGCCGGCTTTCAGGGCGAGCGCGATGACTGCGAACTGGTCACGCTGGAGCGGGGTGGAAGCGACATCACCGCCGTGGCCGTGGCGGCCGCGCTGGGGTGCGCGCCCTGCCACGTGGTGACCGACGTGGACGCCGTGTACGCCGCGGACCCGCGGGTGGACCCGGGCGCCGAGCGCTTCACCGATCTCACGCACGGGCAGATGCTGGCGCTGGCCGAGGCGGGCGCCCACGTGCTGCACGCCGGCGCCGCGCGCCTGGCGCACACCCTGAACGTGCCGTTGCGCGTCTACAGCTTCCGCGCGCCGCTCCGCCGGCCGGGCGGGACCCGCGTGGGCTGCATGGCCGCGGATGGCGTGGTGGCCGACGGCGTCGCGGAAGGCGTGTAGCCGGCGGAAGAAGCGCGCCGCACGGGCCGGTCACGATCGAAATCCGCGAATCGAGTGAACGGACGGCGAGCCAGGCGAGCGCAGCTGGTCATCATCCCGCCAAGCACGGATCGGCGGCGGTGACGGGGATCAGCGGTGACGGGAATCGGGATGGATGGCCGTCATCTCATCCACTCATCTCCCGGAAACGACGCGATCACGGATGTACGGATTGGTGGCGGTGCACGCGCCCGCACACCTGCCGCGCGGTCTTTGAAGCGGATGCCGGACGGGGGTTGATCGACGAGATGCGGCAGTCCTGCCATCGCCTGTGACCGCGGATCGGAAGATCTGAATCGGCGAATCGGCGAATCGGCGGATGGGCTGATCAACAGCAGCTGGATCGCCGGACCGACGGTGACGGATCGGCGGATCGACTGAGTTGATCGAAAGAACTGGATCGACCGAGCTGATCGACGGAAATCTGGATCGGCGACGGGCCGCACGGATCTGATGGATGAACTGCGACGGGAAGAACGGTGGGCGCCCGGCGGGACCCGTGTGTCCCCGGAGCAACTGGATGCAGACGAAAGATGTGATGGACTCCGGGACGGGAGCCACCTGTTCCGGGGCGGAAAAACTACGCAGCGGCGGCGCAGCGCCCGGCCGCGGCGGCCGAACCACAAGGATGGATCGATGTCGAAGAGGCACCTGGTCTCCCTGGGCGACCTGTCGCCGGACGAGATGAACTACCTGGTGGACCGCGGCGTCCGCATGCGCGAGCTGCGCGGCGTGGCCCGCACGCTGGAAGGAAAGACGGTGGGGATCTGGTTCCGAAAGACCTCCACGCGCACGCGCACCTCGTTCACCGTGGGCGCGCAGAAGCTGGGGGCCGACATCATTTCCTACGGCCCCACGGACCTGCAGACCAACACCGGCGAAAGCATCGAGGACACCAGCCGCGTGCTGAGCGGCTTTCTGGATGCCCTCGTCGTGCGCACCGCCGAGGACCAGCGCGAGATGACCGTGCTGGCCGGGCAGGATTCCATGTCGGTGGTGAACGCCATGGCCGACCTGGAGCACCCCAGCCAGGCGCTGGCCGACCTCACCACCATGAAGGAGCACTTCGGCCGGCTGGAGGGGCTGCACGTGCTGTACATGGGCGAGGGAAACAACAGCGCCACCGCGCTCGCCCTGGCGCTGGCCAAGATCCCCGGCGCCCGGCTCACGCTCCTGACTCCGCCGGGATACGGCATGCCCGCGGAGCTGATGGAGCGCGCCCGCGCCGACGCCGCCGTCCACGGCGCCGTCATCGAGGAGTCGCACGACGCCGCCGATCTCCCGCGGGAGGTGGACGTCGTCTACACCACGCGCTGGCAGACCACGGGAAGCAGCAAGGCCCACGAGGACTGGCGCGAGCGCTTCGCCCCCTTCGCCGTAACTCCGCGCATCATGCGCGACGCGTCGCGCGCGGACGGGACCACGGTGTTCATGCACGACCTTCCCGCCGTGCGCGGCGAAGAAGTGGAGGGCGAGGTGCTGGACGGGCCGCAGAGCATCGCGTTCCGCCAGGCGGAGAACAAGCTGTACAGCGCCATGGCCGTGCTGGAATGGTGCGTGGCCGGGCCGCAGAACGGGGAGGGATGACCATGTCTTCTCACTCCCGCCGCGCGCCGGCCGGCGCCGCGGCCTCCGCCAAGCCGTTCTTTGACCTCCCCGCCGAGGTCGCCTTTCGCTCCGTCTCCGCCGCGGCCGCCGGCTTCCCCTCGCTGGACGAGGGCGTGCTGTGCGCCGTGGGGCACACCCCGCTGGTGTCGCTGCGCGGCGTGGGGCAGGGGCGCCTGCGCGTGTACGCCAAGCTGGAGGGGCTCAACCCTGGCGGCAGCGCCAAGGACCGCCCCGCGCTCAACATCATCCGCGCCGGGATCGCCGCGGGGCAGGTGCGGCCCGGCACCGTGGTGGTGGAATCCAGCTCCGGCAACATGGGGGTCGGGCTGGCGCAGGCGTGCAGCTACCTGGGGCTGCGCTTCGTGTGTGTGGTTGATCCGCGGACGACGACGCAGAACATCCAGCTGCTGCGCGCCTACGGGGCCGCGGTGGAAGTGGTGGAGCACCCGGATCCGGAAACGGGCGAGTTTCTCCACGCCCGCATCCGCCGCGTGCGCGAAATCCTGGAGTCCGTCCCCAGCGGCTTCTGGCCGGACCAGTTCAACCACGAAGCCAACGCCGCCGCCCACCGCGACGGCACCATGCGCGAGATCGCCGCGGAGCTGGAGGGGGCGGTGGACTACGTCTTCTGCGCCACCAGCACCTGCGGCACCCTGCGCGGCTGCGCCGACTACCTGCGCGAAACCGGCCTCGACACCCGCCTGGTGGCCGTGGACGCGCTGGGAAGCGTGATCTTCGGCGGCCCGCACGCGGAGCGCATCATTCCCGGGCTGGGGTCGGGGATGGTTCCCGGGCTGCTGCGGCCGGGGCTGGCGCACGCGCAGGTGCACGTCACCAACCTGGACTGCGTGGCGGGGTGCCGGCGCGCGGCGCTGCGCGAGGCGCTGCTGGTGGGGGGCAGCTCGGGCGGCGTGTACACCGCCTTCGAGCGCATGCAGGACGAACTTCCCGACGGGTCCGTGTGCGTCCTGGTCTTCTGCGACCGCGGCGAGCGCTACCTGGACACCGTCTTTTCCGACACGTGGGTGCAGGAGCGCTTCGGCGACGTCGCCCACCTCTGGCAAACCGACGACGAAAGGCTCCCGGCGTGGACATGAACGGAATTCTTCTCCTGCGGGGAGAAGAGGTGCGCGAACTCCTGGAGGGGCGCGAGGGCGAGGTGCTGAACGCCGTGGAGAGCGCCTACCGCACCCACGGCACGGGCGACAGCGACCTTCCGCACTCCACGTTTCTGCGCTTTCCGCACGATCCCGGGGCGCGCATCATCTGCCTTCCCGCCTTTCTGGGCGGCGGCCGCCGCGTGGCGGGGATGAAGTGGATCGCCTCCTTTCCGCGCAACCTGGACGCGGGAATGGAGCGCGCCAGCGCCACGCTGGTGCTGAACGACGCCGACACGGGCCGCCCGCTGGCCTTCATGGAAGCGTCGCTCATCAGCGCGAAGCGGACTGCGGCGAGCGCCGCGCTGGGCGCCGTGCACCTGCACGCCGGGCTGGACCACGCGCGCGTGGGCATCGTGGGGTGCGGGCCCATTTCGCTGGAGATCGTGCGCTACCTTCGCGCCGCGCTCCCGGGGATCGAGCAGCTCGTCGTGTTCGACCTGAGCACGGAGCGGGCGGAAAACTTTCGCGCCGTGGTGGCGCGCGAGGTGGGGATGGATGACGTGCGGATCGCGTCGTCCGCGGACGAGGTGCTGTCCGCCACCTCGCTCACCGCCTTCGGCACCACCGCGTCCACGCCGCACGTGCACTCGCTTCCCGCCAGCCCGGACCCGCGGACGATTCTGCACATCTCCCTGCGCGACCTGAGCCCGCAGATCATTCTGGCCGCGGACAACGTGGTGGACGACGTGGACCACGTGGCCCGCGCCAATACCTCCATCCACCTGGCCGAGCAGGTGGCCGGCAACCGCGGCTTCGTGCGCTGCACGCTGGCGGACGTGCTGGACGGCCGCGCCCCCGCGCGCGCCGGGAATGTGACCATCTTCAGCCCCTTCGGCCTGGGCGTGCTTGACCTGGCCGTGGCGCAGCGCGTGTACGAGGCCGCGGCGGCGCAGGGCATCGGCGGTGTGCTGGACGACTTCTTTCCCGCGCCGTGGGACGCCCCGCGCGAGGCGCTGGCCGGCGCGCGCTGACCCGCCGCATCCATCCATCGATCATCCCCTTATCCAACCCAGGAGCACCCATGAGCCAGGTTTCCGAAGTACCCGCCCTCCGTGTGGTGGGCGAGCACGGCCCCGTCCGCGAGGAACTGCTGAACGAGGGGCAGATGCTGCCGCTCGTCATCCGCCCGTCCGCGCCGGGGATTGACGCGCTGGAGTGGGCGCACGCCCACCGCGACTACGTGGAGGAGCGGCTGCGGACGCACGGCGCCGTCCTGTTCCGCGGCTTTCCGGTGGAGACCACGGAGGGATTCCACGCCTTTGCCGCCGCCGTCGCGGGCGATCTGCTGGAGTACAAGGAGCGCTCGTCGCCGCGGCACGAGGAGGGCGACCGCGTCTACACCAGCACCGACTTTCCGCCCGAGCACCGCATCTACCTGCACAACGAGCATTCGTACAGCACGCGCTTTCCGCTCAAGCTGTTCTTCTGCTGCATGCAGCCGTCGGAAACCGGCGGGCAGACGCCCATCGCCGACGTGCGCAACGTCTTCAACCGCATCGACCCGGCGGTGCGCGACCGGTTCGCGCGCGAGAAGTACGTGTACGTGCGCAACTTCGGCAGCGGCTTCGGCCTGCCGTGGCAGACCACCTTTCAGAGCGACAACCCCGCCGACGTGGAATCGTACTGCCAGCGCAACGACATTGCCTGGGAGTGGAAGGACGACGGCGGCCTGCGCACGCGCCAGGTGCGCCCCGCGGTGTCCGTCCATCCGCGCACGGGCGAGTCCGTCTGGTTCAACCACGCCACCTTCTTTCACATCACCACCCTGGCGGAAGACGTGAGGGAGATGATGACGGCGGTGTTCGCGGAAGAGGATCTGCCCAACAACACCTACTACGGCGACGGCTCGGCCATCGACGAAGACACGATGGATCACCTGCGCGCCGCCTACGACGCCGAAACCATCCTGTTCGACTGGGAAAAGGGCGACGTGCTGCTGTGCGACAACATGCTCGTTGCGCATGCCCGCGAATCGTTCACGGGGCAGCGCAAGGTGCTGGTGGCGATGGCGCAGCCGCATTCGCACCCGGAGTACGAGGGGTAGGGAAGTGCGTTAGTGCGTTAGTGCGTTAGTGCGTTAGTGCGGGAGTACGAAAGTACGAAAGTACGAAAGTACGAAAGTACGGCGGGGATGCGGGTCATCCCTCGCCGCGCCTCGGGGCTTCGGGGCAACCGTGAATCTGACGGTTCCGCTGTGAGGGCCTGACCCGCACGCACGCCTCGCTCCCCGGTGTGGTTTTCTCCCCTCTCCGTGCGGCAGTTTGCACGGGGAGGGGCCGGGGGAGGGGCCTCCCCGGCCGGCGCTGGGCAGAACCGTCCGAAGCAGAACCTGCTCGGTGTTCCTGCTCTCGCACGTCGAGGAAAGCGCGTACATTAACGTGGTGCGCACCCGCCGGGAGCGCGCCCGTTGCGCCCTTCCGTTCGTTTGATGAACTTCGGTTCCTGCGTCCGAGAATGTCGGGGAACCGGTCCAGATCCTCCACCCGGACACGCATCCGCCTCGCCCGCCGACGTTTACAGGGTGAAGTCGAACTTGCTCCACAGGGGATTACCAAGCATCTCACCACTCTTTTTCTGACGGACCTTCCGCTCCCGGACACAAGATCCTTGACGCCGGGTTTATCGCGGACTATCTATCGTACGATGTTCTTCGTAGATACTCGCCCGCCACCGGAGCGCGCATGGCCTCGTCTCACACTCCGCTTCCCACGGACGCGGAACTGTCGATCCTGAACGTGCTGTGGGCGGGCGGCCCCAGCACGGTGCGGCAGGTGGCGGACGCGCTGGAGCCCACCAAGGCGGTGGGCTACACCACGGTTCTCAAGATGCTGCAGCTGATGCACCAGAAGGGCCTTGTGACCCGCGACGAGCGGCAGCGGCACCACGTGTACACCGCCTCCGCCCCGCGCGAGCAGACGCAGGGAGCCCTGCTCGGCGATCTCACGCTGCGGGCCTTTGGCGGATCGGCCGCGCGGCTCATGCTGCGCGCGCTGGACTCCGCCCCCGTCCCCGCGGACGAGCGCGCACGCATCCGGGCGCTGCTGGAAGGGCTGGACGACGAGGAGGACGGCCAGTGAGCACGCTGCTGAACGCCCTTTCCGCCCCCCTCTTTCAAGCCGTGGGCTGGGCGCTGGTGAACTTCGTGTGGCAGGGGCTGCTGCTGGCGGTGGTGTTCCGCGCCATCCTTGGTGCGATGCACCGCGCACCCGCGCAGGCTCGCTACCTCGTCGGCTGCGCCGGACTGCTGCTGATGGCCGCCGCCCCGGTCGCGGGGACGGTGACGGCGCTGCGCACGGCGCCGGAGACCGCCGCCGTCGCGCAGGGAGCGGCGGATGGCGCCGCGGCGGAGTTCGTCCCCGCGGCGGATGCGGGGCGGGCGGATGCAGCGGTGTTCTCCGCGGCGCCGTCGGGCGAAGTAGCAGGGTGGATGGAGCAGTGGCGGGACGGCGTGCGGCGCTGGCTGCCGCTGGTGGTGCTCGGGTGGATGCTGGGCGTTCTGCTGGGCTCGGTGCGCATGGCGGGCGCGTGGGTGCACCTGCGCCGGCTGCGCACGCGCTGGCTGTGCGAGGTGCCGGAGCCGTGGCGCGCCTCGCTCTCGCGCCTCGCCGGCGAACTGCGCATCTCGCGCCCGGTGCGGCTCCTCGTTTCCACCCGCATCGACGGGCCGGCGCTGGTGGGCGCGCTCAGCCCCGTCATTCTGCTCCCCGCCAGCCTGCTCACCGGGCTTTCGGTGCGCGACCTGGAGCTGATTCTGGCCCACGAACTGGCACACGTGCGGCGCTGGGACTACGCGGTGAACCTGGCGCAGGCCGCGCTGGAAACCGTCCTCTTCTTTCACCCCGCGGTGTGGTGGCTGTCCGGCGTGGTGCGCGAGGAGCGCGAACACTGCTGCGACGATGCCGTGGTCGCGGCCACCGGGCGGGGCAACCGCTACGCCCGCGCCCTGCTGGCGGCGGAGGAACTGCGCGCCGCGCGCCCCGGCCCCATGCTGGCCCCCGCGCTGGGCGGCGGCTCGCTGTACCGCCGCGTGCAGCGCCTGGTGGGGCCGGGGCAGGGGCCCCCGGCCGCGGGCGCCGGCTCCCTGGCCGCCCTCGGGGTGCTGCTGTGCGCGGTGCTGGCGCTGGGCGGCGTGCGCACGCTGACCGCGGGCGAAGGGTCCGTTGCGTCCCTCGCGGCGGTGGTGGATGACGCGCGCCCGTCCGATCCCGGCGCGCTGGGCGAGCGGCGGCGCCAGGCTCGGCAGCGGGCGGCGGCCGAGGGATGGAGCCGCGGCTACTGGATCGGCTGGGCGGTTCCGGGCGACCACTCCGTGGATCTGGCCAGCAACAGCGACCGCGGAGACGGCGCGGAGGGCGGCGCGCCGGTGCTGGACCGCCTTGCGCGCGGCGGGTCCGGGGCGGTGTCCATGGGCGAGGCGCCGCGCGGGACCGAGGCCGTCGTCCTCCTTCGCCTGGGCGCGCCGGACGACACGGTCCCGCGGGTGATGAAGCTGCGCGGCGCCACTCTCCCCGCCGACGTGGACGATGGCCCGCTGGTCTGGCTGGGACGCCCGCCCGCCGGGGAAAGCCTGGGGCTGCTGGCCGCGCTGTACGCCGGCGCGCCGGACGAGGTACGCGCGGAGATCGCCGCCGCCGCCGCCGTCCACCCCGTGGGCGACGAGGCGCTGGCCTTTGTGCGGCGGGTGCTGGGGCGCGACCCCAGCGCCCGGGTACGGGCCGAGGCCGCCTTCTGGCTGCGGCACCAGCCCGGCGACGCGGCCGTGGCCCTGCTGGAGCGCACCTCGCGCGAAGACGCGTCGGAGGACGTGCGGCAGGAAGCCGTGAGCGGGCTGGCGCGCATGCGCCTTCCCGCGGCGCGCACCGCGCTGCAGCGGCTGGAGCGCGACGCGCCCTCGCCGGGCGTGCGCCGCGAAGCCGGCGACTGGCTGGAGCGCGGCGCGGACCGGTAGGCGCGCGCCGCGCCGTGGTACCCGGAGGCGGGAATCATCCCCTCCTCCGGCGTGGTTCCCCCGAATTCTGAAACCCTCGTCCCGCCCCGCGCCGCCGGGTGGGCCGCTTCCGCCGGAGCTGCGACGCATGCGTGTAGCCAGAACGACCCTCGTTACTGGACTGTTTTTGGGTGCAATCTCCAGCGCCGCCGCCGCACAGGACGCGGGGCCCCGGTCGCTGGCCGCCGCCCGGCTCGGGGGTGCGGCCCCGGTCATGGACGGCCGCCTGGATGATGCGCCCTGGGCCGACGCGCCCGTGGCGACCGGCTTCGTGCAGCGCCGGCCGGACGCGGGCGCCGCCGCCAGCCGGCCTACGGAGGTGCGCGTGCTGTTCACGGATGGCGCGCTGTACGTGGGGGCGCGCATGACGGACTCGCCCGACAGCATCGCCGCGCAGCTTTCCCGCCGCGACGACGGTGACACGTACAGCGACTGGCTGTTCGTCATGCTGGACAGCGACGACGACAACCGCTCGGCCTACGTGCTGGGCGTGAACCCGCGCGAGGTTCAGCAGGACTTCATCCTTGCCGAAGACGGCGGGCAGGACGCCAACTGGGACGCCGTGTGGGCGGTGCGCACGGCCACCGACGCGCAGGGGTGGACGGCGGAGTTCCGCATCCCCCTGTCGCAGCTTCGCTTTTCCCCGCGCGCCGGCACCTGGGGCCTCAACTTTCAGCGCGTGATCGCGCGGCGGGAAGAAACGTCGTACTGGGCGCCCATTCCGCCCGACGCGCCGGGGTTCGTGTCCCGCTTCGGCGCGCTCACCGGGCTGGCGGGGCTGTCGTCGCCCACGCGGCTGGAACTGCGCCCGTACGCCGTCTCGCGCGTGACGCGCGCGCCGGGGGACGGAGACAATCCGTTCTACTCGCACAACGAGCCGTCGGCCAGCACGGGGCTGGACCTGCGCTACAGCCTGACCTCCGCGTTCACCCTCACCGCCACGGTCAACCCGGACTTCGGGCAGGTGGAGGCGGACCCGTCGGAGGTGAACCTGACCGCGTTCGAAACGCGCCTGGCCGAGCAGCGCCCCTTTTTCGTGGAAGATTCGCGGCTGTTCCAGTTCAAGCTGGGGGGGAGCGCGGGCGACCTGATGTACACCCGCCGCATCGGGGGAACGCCGCACGGCGCCGTTCCCGGCGACGCGGAGTTCAGCGACCAGCCGGAGCGCACCACCATCCTGGGCGCCGCCAAGGTTTCCGGGCGCGCCAACGGCTGGTCGCTCGGGGCGCTGACGGCGCTCACGGGCGAGGAGCGCGCGCCCTACACCATTCCGGGCGGAGGGCGCGAGAGCGTGGCGGTGGAGCCCCTCACCAGCTTCAACGTGGTGCGGGTGATGCGCGACTTCAACGGCGGCGGCAGCGCGCTGGGCGGCATCGCCACGCTGGTGAACCGCGGGCTGGGCGGCACCGGGCTGGACTTCATGCGCTCGTCGGCGGTGACGGCGGGGGTGGACGGCCGGCACCGCTTCGGCGGCGGCAACTTCGAGCTCAGCGGATACCTGGTGGGGAGCGGCGTGCGGGGCAGCGAGGCCGCCATCCTGTCCACGCAGACAGGGAGCGCGCACCGCTTTCAGCGTCCGGACGCACCGCACCTGGAGGTGGATTCCTCGCTCACCAGCCTGACCGGGTGGGTGGCCAACCTGGAGGTGGGCAAGATCGGCGGCGGGCACTGGACGTGGGAGCTGGGCGGCCGCGCTCGCTCGCCGGGGCTGGAGATCAACGACCTGGGCTTTCAGCAGCAGACGGACCGCGCGGAGCAGTACGCGGGCGCCGGGTACCTGCAGTTCCGCCCCGGACCCGTCTTTCGCACCTGGGCGCTGCACGCCTTTCAGCGCGCGGAATGGACGTACGGGCGGGAGTTCACGCAGGGGTACTACAACCTGGAAGGCAGCTTTCAGCTCAACAACTTCTGGAGCGGAAGCGCGGTGGTGGAGCGCTACCAGCAGGCGCTGAGCCCGTCGGAGCTGCGTGGCGGCCCGGCGCTGGTGACGGACGGGCAGACGCTGCTGACGCTGCGCCTGGCCGGTGACCAGCGCAAGCGCATCAGCTGGAGCGTGGCCAGCGCGGGCGGCATGCTGGACGAGGGCGACGGCTACTCGCTGGCCGTGGTTCCCAGCCTGCAGCTGCGCCCCTCGCCGCGGCTGAACGTGTCGTTGGGGCCCTCGGTGCGGCTGAACCGGGTGCCCGCCCAGTACCTGAGCCAGTTCACCGACGATGGCGGCGTGCGGCGCTTCGCCTTTGCGCGGCTGCGGCAGACCACCACGGCGCTCACCGCGCGGCTCAGCTACACCTTTACGCCGCGCCTGTCGCTGCAGTACTACGGCCAGCCGTTCATCAGCTCCGGCACGTACTCGGACGTGGTGCAGGTGGCGGATCCCGGCGCCGGGCGGTTCGGTGACCGCTTCACGCCGCTGGCCATGGACGAGGTCCCGGACTTCAACGTCCGCCAGTTCCGCAGCAACGCGGTGCTGCGCTGGGAGTACCGCCCGGGCTCGACCCTCTTCCTGGTGTGGAACACCGACATGCAGCAGGACGACCCGACCGGCCAGTTCAACCTGGTGCGCGACACGCGCCGGCTCTTCGGTTCCGAGGGGACGAACGTGCTGCTGATCAAGCTCAGCTACTGGCTGGGGATCTGACGCGGCGGCCGGCCGCCATCCCTCGCCGCATCGCGTGCCGGACGGACAGAGCGCGCCTCGCGGATCAGAAGTGACGGGTTGCCTGGATGACCGGCGGAGGGCCTTTCGGCTCTCCGCCGGTCTCTTTTTGGCGCCACGGACGGACATCGTCGAGATCCGGATCCACGCGAATGCCCGAGGGGACGATCGGCCGTGGCATGGACGATGTTCATCGACCGAGTGCCTCTCTTCCGTGAGTTCATCTCGGTGCGGAACGCGGCACATCCACGCCAGACTCGGATGGGCAGGGCCGGAAGCCGGCGGCGCGGCATCCATCATGCGACGGTTTTGGCGGGCCTGCGCCGAGAAGGGCCGCGTGCCGGAAGGACGCTCGCGGTCCTTGATCACATCGTTACACGCCGCAATGTGATACAAGCGTTGACGGCGCTTACATTTGACGGGGAGCCCGGCGGGTTCCACTGAAGGGCGGCTGACCCTGCCGCCCCGGCCGCGGGCGCGCGTCCGCGGAATCTCTCACAGCGACCGGAGAGCCGCTCATGGAGAAGGTACGCCTTACGCTGGACCACCTTCAGGTGCAGTCGTTCGTCACCACGGATCGCGACTCGGGCGTCCGCGGCACCGTGCGCGGGCACGACGCGCCCACGGACTACAACGAGTGCCCGTCGCAGGACGGCTTTACCTGCAACGGCAGCTGCCCCGAAAACAGCTGCGGGTGCGAGACGGCCGAGTGCAGCGTGGAACTGGAGTGCTGGTACACCGACTGGGGCCCGTGCACGTTCGGCGGCTGGGGCGGTCCGAGCGACTGCTGAGCCGCACGCCGGCCGGCGACCGCCCGGCCGGCTTCCTTTCCGACCTTGGAGATCCCCATGGAAAAGGTTCGGCTGACGCTGGATGAACTGCAGGTGCAGTCCTTCGCCACGACGGAGCAGGGAGCCGGGCGCCGCGGTACGGTGCACGGCCACGACGCCCCCTCCGACGCGGTGGAGTGCCCCACGGCGGACCCCGCCTACGGCACGTGCTGGGCGAGCTGCAACGGCTGCAGCAACAGCTGTGACTGCGAGACGGGCAACTGTACGGTGGAAGAGGAGTGCTGGTTCACGGACTGGGGTCCGTGCACCTGGGGCAGCCGCGGCGGTCCCAGCGACTGCTGACGCAGGCAGGCGGCCGGCCGGCGGATCGTCCGCCGGCCGGCCATCGTCCGTTCATCCCAACCCGGAGCGGTGCAATGGAAAAGGTACGTCTTACGCTGAGCGAACTTCAGGTGCAGTCGTTCGCGACCACCCCGGCCGGAAGCGGCCAGCGCGGAACGGTCCGCGGCAACGATTCCACGGACGGCGTGGTCTGTCCCTCGTGCTACGGCGACCCCAGCACGTGCTGGGACACGTGCGACCGCACCAACGAGGGCTGCCCGGAGCCGGAAAGCGCGGACTGCACCTTTGAGTGCTATTCCGCCTACCGCCCGTGCTCCAGCGGAGCGTCGTGGTGCTGAGCGTGTCCCCGGGCCGGCGAATCTCGCCGGCCCGGACCCGCGTTTCCGCCTGATCGTCCGCGTTCCGTGACCGACGACACCATGCCGGATCTCACCGGCGCCGCGCTGCTGGCCGCGTCCGGCTATCCGTTTCTCCCCGTGCGCGTGCGCTACCAGCCCGCGCGGGCGTGGCACCCGCTGCGCGACGGCCGGGAGGCGGCGCGCTACCTGTACACCGGCGCGGAGGGCGAGCCGCGCTTCGAGTGCATCCGCCAGCATCTGCCGGCGGACCATTCCGCCGCGCCGGACAAGGCGTTCCTGTGGCGCCATCTGGATGCGGATGGCCGCTGGGCGTGGGGGCTGCCGGACGGCCCGACGGTGCCGTACCGGCTTCCGCGCGTCCAGTCGGCGGCCCTGCGCGGCGGGCGCGTCTACGTGGTGGAAGGGGAAAAGGACGTGGAGTCGCTGGAGGGGCTGGGGCTGACCGCCACCACCAGCCCGCTCGGCGCGATGCAGTGGACGAAGGGGCACGCGGAGTTCCTGCGCGGCGCGGAGGTGATCGTCATCCCCGACGCGGACCGCACGGGGCGCATTCACGCCGCGCGGGTGCTGCACAGCCTGCGCGGACGAGCCCGTTCCGCCGCGCTCCTGCTGCTTCCGCTGGCGGATGGCGAGGATGTGAGCGACTGGATCGCGCGCGGCCATGGCGGCGCGGAACTGGAGCGTCTGGCCGATGCCGCGGCGCGCGACCTCACCCCCGCCGAAGTCGCGGCGGCGCTGGGGCTGCCCGCGGGCGTCGATCCGCTCTCCACCCGGCCGGAGTCGCTGAACGCGCTGCTGGCGGGCGGGGATGTCAAGCCGGCCGCGGTTCCGCACCCGGCGTTCCGCCGCTCGATCACGGCCATGCAGCGCCTGGGCGTGGTTCCGGGCGCTCCCGCGGCGGCGCCGGGCCTTCCGGATGCGCATCCCACCTGGCGCGCGGTCCGGGACGCGGTGCGCGCGACCGGCGCGGAAACGGCGGCGCTGCTCCAGGATGCGTCGCGGCTGGAAAGCGCGGCGTATGAGCTGGGACTGTTCGCGCGGCTGCTGCGGGCGTGCGGGGCGGGGGAGCCGCCGCGGCCGGCAGACGCGGATTCGCCGGCGGACGGCTTTGTGACCGCGCCGTCGGTGCGGGTGGTGCGGACGCGGTGGGACTGGGACGCGTTTCTGGCGGATTCTGCGCGGGCCGCGCCCCAAGAGGCGGAGACGGCGTGGGTGCTGCTGCTGGCGGCTTCCGGTCCGGTGCAGATCCGGCGGCTGCACCCGCTTCCCGCCCTGCTGCTGGAGGCGTGCGCGTGGCCGCTGGCGGCGGCGGACATCGTCGCGGCGGTCGCGGAGCAGGTGGATGCACCGCTGGACCAGCTTGCGCCGGTGGTCGCCGCGCAGATCGCGGAGCTGCGCGCGTCGGGGCTGCTGCTTCCCGCCGCCGCGACCGCCGCGGACGAGACGGTGGACGAGATGCAGCGCCTGCTGTCCGGCGACGAGGCCCCCGCCATGGCGCCGCGCGGCCTGGCCGGACTGATGGCCCGCGCCATCCGGCCCGCGCGCGAGCACGCCGCGGCCGCGCTGGAGGCGGCGGACGGCGCGCATGCCATCCACGGCCTGGACGTTTCCGTGGGTCTTCTGGAGCAGCTTCTGGGTGCCGCGCGCCTCCGCCACGCCTTTGCGGCGGAGCTGGACGGCTATTGGAGCGCACCGGACGCGCGGGCGCGCGTCGCGTCCCTCACGCACGTGCTGGACGTGCTGGCCGGCGCGCTGGGTGCCGGAATGTTCGCGCGCTCACCGTACGTCATCTCATGACGGGAACGATGGAAGCCACACCGTTCACTCTCCCGGACCTCCCTCGCGACGCGCACCGGGCCGCGGCGGAAAGCGTGTTGGGCCGGCTTGCCGCGCGCTTTCCCTCCGCCGGGCTGGGCGTGACGGGATCCGTGTCCACCGGCACGCACACGGCGGAAAGCGACCTGGACCTGGTGGTGGCGGATGCGTCGTTCCGGCGCGAGATGCAGTTCGCCACGCGGGCGGAGGGCGTGCGCACGGCCATCCTCTGCCTGCACCCCGGCTTTGACGCGGAGCGCGAGAGGCGGTGGATGCTGGCTTCCGGCGGCGACGCCGCGATGGTCACCATGGTGCGCACCGCGTTCGTCGCGCGCGATCCGGCGGGATGGCTGGCGGAGATGCAGCGCACCGTCGCCCGGCTGTCGGGGGAACGGCATGCGCGGCGCGGCGAGCTGGTCGCGCTGCGGCGCGAGCGGGCGCTGGCGGCCGTCCGTGCGCTGGCGAAAGGCACGGAGGCCACGGACGAGCAGCTTCAGCTGGAGCTGTTTGCCGCCGTCGTGGAGGGCTGGTACCTGCGGAAGGGGCTTTCGATGGATTCCAAACGCGAAAGTGCGCGTGCGATCGACGTCATCGCCGCGCGCGATCCGGAGCTCCATCAGCTGCTTCGCCGGGCGATCCCCATCACCCACGGCTCCATGGCGCCGCTGCTGCGCGCCGTGGATTACGTGTTCGAGCCCGCGGCGCGGGACGATCCGTAGGAGCTCCCCCTCACGCGCCCAGCTTGAGGGCGAGCGCGGCGAAGATGCACTGGTGAACCCGCTCCAGCGGCTCCCCGCGGCGGTGGCGGTCCAGCGCCTCCATCGAAAGCGCCCACTGCCGCATCGCCGCGTCCGCATCCCCGGCGAGCGCATGGGGCTCGCGCGGGGAGGAGAGCGGCGGCAGCGGCCCGTCCGCCAGGCGCAACGCCGCTTCGCTCCAGCACTTGACCGGCACGGCGATGGCGGTTCCGGTGGATGGATGGATCACGACCCCCGCGCCGGCCTCATCCGCCCACGCCAGAACGGCTCCGTCGGCTGCGGGATCGGCCAGGCTGAACGCGGCGTGCTCCGTGTGGGCGAGCGTCCGTGGGGCGGCGTGGATGAGCGGCGCGAGCTGCTCCCGGTGCCAGTGCGGATCACGATCGGCGTACACATCCCCCTCCGCCGCCACGATGCGTAGCGGAGCGAGCCGCAGTCCGTCCGGCGCATGGACGGGCGGCTCCGCGCGCCCGCACGCCTCCTCATACGCGATCAGCCGGGCGGCGCGCTCCCGGACGCGGGCGGCAAGCCGCGCCACGGCGTCCCCGCTCGCGCTCGCGAGCACCTCTTCCTCCGCGGCGAGGGTGGCGCGCGCGGCCATCGCCACGGCCGAGTACAGTGCCCGCGGAGCGCCCGTCCGCAGGTTGAGTCCCCGCATCATCGCCGGACCCATCACTCCTTCCAGCGCGATCCAGTCCGTCGCGAGCCGGTCCCACGTGCCCGCGCCGTCCAGCGCCGCACGCACGCGCGCCAGAAAGTGCTCTTCCGCGTCGCGGTCCGCGAAGTACGCGCGTCCCGCCGCGGTGTACACCGATCCCGTTTCTCCCTCCGCCACGCCGAAGCGGCGCCGCGCCACGGCCGCGTCCCGGCAGACGATCGCCATCACCCGCGTGCCGGACCGCAGCCGCTGCACGTCGATCTCCGCGATCCCGCTCGCGCGGAAGTACGCCAGCGCCGCACGCACGCCGTCGCCCGCCGCCGGAGACGCGGGCGCAACGGGCGTGGATGGCGGGAGATGAATGAGCCAGCGCGGATCCACGGCGAAGCGGCTCATCATCTCCAGCGCGGCGGCCGCCTGCTCGCCCGCGATGAACACCTCGCCGCCGACGCGTGTGAGGATGGTCCGATCGCCCGCCAGCGCGTCCAGGTGGATGGCATCGTCCCGAACGCCCGTCGTCCCGCCATCGTCCATCCCCGGCCGCGCCGCTGCGTCGAGCCTGTTGAAGATGGCCATCTGCGTCAGCGGGCCGGCCTGCGCATCCTCCGGCCCCGCCGGGGCGAAGCGGACGGCGTATCTGTGACGGCCCGCCACCCCCTGTGCCCACGCCCGGAATTCGCCGCGCGTCCACTCGAAGCGGTGGTCCGGGTGCCGCATCCGCCGCGCGCCGGGCTGGTCGAACAGCGCGTTGTACTCCGCGTTCGGCGTGGTGACGACGACGGTCGCCGGGCGCGCCTCGTCCCACACCGCGCCCTCCAGCGCGGCCAGCTGCGGCGGATCCAGGTGCTCAATCACCTCCACGAGCGCGGCGGCGTCGTACCCGCGGAGGCGCGCGTCGCGGTAGGTGAGCGAACCGTGCAGCACGCGCCCCGGTCCGCCCGGTTCCAGTCGGGCGGCGGCAAGGGCCAGCTCGTCGCGCGCGACCTCCACGCCCACCACTTCCCGGAACCGCGGCTCCCGCGCGAGGCGGCCGAGCAGCCCGCCCGATCCGCATCCCAGGTCCAGCACGCGCCGCGCCCCGCTCGCCACCAGCGCGGCGAGCACCGCGTCGTGCCGCTGGTCGTGCAGCGCGTGCCCCTGCTCACGCTGCAGCAGCCGCCGCGCGAGCAGATCGTGCTCCGGATGCTCCGCCAGCCACGCGCGCCCGTGGTCCCACAGCGCCCGCGCGTCGTCCGGGGTCAGGCCGCCGGACGGACGATCATCAAAGAAAGGAAGAAAGACACGCAGGTGGGAGAGCAGATCTGCGAGGCGCTGCGTGCCCGCGAGCCGGACGTGCAGAAAGGGGCTCTGCCCGCCCGGCTGGTCCGGGCTGACGGGGAGGCGCGCGGCCGTAATGGCGTAGCCCAGCGGCGCGAACAGGCGCTGCAGCATCGGTTCGCCCGCCGGGCACCAGAGCGCCGGAAACCGTACTTCCAGCGCGCGCGGCTGCTCGTCCGCGGGACGCGCAACGGAGAAGAACGCGCCCAGCGCGCTCCCGAGCGACGTTCCCGCCGCAAGCGCGGAGTGCCCCGGGACCGCGCCGTCCTCATGATCCGCCGGCCGCTCGATCTCCAGGATCATGGCGGCGCCATCCACCCCGTGCGGAACGAGGTGCGCGCGCCCATCCGCAAGCTCGACGGTCGAAGGAGTGGTTGGATCGATGGCAAACAGGGGCGGATCGGCCGGCGCCCGATCCGGAGCGCGGAGGAGCAGCATCATCGATCGGTGCGCGCCGGTTCGGGGCGGGGAAGTGGCTGCGGACAGCCGCTGATCGTCGAAAGGTGGCGAGAAAAGCATTGCCGTCGCAACCCACCCAGCCGGTCCCGGGACAGTGGATCGCGCCCTATCGGTCCATTATCATCGCATCAGATACGAGGCTTCACCTGCATCGAGGCCCCGGCTCCCCGGTGTGAGTTCTCCCCTCTCCGTGCGGCAGTTTGCACGGGGAGGGGCCGGGGGAGGGGCCTCCCCGGCTGCCGACAAGCAGAGCTTTCCGTCCCCCCCCACCCGCCGTCACGACGCGGAGGGTTGCCGCGCGGAACCGCTCCGGTGAAGCACGGCGGTGAGTGCGCGCACCAGCTGGGCCTGGCTGAACGGCTTGCGCAGCAGCCGCAGTTCCGGAACGAGCACGCCCTGCGGCGCGATCACGTCGTCCGTGTAGCCGGAAATGCACACCACGGGAATGTGCGCATGGTGCTCCGCCACGTGCCGCACCAGCGCCCCGCCGCCCATCCCGGGCATCACCACGTCCGTAAGCACCACGTCGATCGTGTCCCCTTCCTCCTCCAGCAGCCCCACCGCATCCTCCGCGGAGCAGACCGACGCCACCGCGTACCCGGAGCGCGTGAGCATGCGGGTGATGATGCCCCGCACCACGGGATCGTCCTCCACCACCAGCACGCGGCCGTCCGGCGCGGCATCCATCCCCTGCGGCTCGGGCTCCGGCGCGTCCACGGCGTCCGTCACGGGAAAGAGCACCGTCATGCTCGTTCCCTGGCCGGGCTCGCTCTCCACCGTGATGTAGCCTCCCGCCTGCTTCACGATCCCGTAGACGGTGGCCAGCCCCAGCCCCGTTCCCTTGCCGGACTGCTTGGTGGTAAAGAACGGCTCGAAGATCCGCTGGCGCGTGTCGCCGTCCATCCCGTGGCCGCTGTCGGTGATGGCGACGCCGGCGTAGCGCCCGGGCGGCGGCTGGTCCGGGCCGGGCTCCGCCTCGCCGGGGCGCAGCTCCGTGGCGAGCGTGCGGATGCGCAGCGTGCCGCCCGCGGGCATGGCGTCGCGCGCGTTGAGGGCCAGGTTCAGCAGCACCTGCTCCAGCTGCGTGGGATCCACCAGCACCGGGCCGGCCTCCGGCGCGGGCACCACCTCCCGCAGAATGTCCGCGCCGATCAGGCGCGAAAGCATGCGGTCCATTCCCGCCACGGCCTCGTTCACGTCCACCACGCGCGGCTGCACCACCTGGTTGCGGCTGAAGGCCAGCAGCTGCCGCGTCAGGTCCGCCGCGCGCTCCCCCGCGTCCTGAATGGCGCGCACATCGTCCGCCAGCGGCTGGCCGCCCTGCATGTCGTGAAGCAGAAACTCCGCGCTGGCGTTGATGACGGTGAGCAGGTTGTTGAAGTCGTGCGCGATGCCGCCGGAAAGCCGGCCCAGCGCGTCGATCTTCTGCGCCTGCGCAAGCTGGCGCTGGCTTTCCAGCAGCTGCTCTTCGGCGCGGCGGCGCTCCGTAAGGTTCTGCAGCGCGCCCACCATGCGCACCGCCGCGCCGCCCGGCCCGCGGATGATGCGGCCCCGCTCGGCGATGGACGCGTACTCGCCGTCCACCCGCCGCAGCCGGTACTCCATCGAACACACCTCGGCGTCGCCCGCCAGCGCCTCATGCAGGTGGTTCAGCACCCGGTCCGCGTCCGCGGGGTGCAGGTGCTCGCCCCACCACCCGCTCCCCAGGGCGGGGACGTGCGGGCCCAGCAGCTCGCGCACGGCATCGCTCCACACCACGCGGCCGGTGGACAGGTCGTAGTCGTAGATGACGTCGCGGGTGGCCTCGGACACCAGGCGAAAGCGCTCCTCCGAAAGCCGGATCGCCTCGGCGGCACGCTTCTGCTCCGTCACGTCGCGCCCCACGGAACAGGCGCCCACCACCCGCCCCAGCGCGTCGCGCAGCGGGGTGACGGTGAGCAGAATGTCCAGCACCGTGCCATCGCTGCGCACGCGCATGGTGTCGCGGTGCGCCACGTGCCTGCCGCCGTGCAGCTGCCCCAGCAGGTCCGGCATCTCGGCCCGGCGGTCCGGCGGAATGATCAGCGAAATGCTCTGTCCCACGGCCTGCTCCGCCTCATACCCGTACAGCCGCGCCGCGCCGGAATTCCACGACGTGATGGTGCCGTCCAGCGTGGTGGAGATGATGGCGTCCGTGGAGGATTCCACCACGGAGGAAAGCTCGCGCTGGCCGGATTCGATGGTTTCCGCGCGCTCGGCCAGGTCCAGCCGCAGCTCGATCTCCGTCGACACCGCGGTCGCCAGGTCCTGAACGATGCGCAGGTCCTCCGGCGTCCACTTGCGGGGCTGGCTGTCGATGACGCAGAAGCTGCCGAGCACCACCCCCGGCCGTACGACGATGGGAAAGCCCGCGTAGGCGATCACGCTCAGGTCGCGGATCGCCAGGTTTTCGCGCACCAGGTCGTCCTGCCGCGCGTCTTCGATGATGAGCGGCGTGGCGCGGCGCACCACGTGCTGGCAGAACGAGTGGGAAAGCGGCGTTTCGCGCTCCGTGGCCCAGGGCTGGGGAAGGCCCACGCAGCTCTTGAAGAACTGGCGGTGGCCCTCCACCAGGCTCACCAGCGCGACGGGAACGCCCAGGACGCGCGTGGCCAGGCGCGTGTACCGGTCGAACGATTCTTCGGCGGGGCTGTCCAGGACGCCTGCCCTGCGCAGCAGGGAGATGCGCAGCGGATCATCCAGCGGCATGAACGAGGGGGAGTTCGGCGGTTCCATTCGGATTGCGTGAATGGGATCGCGTGATGCGCATTGCGTACCATCACCGGTTGGCGCGTCACGCGCGGTGCTCTTCACCCGCGGTCCCGGTGGGCGCGGACGCGGGCGGGGCGGGGTCAGCACATGCCCAACTTGCGACGGATCGCGGCGGCGGGGTTATATTCAGACGATCTGTTGGATGCAAGGTCATTTGCGTGCGGGAGACCGATGGCTGCCGGATCACGGCTGGGGGAGCGCAACACGCGCCAGAGAGATACGATCGCCGAGGTGATCCGGGACGCCGCGGGGCCGCTGACCGTGCCGGAGATCTTTGAGCGGTCGCAGCAGAGCATTCCCGGGCTGGGGATCGCCACCGTCTACCGCACCGTAAAGCTGCTCAGCGAGGCGGGCCAGCTGCAGGCCGTCATCCTCCCCTCGGGCGAAACCCGGTACGAGTCCGCCCAGCTGGGCCATCACCACCATTTTCACTGCCGCGTCTGCCAGACCGTGTACGACATGCAGACGTGCCTGGTGCGCGTTCCGGAAAGCCGCAGCGTGGATCGCGGATTCGTGATCGAAAGCCACGAGCTCACCTGCTACGGCGTCTGCCCCGCCTGCGCCTGATCGCGTGCCCCCGCGGGTTCGCCGTGCGACGCAGCCCGCCGGCGCCGTTGACCGGCCGATCCCGCCGCGGGGACGTGATCTCGTCCACCGCCCGGCGACGATCGGCGGTGCCGGGCTCCGCCGAAAACCGACGCCCCCGTCCGGCAGCCAGCCGGGCGGGGGCGGCGTGCATCCACGCGGGAAGGGCGGGGATGAACATCCGCGGGATCAGCGGCCGGGGCGCCACCAGCGTCCGCGGGGGACCACGCTGGGCCGCGCGGGGTTGATGACCTCGCCGACGCCCGCCTTGTCGAACCGGTCCAGCAGCGCGTCCGCGCCTTCGCGGAGCTTCAGGTCCACCTCGTCGCCATGCAGCGGCAGCAGGCTCCAGAAGTGGATGGTGCGCCCGCCGCCCGCATCCAGCTCAAAGAAGTCCGGCGCCTGCGCGGGCGGAACCAGCATCATCCCGCACAACTGGGTGGACGGGGCAAAGGGCTCCGGCGGGTTGCCGTTGGGCATGGTGTGGCCAAAGCTGAGCCACGTGTCGTACTCGTGCGCGAACCGGGCGAGGATCTTGAGCCAGCGCAGCGGCCAGTAGTTCGCCTCGTCCTCGAACGCCTCCACCGTCAGCGGCCAGGTGGCGGGGAGCGAAACGAGCAGTTCGGCGTACCGGAAGCCCTCCATCCCTTCCGGGGCGTTCATGGGCCGCTCGCTCATTCCCGAGGTGACCAGGATGTGCCACGGACGCTCGCGGGAGGGCGCCACCCAGTGAATGTCCACGTGCACCGTGGGCGAGACGATCTCGTGAAACACCTGCTCCACCGGCCCCAGGTGCCGCTCGATGTGCTCCGTGATGGCCCCGATCAGGTCCGCGTCGCCGCTCGAAATCGGCTGCGGGCCGGGCTCGGAGGTGTAGCGCTTGATTATACCCTCGTTTTCCAGCGGTTCCGGGTTTTCTTCCATCGCTGCCGATCCAGGCATTCAGGTGGGTGAACGGGGCGGTGCGCGGGGGATGACTCCCCGCCGGATCATGCGGATGACCCGCGGCGCCCGCCCGCATTGTTGTTGCGCGAGGTTCTCCGCGACAGCGATGGCAAGGCTCCAGCCAAGCCGGGAGCGACGAGCTGCCCGGGCGACCTCCCCCGGTCCCTCGCCCCGCGCGGCCAAGTCACTGAGCCGCGCTCACGGAGAAAGGTCCTAGGACTTGCGCACTCATCTTTCATGACATAATATTGCGCAACCAAAGTTGGACTCCCCACCCGTTGTAACCTCAAGCAAGACTTTCTCTGCGCCGTCCGGCGCATCTCACGCGCCCGGCATGCCTGGCGCCTCGTTCCCGCCATCCCAGGGAGTTGCTGCAATGAAGAAGCTGCGTCTGGACATCGAAGAAATCGCCGTCGAGAGCTTTATCATGAGCGAAGAGTCGCTCGAGGTCGGCACGGTTCGGGGCCAGCAGGATGCCGCCGAAGCCATCGCGGGCGGCGGAACCATCTTTTCGCTCTGCAACACCTGCGACAACACCTGCGACGTGAACGCGGCGACCTGTGGCGCGTCGTGCGGCACCGCGTGCCGCCCGACCGTCAACACGCCCGATTGCTACACGCCCCGCGCCAGCACCTGCGTAAACGGCGGATGCCGTTTCGCCGTCCTGACGGACGCCCGCGAGCACAACGCCGCCGGCTTCGGCGGCTGATCCGTCCCCTGGGCAGTCCCATTCCGCCACGCGCGGGTGGGACCGCCCGGCGCTGAACGGAGCGTGCGGCCGGCGGCAATGCCGATCCCGCGCGGCAAGGCCCCGCATCCCGTAAAGGGAGGCGGGGCCTTGGTCATTGTCGTCCCGGAAGGATCGGCGGAGAACGCTCGCGTTCTCCGCCGATCGTCGTTCTGCGTCCCGTTCCGCGCCGGTCAGACCGGGCAGAACGGCGCGGACGACGACACGGTCACGGCTATGGTGTCCGCCGCGGTCGAGACCCCGTCCGTCACCGACACCCTGAGCGAAAAGCTGGCGGAACTGCGGCCTGTCCAGTAGGCGCCAGACGGCGTTCCGATGGCGGGCGACGTCTTGGTCCAGGTGTACGTGTACGTGCCGCCGCCGCCCGTGGCGGATGCCCAGAACTCACAGTTGGTGTTGGGGAGGATGGGCGACTGGCCCAGGATCTCGACTTCCAGGGGGTCGAGGTCCCGTTGCGGGCCGGCCGGGGCCGCGCGGCTGGCCGCGGTGGTGCTTTCGCAGGCACCCGCGGCCGTCGCGGCCAGCGCAATGCAGGCCAGAAATCGTGCGATCTTCATCCTGAGCTCCTGGCAGAACGTGGAAAAGATGCGCTCCTTGATGCATATATAGGCTTGAGGTGTGCGCCTGGACAAGAACTTTCTCTGGATGCGATTCATCTCCCGACTGCGGCGAGGCGAGAACGACTCCGTGCTGTTATCGGACATACCTTGTACAGCGCACCGGTTTGCGGCGGGCGTGCTCCAGAAACTGACGGTACGCGGGGGACGCGGGGGTGGCGGACAAATGCGGGGGAACGGGGCGGAAACCGAGTCCCGCGAGGAAACAGAAGGGGAATAGCGGGATGCCGTTCCGGGCGGTGAGCCACTCACTCGACACACCCTTAGGTGCGCACCTTTTCGTCATTTTTCTTTTCAGTCGCGGGAAGCGGGCCCGCCGTGCCGTCGCTGGTGCGCGTGTCCAAGTCCGGCGGCTACACGGACGGCGCGGGGCGGGTGGTCAGCTACGAGTTCCGCGATTCGGTGCGCGCGGTGAACCTGGCGTTCGCGCTGAGCGGCGCGCAGAGCGGCGGCGGGCTCACGCTGGTGATGCCGGGCGACGTGCCCGCGCCGGGCACCTACACGGTCCTGGGCTCGATGGACCGCCCGCCGTACGACCTGTCGCGCGCGCTGTTCGCGAGCTACGGAACGCGCGACTGCGCCTTTACCTGGGTGGGCGAGAGCGGCACGCTGACGGTCGCCCGCTCCGCCGCGGGGCGGATGGAGGGGACGGTGAACGTGCGGCTTCGTGCCGTCCAGCGCGGCGCCTTCATCACCCCCGGCGCCCGCCCGGCGGGCGCGGGATGCCAGGCGCTCACCGGCGTGTCCGGCACCCCGCCGGAAACGCTGGGGCTGACCGGCACGTTCACGGTCGAGGCGCCGTAGCACGCCGGGACAACTGCCCTGACGCGGAGGACGCGGGGGTGGCGGAGGAAGGCGGGGGAACTGCGGGAGCGGTTCCCCCGCCTTCCTTTGCTGCCACCTCCGCGTTTCCCCCGCGTGAGGGCCGTACCCGGTGCCCGCCACACGGCACGATTCTGACGATGCGCCGGCGGCCAGGGTGCCCGGAGTGCGGGCGCCCATCCGGCCCGGACGACCGATCAACCGATGGCGGCAGCGCAGTCCGCTGGCAGCCGCTCGCTTCTGCGGGCGCTCAAGCATCCCAACTACCGGCTCTTCTTTGGCGGGCAGGGCGTTTCGCTCATCGGCACGTGGATCACCCGCGTGGCGCAGAGCTGGCTCGTGTACCGGCTGACCGGCTCGGCGGCCATGCTGGGCGTGGTGGGCTTCGCGGGGCAGATTCCCACCTTTCTGCTCGCGCCCTTTGCCGGCGTGTGGGTGGACCGGCTGAACCGCTACCACGTGCTCATCGTCACGCAGGTGGCGGCCATGCTGCAGTCGTTCGCGCTGGCGGGGCTGGCCATCAGCGGCCACATCCGCATCTGGCACGTGCTGGTGCTGGGCGCGGCGCAGGGCGTGATCAACGCGTTCGACACGCCGGCCCGCCAGGCGCTGCTGGTGGACCTGATCGAGGACCGGGCGGACCTGTCCAACGCCATCGCCCTCAACTCGTCGATGGTCAACGGCGCGCGGCTCATCGGCCCGTCCATCGCGGGCGTGGTGATCGCGGCGGTGGGCGAGGGATGGTGCTTTTTTGCGGACGGCGTGAGCTACGGCGCCGTGATCGCCTCACTGCTGCTGATGAAGGTGAACCTTCCCGCGCGCGTGCCGACGGAAAAGAAGGTGCTGCAGGAGCTTGCGGACGGCTTCCGCTACGCGTTCGGCTTTCGCCCCATCCGCGCCGTGCTGCTGCTGCTCGCCCTGGTGAGCCTGATGGGAATGCCGTACACCGTGCTGATGCCCGTCATCGTCGACAAGACGCTGCACGGCGGGCCGCACACCCTGGGCTTTCTGATGGGGGCCACCGGGGTGGGCGCGCTGTGCGGGGCCGTGTACCTGGCGTCGCGCCGGTCCATCCTGGGCCTCGGGCGCATCATCCCGCTGACGGCGGCGCTGTTCGGCGTGGGGTTGATCGGCTTCGGCGCGTCGCGGTCCATGGCGCTCTCCCTGATCCTGCTGGTGCCCGCGGGAATGGGGTTCATGGTGCAGATGGCCAGCAGCAACACCATCCTGCAGTCCGTGGTGCGCGAGGACATGCGCGGGCGGGTGATGGCGTTCTACACGATGGCGTTCATGGGGACGGCGCCGTTCGGCAGCCTGCTGGCGGGTGCGCTGGCCGGCCGCATCGGCGCGCCGCAGACGGTGATGGTGGGCGGCGTGGCGTGCATCGTGGGCGCGGCGGTGTTCGCGCGCGTGCTGCCGGACCTTCGCCGCCAGCTTCGTCCCATCTACGTGGAGCGCGGATACCTTCCCGAAGCAGTGGCCGGCGTGGCGAACACCACGATCCTGCGCGACGAGATGGATCGCTGAACTGCCGTTTCACACGGAGGGCACGGAGGATACACGGAGGGCACGGAGAAAGGGCGTTTTCTCACGCAGAGCAGCAGAGAAGCAGAGAACAACAAAGTGATTACCTGATTTTCTTCTTTTCCTCTGCTGCTCTGCTCCTCCGCGTGATTCAATCCGTTGCTGTTCCTCCGTGACCTCCGTGCCTCCTCCGTGACCTCCGTGTGAAACGGCAGTTGACGGCGCTGGCGGAAAACGAAAGCGCGCTCCCCGGGTGGGAAGCGCGCTTTCGTCCATCCAGGGCAGAAAAGGATCAGGCGGCGCGCAGCCACCGGCCCAGTTCGGCGAGCGTGGGCTTCTTGCCCGTGCTCAGAATGCCCACGCGGTAGATCTTGCCCGCCAGCCACACCACGGCCGTCATCCCCATCACCAGCAGCACCACGGAAAGCGCGATCTCCCACAGCGGCACGTCGGTCGCCACGGCGCGCATCGGCATGACCACGGGTGACGTGAAGGGGATCATCGACAGCACCCGCGCAGTGTTCCCCATGGGGTCCGTCAGGATCGGCATGATGAACGCGACCGGAATCAGCAGCGGCAGCATCATGGGAAAGGCAAGCTGCTGCGCCTCCTGCTCGCTGGTCACCGTGGATCCCGCCGCGGCGTACATGGCCGCGTACAGGATGAAGCCGAGCACGAAGAAGATCAGCAGGGCCGCCCATGTTCCGCCGCCCATGTTGAGCGCGCTGAACGCCCCCGCGCTCATTCCGAACCTGCGGGAAAGCACGCCCTGCTGCGACGCCACCAGCGCCGCGAAGCTCACCCAGATGCTGATCTGCAGCAGCGCCACCGAAGCCAAACCCAGGATCTTTCCCGCCATCAGGTGCATGGGCCGCACCGAGCTGACGATCACCTCCACGATGCGGTTGTTCTTTTCCTCCAGCACGCTGCGCATGGCGTTCTGCCCGTACAGCGTAATCAGCTGCATGAACAGAAAGAAGATCACGTAGGCGGTGATCAGGGTGGACATCAGCCCGCCCGTTTCCTCCCCGTCGCCGCTGACGCGCGCTGCGTCGATGTCTACGCCCTGCACCAGCCGGGCGACCTGCTCGGCCGTCATTCCGCTCCCCTTCAGGCGCTCCTGCTGCACCACGCCGCTGATCGCCCTGTCCAGATCCTGCACCACCTGCACCTTGGTGACGTCGCGCGCGCGGTACATCACCTTGCTGCTCTGCAGCACGTCGGCGCCAATGACCACGTAGCCGTCGATTTCCTTGCTTTCCACCCGCTTGTTCAGCGCGGCACGCTGCGATTCCAGGGGGTTGGTGGTGCGCTCGATGGTGTAGCGGATGGCGTTCTTTTCCGCGGACGGCGCCTTGAGCAGCTGCTCCACCCGCGCGCCGATCCCCGCGGGGGACTGGTCCACCAGCACCAGGGTGCGGTCGCCGCCGCCCGGCTTGATGAGCGCGGGAAGCACCATCATCGCGATCATGAACACCGGGAACAGAACGGTGCCGATGACGAATGCCTTGGTGCGCACCCGCTCCAGGAACTCGCGGCGGATGATGAGAAGCACGTTATGCATGGGTCGCTTCCTCCCGGCGGCGGGGACGGGCGGCGTCGCCCACTTTTTCCACAAAGATCTCGTGCAGCGTGGGCTGGATGTGCTCAAAGTGCGAAAGCGCCACGTCCAGTCCGTTCGCCGCGGCCAGCAGCGCGCGCGGATCGGCGCCAGGCCGCAGCTCCGCGCTCCACCCCTCGCGCGTCTTCTGCACCCCGTCGAACCCCGGCCACGTGGCCATGAAGCGGTCCGCCGCGTCGCTCGGCTCGTCGAAGGCGATGGCGTACCGGTTGCCGCGATGGCCGCGGCGCACCTCGCGCAGGTTGCCGTCCAGCACCTTCTGCCCGCCGGCGATGATGCACACGTGCTCGCACATCTGCTCGGCGCTTTCCATGCTGTGCGTGCTGAAGATGACCGTGCGGCCCTCGTCGCGCGCCTGGAGGATCGTGTCGCGCAGCACTTCCTGGTTCACCGGGTCCAGCCCCGAGTGCGGCTCGTCCAGAATCAGCAGGTCCGGCGCGTGCACCACCGTGGTGATGAACTGCACCTTCTGCTGCATCCCCTTGCTCAGCGTCTCCACCCGGGCGTTGCGCCAGTCCGCCAGCCCCATCCGTTCCAGCCACCGCCCGCCCTCGCTCTTGGCGCGCGCGGTGGGCACGCCCTTGAGCCCCGCAAAGAAGGTGATGACGTCCAGCACCGTCATCTTCTTGTACAGGCCGCGCTCTTCCGGCAGGTAGCCCACCCGCTGCAGGACGCTGTTGTCGCGCTCGGGGTCGGAGCCCAGCAGCGAAACGGTGCCCGAATCGCGCATGATGATGTTCATCACCATGCGCAGGGTGGTGCTCTTGCCGGCGCCGTTGGGCCCCAGGATGCCGTAGATGGTGCCGCGCGGAACCGCCAGGCTCAACTGCCTGACCGCGGCGTGGCCGGCGTAGCTCTTGGAGACGCCGTCCAGCAGGAGTGCGTGACTCATGGTCCTTCGGGGAGGATGGTCTTGCGTGCCGCGGCGGTGGTCCGGCCTGCGGCGAGACGCGCTCCGGGGGGAGCGCAGGGGCGGTGTACGGGGCGGGAGGCGCGCGAGTTTCGCGGCTCGTCCGCCGGCGATGGGAAGTCACCATCGTACAAGAAGCTGCGGATGGCGGCAAGCGGCGGTTGAAGGCCGCCCTCCGGCGCGGTAGATTGGGGGCTGAACGTTCATGGCCCGCTTCCCCGCTGCCCGACCGATGTCCGAAACCACGCTGAAGGAACAGCTCCGCGCCGACCTGAACCAGGCGCGCCGCGACCGCGACAAGCTGCGCACCACGGTGCTCACCGGCTTTCTGGCCGACGTGCGCAACAAGGAGATCGAACTGGGCCGCGAAGCCAGCGACGACGACGTGACCGGTCTGGTGACCACCGCCATCAAGCGCCGCCGCGACTCCGCCGATCAGTTCCGCGCGGCGGGTCGCACCGAGCTTTCCGACAAGGAAGAGCAGGAAGCCGCGCAGCTGCAGGGCTACCTGCCCCCCGCACTGGGCGAGGCCGAGGTGCTGGCCATGATCCGCGCCGCCATCGACGGCGGCGCCAAGGACATCGGCGGCGTGATGAAGGCCGTGAGCCCACAGGTGAAGGGGCGCTTTGAGGGCCGCGAACTCAACCGGCTGGCGCGCGAAGCCCTGGCCTGAGTCGCGCTCCCGGCTCCGTCAACAGCGTTCACGCGGAGGTCGCGGGGGTTCGCGGAGGTACGCGGGGAGTCTCGCCCGCGCACCGTCTCCTTTCCCGATCCACGAACCCCGTCCCGGCCGCCGCCGGGGCGGGGTTTCTGGCACTGGGCGCATGCTCCGTCTGCTTTCACGGGGGCAGGCCGGGCTCACCGTCAACTGTTTCCACCGCGCTGGCACCATCACTGCAACGTCCCGCCGCCCCGACGCCGAGCGTGCATGCGGCATCGAGAATCCCACAACCGGAGAGCGGGAATGGCGGAGAACGATCGCGAGTCGAGAGAATACTCGCTGAAGGAGCGTGAGTACCGGGGTGAAGATGGACAGATTCACCACCATACCAACGCCTACATGCAGCGCCAGGAAGAAGAAGGCGGCCGCGAACGGTCCGGCGAATCGTCCGGCGGACGCGGCTCCAGCCGCGAGTCGTCCAGCCGCGAAGGCTCGAAGAGCGAGTCATCCAGCCGCGAAGGCTCCAAGGGCGCGTCGTCCAGCCGGGGCGGGTCCAGCCGGCAGAGCGCGGGCGCATCGCGCGGCGGGTCGGGCGAAGGCGGCTCGGAGCGCGAAAGCCAGTCGCGCGGCGGCAGCCGTTCGCGCGGGGAAAGCGGCTCGCGCAGCCAGTCCAAGTCCCGCGGCGAAAGCAAGTCCCGCGGCCGCTCCGGCGGCGAGGGCGAGGATGAGGGTTCGCCGCGCGACTCCGGCTACACCGCGCTGGTAACCGCCGTGGCCGTCGGCATCACCGCCATCACGGCGGCGGCGGTCATGTCCGCGTTCCGCGCGCGCCGCGGCGGCGGCGACGCGGCCGAGGTGGAGCCCGGGCAGACCGGCTACACCGGCCGCGACGACAGCAACCGCGGCTCGGCGTACTGATCGCGGCGCGTCCGCGATGCGGAACGGCCCGGCATCCTCGCGAGGGTGCCGGGCCGTTTACTTCCATCCATCAACCCGCGGTTCAGCGGGCTTCCAGCGCCTCGCGGTCCCACCGGGCCAGCGACGCGCCTCCTTCGTACGTGGTCCGCAGAAACTCCAGAATGGCGCCGTCCGGGTCCTCCGCCGTGCGCACGGCGGGGTAGGGGAGGATGAACTCGCGCATCCCCGTGTCGTAGTACGCCGCCGCGGGCCCCACCTTCACGTCCGCGTATCCCTGCGGCTCCGGGTACATGTACGCGTAGAAGGCGGGATCGCGCACGGCGCCCCCGCCCGGCCACCATCCCGCGCTGCTCACCTCGTGCGAGTACGCCTCGCGCGTGACCCAGTCCGCCAGGTTCGGCACGCCGCCGGGGTGCGGGGGCGCCGCGCGGCCGCTGAAGCGCGTCACCGCCAGGTCAAAGCTGCCCCAGAAGAAGTGCACCGGGCTGCACTTGCCGACGAACCCGCACCGGAAGGCGTTCAGTACGCGGTCCGCCTGCAGCAGCGCCCGCCAGAAGCGCTGTGCGTATTCCGCGTCGTACGCGGCGTGTTCCGTATCCTTCTCGAACGGAATGGGGTTCAGCACCTCCACCGGCATCGTCCAGACCGGCGCGTGGATGCCCAGCGAGCGCAGCAGGTCCATCACGTCTTCATGGAAGCGCGCCACCGTCATGGGGCGCAGCGCCAGCATGCGCGCCCCGCCCAGACTGTCCAGAATGCGCAGCCGGTGATCCACGAAGTCGAAGTCGATCTGAAAGGTGCGCGTGCCGTACGGAATGGAGCCCGTCGTCAACCCGCGCGGGTTCACGTACAGCGGCGTGTTCCACCAGTGGTTCACGCGCGGCGTGAGCGCCATCCTCACCTTTCCCACCACCTGCGTCCACATGTGCAGCGTGTCGCGGGTGTCCTCCCACGCGTCCAGCGGCAACGCGGGCCAGGCCTCGCGCTCCACGGGCTCGGCGTGCGTCATGGCGGATTCGGTGTGCGTCATCATGCGCTCGGTGGAGGGGGAGAACGGCGTCAGTGGCTGCGCAGCGACCGGGCGACCACGCCCAGGCCGGCCGCCAGCAGCCCCAGCATCATCAGCGTCGCGAACAGGCTCGTCGGGCGAAAGTAGATCTGCAGGTTGGCGATGATCCCGAACAGGATGATCGCCGCGCCGATGATCACCAGCATCCACCCCGCGAAGGAGCGCCCGTTGAAGAACAGCAGGGCGATTCCCGCCAGCAGCGGAATGAGCGTAAGGCCGAAGGTGTTGTCGCCGAAGTAGTTCCAGTACCCGCTCGTCACCGTGACGCGCGTGGTGAGCAGGTACGCGCCCACCGCCGTCATCGCCGTGCCGATCACGAATTCCAGCATGCCGCCGGGGGTGCCGCCCGCGCCGCGCTCGGTGCCGCTGTCTGCCACGTGGGGAAACTCCGGGATGGGAAGGGGGGAGAGGAACGGCGGGAGCCCAACGATACCGTCACCGAAGCGGCCGAACAAGCGCCCCGGCCGGTGCGGCGGCGGCCCCGCGAGCGCTCCATCGTGCGGAGATTGGCGGGTGAGGAGGTGATTTGACATCCGGATTCCGCCTCGCGAGCTTTGTACATCCCGCGGGGAAAACATCTGCACCGAATCCGTCCGTCTCCCGGCCTCCGGCCGCGCGCCCGTCGTAGCGGCGCATCCGTCCATCGACCATCATCACCGAAATGAAGCTCCGTTCCCTGTTCGCGCTCGCCCTGCTTTCCCTGGGCGCGTGCTCCGCGTCGTCCGGCCCCAACTCCTCGCCCGGCTCGGCGAGCGACGCCCTGCGCGGCGCTGAAATCCGCGCCAGCGGCGCCGCCGACCTGTACGCCGCCGTCGCGGCGCTGCGTCCCTCGTGGCTGTACTACGCGGTGGATTCCGTGGGCGCCCCCGCAGAAGGCAGCGTCCTGGTGTTCGTAGATGGACGGCGCGCGGGCGACCTTCGCTCGCTGCGCGGAATGAACACGGCGGAGATTGAAACGGTGCGCCTGCGCAGCGCCGCCCACGTCCGCGAAAGCACCATCGGCCTCAACGACGCGCCGGTGACGGCCGGGCTGTACATCAGCCGGGTCGTGGCGGCGAACCGTCCCACCCGCCCGGCCGGAGCCGGAGCGGGCGTGTCGCTCAACGTGGGACTCGCGGCCGCCGGCAAGCCCGCGGATCAGGCCTTCGACGCGCTGGCCGACGCCGGATACGACTCCTTCAAGGAATCCGAGGAGTACTTTCCCGCCCGCAACCGCAATCCCGGGTTGATGGTGCAGGGCGGCGCCTGGATGGGAATCACCGGCCCGCTGCGGGCGGACGTGCACCTGATCCGCATCTTTCCGTCGGATGTAAAGGCGTTCAGCAGCCGCGAGGGAGACGCGGTCGGCGAGGTCGCCAGCATCGAGGGCGACGTGATGCTCACCTACGTGGCGCGCGCGGCGGGCTTTGACCTGAGCCTGGGGCTGGGCCCGGCGGTGCGCCGCGTGGAGGGCTCGTGGCGGTCGCAGGATCCCACCCTGGTCGACAGGACCACGACCGGTTTCGGGGGCGCGGCGGCGGCCACGGCCAGCGTGCGCACCGGCACCCGAACGCTGGTGCAGGTGCAGGCCATGGCGCGCCGGTACGCGCCGCAGGAGTTCGCCGAGCAGTTCGGCGGGCTGGAGATGAAGGGCACGACGTTCACCGTGACCCTCGGGGCCGGATACGAACTGCGCTGACTGCAGGCGGTTCGTTCGGCTCCACAGCGACAGAAGGGCCCCGGCGGACAATCCGCCGGGGCCCTCTTTTTGTCATCGACCCCGAACGAGGGGTGGCAGCGACAGGGTAGTTCCCGTCGCCCGCCGGACGGTCCGCCCTACGCGCGCAGGAGCTGGCGGACGACGCGGGTGAGGGCGAGCGGCATCTGGTCCGGCTGGCGCAGGATCACGTGCCCCGCCGCGCCAAAGATGCGCGGCAGATACGACGCACCTTTCCGGTCGATGGTGAGGCAGAACGGCACGATCCCCAGCTGCCTCGCCTCGGCGATGGCCTGACGCGCGTCTTCGACGGCAAAGGTGTCCTTGTAGTGATCGTCGTCGTTCGGCCGCCCGTCGGAGACGATGAGCAGCAGCTGGTGGCTGGTGCCCTGCCGGGCGAGCTGCGCGCTGGCGTGGCGGACGGCCGCGCCCATCCGCGTGAACGCCTCCGGCTCCAGCGCCGCGATCCGCCGCCGCACCGTTTCGCCGTTGCGCTCGCCAAAGTCCTTGAGCGTGCGGATGCGGACGTTGCGGGCCGTCTTGCTGCTGAACGTCTGGATGGCGTAGCGGTCGCCCAGCGCGTCGAATGCCTCGCTGGCCAGCAGAATCGTCAGCTTCTCCAGGTCGATGATGCGGTGCGCGCCCAGGCGCTCCGTGGTGCTGCCGCTCACGTCCACCAGCAGCAGGATGGACAGTTCCCGCCGCGCGGGGCGCACGGCCATGTACATCCTGTCGTCCGGCGCGTGCCCCGTGCGCCGGTCCACCAGGGCGCGCACGCAGGCGGCCAGGTCCAGCTCGTCGCCATCCTTTTGCGCCGTCAGCCGGATGCGGCGCGCGCGAAGCCGCTCGAACTCCACGCGCAGCCGGCGCACCACGGGCGCCTGCCAGGCCAGCACGCGCTCCGCCCACTCCGCGTCGCCCAGTTCCGCCTCGTGCGGGCGGACGGTGGCGCCGGGGCGCGTGTACATCCCCAGCTCGCAGTCCCACTCGGGATAGTCGATCCCGCGCGCCGAGCGCGTACCGGCGTCCGCCACGGCCGCGCCGGAAGCCGCCACCGCCGGAGCGGCTTCCACCTCCGGCGCGTCGGTCGCGGGCGCGGCGGCCCCGGCGTCCAGCCCCTTGCCGAAATCCTCGTCGTCGCCGCTGGATCGCGGGGCGCCGTCGCGCGCGCCTCCGCCAGCCGGTTTCGCGGGCTGCGCGGGACTTGCCGGTGCGGGGCCCTTCTGCGCGTTGGGGCCGGGCTTTCCCTTGCGCTCTTCCGTGGCGGCGGCCGGATCGGCGTCCATCATCATCATCGGCGCCTTGCGGCCCAGATTGGGCGCATCGTGCGCGGCAAGCGGCGGCGGCTCCTGCGACTCCTGCTCGCGGCGGGCGGATGATTTGCCGCCACCGGTGGTCAGAGGCGCGGTCCCCCAGGCCTCCACGTCCGGAACGCCCCGGTAGCGTCCCCGCGCCTCCAGTCTGGCCGCGTGTTCCCGCGCCCAGGCCAGCGACGCGGCGGGATCGGCGCCATCCGGAAGCTCCGCCCCGGCCGCCCCCGGCTCCGTGGCGAGCGCGGCGCGCAGCAGCGACTCCACCTCGCGCTCCGCCTCCGTCATCCCCTCCACCGGCGGCCGGGCGGCCAGCGCGGACACCCGCGCATCCACCAGCGCGCCGCGCAGCCCCGGCGCGCGCCGCACGATCTCCGCGTCCACCGCCGCGCTTTCCGCCAGCAGGTACAGGTCGCGCTCCAGCCGCGTGGCGCCCGCGGGCAGGTGCGCCAGCGTGCCGCGGGTAAGGCGCTCCGCCTGCTCCATCGCCAGCACGCGGTAGTGCCGCAGCGTCGCCTCGGCGTCGCCGTCCGTCGCGATGGTGGCGGGAAGCAGAATGCGCACGCCGTCCGTGGACGACGCCACGCGCGGCGTGCGCAGGTGCGCGGGGGCGCGCAGGATCGTCCGGCGCAGCAGTCCGGGGCCGGGCTCCGCCTTGGCCGTGGCGACGGGAATCTCCCGCTCGTACAGCGCGGCCAGCAGCAGCTCCAGCCGCCGCCGCACGTCATCCAGGTGAATGGACGGCGGCTCCGGCGCGCGCCCCACGCTGCGGAGGGCCGCGATGGCGCGTTGGACGAGGGATGCGCGCGGCACGGCTACAGCGTCGCGCTGATCAGGTCCGAAATGGCGGCCAGCAGGTCCGGATCGTCCGTCAGCGGATTGACCAGCGCCACCCGGCACGCCTGCGCCGCCGGAATTCCCCGCGCCATCAGCCGCGCGGTGCTGACCAGGAGGCGCGTGCTGGGCGCCTCCGCCAGACCCTGGTCGCGCAGTGCGCGGATGCGGCCGGAAAGGCGAACCAGCGACGTCGCCGCCGCGCGGTCCACGCCGCCCTCGTGCATCACGATGTCCGCCTCGCGCGCCGCGTCGGGAAAGTCGAACTCCAGGGCCACGAACCGCTGCCGCGTGCTGGGTTTGAGGTCCTTGAGCGCGTGCTGGTAGCCGGGGTTGTAGCTGATGACGAGCTGAAATCCCGGCGCGGCCTCCACCAGTTCTCCCGTCTTGTCGATGGGGAGCAGCCGCCGGTCGTCCGTCAGCGGATGCAGCACCACGATGGTGTCCTGCCGCGCCTCCACGACCTCGTCCAGGTAGCAGATGGCGCCCATGCGCGCGGCCACGGTCAGCGGCCCGTCGCTCCACACCGTTTCGCCGCCGCGGATCAGGTAGCGGCCGGTGAGGTCGCTGGCGGAAAGGTCGTCGTGGCAGGCGATGGTGACGAGCGGCCGGTTCAGCCGCCATGCCATGTGCTCCACGAAGCGCGTCTTGCCGCACCCCGTGGGCCCCTTGAGCATCACCGGCAGCCCCGCCGCGTGCGCGGTGCCGAACACCTCTACCTCGTTGCCGGACGCCACGTAGTACGGCTCCGCGCCGCCGGGATGCCGCACGCCGTCAAAGGCGCCACGGGCTGCGGACACCGGCTGGGATTGAAGATCGGTCATGGGATGATGGATGGACGGCGGTCAGCGGATGAACCCGGCCATGGCCGGAAGTGGTTGATGGAGGCGGATGAACTCACGCGCGGATGCTGGCGCGGGCCTCGTCACACTCCTCGCAGTTCGCGTCAGGCGCGTGCAGAAAGACCAGCGGATCGCCGGCCAGCCGTTCCGTCGCCACGCGGACGATGTCGCGCGACCGGATGAGCCGGCCCACGCCGTTCGCCACGGGCCCCTCGGTCTGCATGCCGGCCTCGCGCAGCCACCCGTCCGCGAGGTCGAAGCCTTGGCAGCAGTGGTCGTTTTCGCCATACGGGATCTGGACCGGCCCTCCGTCGCGCCAGACGGTGATGTGCTTGGGAAGGCGATACGGCACGTCCGCGATCAGTTCCGCCAGGTGCAGCGTCGTGTCCGCGTCGTGGTTCACGCCCAGCAGCAGCACCTGCCCGTCCAGATCGTGGACGCGCCCCACGGGACTGTCGGGGACGTGCGGCGGCAGCGGAAGGGGCGTGTCCGTCACCCGCCGCGCGTGCGGGCCGATGGCGGCAAAGGCGAACGGATGGTCGCTGCGGACGATGCCGGGCAGCTGGCGGAACGTCTCCGCGACGACGCCCAGGTCGTCGGATGCCGGCGTCGCGGCGGGATCGAACGGCTCCTCGTCGCTCCCCGTCCACGACGGCATCACCAGCGTTCCGCGCGGCCCGATCGCCATCCGCAATGCGTCGATCAACCCGCCCGGCCCGCCGTGGATGGGCCGCAGCGCGCGGAACGCCGTGTGGACGAGGAGGACGCCGCCTTCCTTCACGCCGAGCGCGCGGAGCTGATCCGCGACCTCCTCGCGACTCCATTCCCGCCGTGGATGATGCTCGTCCGTCATCTCTTCCGCTCCGGAGGTTGTGCGCCAGCCGATCGTTTTCAGCCGCGGGGCGGGCGGTCCACGGCGGGGCGGGCGAGGGCGGGAGTTTCGCCGATCAGCGAGTACAGATCGCCCCACAGCCGCGCGACGGGCCGCAGCGCCTGCGTATCCGCGAACAGAGTGCCGGGGATGAGGGGCACCTCATCCGCCAGCCGCACGCACGTCACTTCGCCGATCACCAGCGTGTTGGGCGATCCGTCCAGCTCCACGATCTGCGACACGCGGCATTCGAGGACCGCCGGGCAGTCCGCCACGTACGGCGCCGAGATGGTCTGCGCCTCGGCCGATTCCAGCTCCGCGCGATCGAACTCGTCCACCTCCGGACCCCACTCACCCGCGCTCTCGTTCATCGCCGCAAGCTGCGGTTCCGTCGCGACGTTGATGCAGAACACGCCCGTTTCGCGGATGTTGCGCAGCGTGTCCTTGTCCACCCCGCCGCGGCTGCCGATGGAAACGGAGACCAGAAACGGAGTCGCGCTGACCGCGCCGAAGTAGCTGAACGGGGCCAGGTTGCGTGCTCCCGCCTGAGACCGTGTCGAGATCCACGCGACGGGGCGGGGCACCACCAGCGAGGTCAGAAGCTGGTACCGTTCGCGCGGGGAAAGCGCGGCCGTTTCCCAGATCATTCCGCCGCGTCCGCCGAGCGCTCGATCCACGCGCGCAGGTCGCGCGCCTCGTCGGGGCTGATGCCGTGGCCCATGGCGTAGTCGTGCTCCGTCAGGTCCGCGCCGGCGGCCCGCAGCGCGGCGCGCCCGGCCTGCCCCATGGGGAAGGGGATGGCATCGTCCATCGTCCCGTGCCCCCAGAAGAAGCGCGTGCCCCGCACGGTTTCCGCCGTCGCCGCGACCGTGGGATGATCGGCCAGAAAGCCGCTCAGGTTTACGGCGAGCGGCACCGTCCCCGGGTTCCGCAGTGCGTAGGCGATGGACATCGTGCCGCCCTGGCTGAATCCGCCCAGCACGAGCGGACCGGGGATGACGGGAAGCGTCTGCTTCAGTCCATCCAGAAACTCGCCGAGAAGCTGCTGGGACGCCTCGAAGCTGTCGGGATCGGGACGGGTGCCGCCCATGAAGCGGTACCACGCCCACCCCGGCCCGTAGCCCCACGCCGAGCCCGCGTGCGGCGCCTCGGGGGTCACGACGATGGAGCCGGGCGCCAGGTGCGGCGCCAGCGAAAGCAGGTCGAAGCGGTCCGCGCCGCGCCCGTGCAGCAGAACCAGGAGCGGCGCGCCGTCGCTCGCGCCCGGCGGAACGGCGATCTCGTAGCGAAGAACGCTCACCGCGGGGCCGAGCGCGCGGAGGGATGGCCGCTGCTGGCAAAGATGCCCGGGCGGATGGACATGATGCCGGCCGCGATCAGCGCCAGGGTGAGGACGACGCCGGCGAGGGCGATTCCGTGCGCCTTGTGGTCGTCCGTCTGGCGCTTGGCGTAGCCCGCCATGCCGGTGAACACGCCGACGGCGATGAACATCATGAACATGTGCCCGATCAGGGCGCCGTACCAGATTCCGGTTATCACCAGGATGATGCCCAGCACGAACTGCAGGTGCAGCAGCCCCATGAACGCCGACGCGGCCCCGCGCGACAGCCCCTTGTACGGCCGCCGCTGCATGAAGCCCAGCAGCAGCACGACGAGGGCGACCACGCCGGCCAGCAGCACCAGGTAGCGAAGCCCGGAGTGGGCGTGAAAGAGCATGTTCTGCATGGGGTCGTGAACGCGGGTGCGGGTGGGTGCGGGCCGGGCGGCCGCGCGCGGGAGACAATGTAGGGAAGGGGCCGGGGGGTAGGGAATGGGGAGCGAGGATAGGGAATAGGGAATAGGGAATGGGGAATAGAAAGCGGGGGAGTGTTTCGTCCGGGGGCCCGGCGCGCCGCAGACGGTCATGCCGGGCGGGCAGCGGAGGTGGCTGCTGCTCGATCCCGCGGGTGCGCCGGGTTGAACCTTCTGCCGAGACGCCGCCGGGACGCGCCCGACACTTTCAGCCCCAGTCCGCGAAGGCGGACTTCGTGCTTGTCCAGCGGCGAATTCATTCGCTCTGGACAGGCGGACGCACCGAGGCTGATGAAAACAAAATCAAGCCGCCCCCACAGTCCGCGCAGGCGGACTTCGCGCCCTTGTTGCCGCGACTTCAGTCGCCCCAGCCGCCCCTCCTCAGCCGCCTCCGGTCGATCAAAAAAGCCCCGGCCGGCGCGGGGCGCCGGTCGGGGCTCGTACGGTCATTCAGCGAAAGCCGGAAGCGTTCAGCTGCCGGTCTTGGCCTGGCGGATGAACATCTTCTGCACCAGCGCGTTGAACTCGCGCTGCAGCGCGTCGGCGGCCTGCTCGCCGGTGCGTCCCAGCTCCGACAGCGCCGGCTCGCCCAGCGCGGTGCCCGCGGCGGCGAAGGTGGCGAACGTGTCCTGCGCCTGGCGCAGCATTACGATGTCTTCCACGATGCGCAGGAAGTCGTCGTTGCGCAGCGCGTCGGCGGCGTCCTTGGCCTTGCCCAAGACGTAGCCCAGCGCGCCCTTGAAGCCCTCGCCCGACGGCTCGCCCAGCGTGGCGCGGTACTCCTCGATGTGCGTCTGGTGCTGGCGCACGGCGGGCAGATGCTTGGCGCACAGCGCGCGGAACTCCGGATCCTGCGCCTGCTTCTCGTGATCCTCAAGGCTCTCGAGCAGCGTGCGGTGCTGCATCACACAGTTGCTGACCTGCGCGCGCAGGAAGTCGCGTCCTTCGTGCATCGTGTCATCTCCCTAAAGGCTGTCCCCATCCGCGCGACCATCGCGCGGGAGCGCCGCCCCGGTGCACAAGGTATGCCCAAACTTCCCAAACACTCACAAATCCGCCCGCCGGCTTTTCACTCATTCGTCCCTATTCCCCATTCCCCATTCCCCATTCCCCATTCCCCATTCCCCATTCCCCATTCCCTGCCGTCCCTATCCCTCCGTGCTCAGTTCCCTGTTCACCGCCTTCGTCCCCGCCGGCGACGCCTCCTTCTGATCCCGCGCCACCTCTGCGATCTCGTCGAGCGTTTCCGGACGAATCCATCCCTGCTCGGCCGCGTGCCTGGCGCAGGCCAGCGTGTCATCCGCCAGAATCAGCGTGCTCCCCGCGCGCTGCACCTCATCCCCCAGCCGCTTGATGGCCGCCGCGCGCTCCGGCCGCGGCGTGACGTTGCGGATGTACACGGCGCGGATGCGGTCAGGGTAATCGTGCACCACGCGATGGTAGATCTCCGGGTCCTCCTGCCCGCTGTCGCCGATGAGCAGAAAGGGCATTCCGGGAAACAGGTCCAGAATGCGGCGGATGGCGGCAAGCTTGTGGCCCGCGTGCCCCGTCGGCATCGCTTCCTGCGCGCTCAGCCCCCAGTCGCGCAGCAGCAGCGGCCCGATGGGGATCTGCTGGATGGTGAGGAATTCCGTGAGCACGTCGTGCAGGTTCCACGGGCTGCTGCTGACGTAGAACACGGGATTGAAGGGCGCCGCCCCCGCGCCGTGCTGCAGCGCACGATAGAAAGCCGCCACGCCGGGAAAGGGGATGCGCCCGTAGGCGTTCGACAGAAAGACGTTTCGCGCCATCCGCAGCATGGACGTGGCATCCGTCTTCACCACCGTGTCGTCGATGTCGCTGATGACGCCGAACGCGCTGGTCGGTGGCGGGATCAGGATGTCCGCGGGGGCGACGTACGGCGCGGCGGGCGCGGGGTGCTCCAGGTGAAGCTCCACGCGGTGCCAGAGCGCGTTGGTGGAGAACGGCGGATCCGGATGGATCCACGCTTCAAAGAAGCCCTCCTCGTCCGTCGCCACCGTCACCTCGCCGCCGGGATGGACCACGCGGACGCGGGCGCCGGCCACCTCGTCGCTCTCGAAGCGCTGGATCATCCCCGCCAGGTTCAGCAGCGCGCTCTGGTCCTGCCGCGAGGCGGGCGCGGGCGCGCCGCGCAGCACGCGGCCCTTGAGGTAGGCGCGGTCCGCCATTCCGTATCCGCGGTACGGCTCAATGCGGGGCGCGCCGTCACCCACCCAGTCGCCGCGCTGCCGCTGGTCGTCCACCTTCTGCTCCACGCGATGGACGAACTTCGCGAGACTCTTCTTCCAATCCGCCATGCGCCGTACAAGCCCTGGTGTGGGTGGTTCGCCGCCTCCGCTCTGGCCCGGCGGCGGGGGCGGGACCATATTGGCGGATCGGCTCTCCGCCGTCCACTCCCCGTCCTTCCCCGTTCCCGACTCCGGATGTCATCGCACCCGCCCGCCGCGGCCTCCGAACGCCGCGGCATGCTGAACACGCTGGGCCTGCACCGTCCCGAACTGCGCGCGTGGGCCATGTACGACTGGGCCAACTCCGCGTTCATCTGCACCATCACCAACGCCGTATTCCCCATCTACTTCGTCAGCGTCGCCGCCAAGGGCATGTCCGGCCCGCAGGCCACCGCGCGCTACGGCTGGGCGACCACCATCGGCCTGGCGATCGTGGCCGTGCTGGCGCCCATCCTGGGCACCATCGCCGACTACGCGCCGGTCAAGAAGCGGCTGATGGGCACCTTCATGGGCGTGGGCGTGGCGGCCACGGCGCTGATGTACTTCATCATGCAGGGCGACCTGCTGCTGGCGTCCCTGCTGTTCATCCTGGCCAACATCGGCGCCAACGGCAGCTTCGTGTTCTACGAATCGCTGCTGCCGCACATCGCCCGGCGCGACGAGATGGACCGGGTGAGCACGGCCGCGTACGCCATGGGCTACATCGGCGGCGGGCTGCTGCTCGTCGTAAATCTGCTGTGGATTCAAAAGCCGGAATGGTTCGGATTTCCGCACGGCCCGGGGCTCACGAGCGCGCAGGCCACGTTTCCGGCGCGGCTCTCGTTTCTGTCCGTGGCGGTGTGGTGGCTGCTCTTTTCCATCCCCGTGTTCCGCCGCGTGGCCGAGCCGCCGGTGACGGTTTCTACGGAGGAGGAAAAGGCCACGCCCGCGCTCAAGCTGGCGTTTTCGCGGCTGGGGGAGACGTTCCGGGCGCTGCGCGGATACAAACAGGCGTTTCTGATGCTGATTGCGTTCCTGATCTACAATGACGGGATCGGGACGATCGTGCGCATGGCGACGGTGTTCGGCACGGAGCTCAAGATTCCCACCGGCACCATGATTCTGGCGATCGTGATCGTGCAGTTCGTGGGTGTGCCGTGCGCGTTTCTGTTCGGCGCGTTGGCGGGAAAGATCGGGGCCAAGCGCAGCGTGTTCCTGGCGCTGGGCGTGTACGTGGGGATCACCATCCTGGGCTACTTCATGAAGTCCGGGCGCGACTTCCTGATTCTGGCGGCGCTGGTGGGGCTGGTGCAGGGCGGGGCGCAGGCGCTGAGCCGGTCGCTGTTCGCCAGCATGATTCCGCGCCACCGGTCGGGCGAGTTCTTTGGATTCTTTGGCGTGTTCGAGAAGTTCGCGGGGATCTTCGGGCCGGCGATCTTTTCCATCGTGGTGGCCACGACGGGCACCAGCCGCAACGCGATCCTGGCGATCATCGTGTTCTTCATCGTCGGCGGGATTCTGCTGTCGATGGTGGATGTGGAGGAGGGACAGCGCCTCGCCCGCGCCGAGGAGGACGCGGTGGGGGCGCCGGTTCCGGTGTGATCGCGTGATGGTCGGATGCGGCAGGTAGCGGCAGCCCGCCCCGCCGGGCGTCGCCACGGCGGTTTGCACCTCGCGAAAGGCCCCACAAGGCACTTACGCATCTCAGGATATTGAGCAGTGAGCCGACTCTCCTGAGCGAATAAATCCGCCGCTCAAAAAGCGGGAAGCCCCGACTCGTGGCCGCTGACGCGTCCACGATCGGGGCTTCAACTGCATCTGGGACACACGGCTCGCGCCGATGGTGGGTGCGCCGGTACCACCTGTGGCCTATTCGAGGCGATCTACCAGGCAAATCCTTGCGTTCTGGACGGCGATCGATCAGCGTGCCTCCGGGCGATGGATCAACCTCGGGCACGGAGGGCAGAGATGCGGTTTTCGCGGGTGGAGATGTAGATCCATCTCATCTGGGCCACGTGGGACCGCGCACCGCTGATCACGCCGGATCTCGAGGAGCGCCTCTACGACGTGATGCAGCACCACGCATCGCGGATGGGCGCGCGGGTGATCGCGATAGGCGGCGTTGAGGATCACGTGCACATGCTGGTGCGCATCCCCGCGACGCTCGCCGTCGCCGATCTGGTCGGCCGGATCAAGGGCGGATCATCCCATTTCGCCGCGCAGGTGCTCGGGCGCGACTTCAAATGGCAGGGCGGATACGCGGCCTACTCCATCTCGCCATCCGCCGTCCCGCACGTCCGCGACTACGTGCTGGCCCAGAAACAACGCCACGCCGATCGCGCCTCGTCTCCTGACGCAGTTGAAGCCCCGAACCGGACGCGCCAGCGGCCGGTGTCGGGGCTTCCCGCTGTTTGAGCGGCGGATTCATTCGCTCAACGGAATTAGCGCCAACGCCATTGCTGGGCTAACGCACAGAACATTTCGCCCGTGTCGTTAGATCCGCACCCGCTCCCACAACGCCGCCAGCTGCACCGCCAGATCGTGCTGCCGCTGGCGCAGTTCGTCGATGGCCTCGGCGCGGCGGGCGCGGAGCAGAAAGCGGCGCGCCTCCCCGCTCGCGTGGTTCCACGACTCCGCGCTCCACAGCGTCGCCCACGCCAGCAGCGGCAGCACCACCAGCGCCGCCACTCCCGCCGTCCATCCGCACATCCACCCCGCCGCGCCCGCCAGCATCGCGATCCAGATCAGGTGCAGCACCCCGCCGACCAGCGTCTTGTACGTCGCGCGGATGTCGTCAGAGGGACGAGCGCGCTTTTCCACGAACCCCGTAAGCCGGTACGGGACAAAAAAGATCACCATTCCCGCCAGCGCCGCCGGAGACAGCAGTCGCAGCACGTTGGCCTGCCGCGCCACCCACCGCGCCGCCTCACGCGCGTCCGGTGCGCTCTTCAACTCCGCGGGCGTCATCCGCACCACGCCCAGCATGCCCGCGTGCGCCTGCACCGCGGCGGCGATGTCCTCCCACGCGGCATGCTCTTCCCGCCGCAGACGGGCCAGCGCCTCGGTGGTCGCGCTCAGCCGCTGCACCCGCGCGGCGGACGAGGGATCGGCGCCCAGTTCGGCGGCGTACACGGCCTCCGCCGTCTCCACCATCGGCTGATCCTCCCACCGCTCCAGGTTCAGCGTCACCCGCCGCAGCTCCGCGTCAATGCGGGCCGTAAGCTCGCGCGCGGCGCCGTGATCGCCCTCGCCGCGCGCCGCCAGATCATCCCACCGCACCGGCTGCCCGACGACTGCCAGCGCCTCGGAGCGAAACTGCTCCTTGCTGCGGAACGTCAATCCCACGGGGATGATGGGGAAGGGCGCACCCAGCAGCGCCGCCCCGCCCAGCGCGATGCGCGCGGCACCCGTCTTGAGCGGCGCCATCGAGGGCTCGCTGTGGCTGATTCCCTCGGGAAAGATGCCCACCGCGGACCCGTCCGCGAGTGCCTGGTGGACGGCGCGAAAGGTATCCTCGTTGCGCCCGACCTCGGACGGGTTATCTGCGCGGCGGTAGACGGGAATGGAGCCGGAGCCGCGCACCAGCCATCCCACCTGCCCGTCGCTGAACAGCGGCGCCTTGGCCAGAAAGCGCACCGGCCGCCCCGCCACCGCGCCCACCATGGCCGGGTCCACCAGCGAGTTGGGATGGTTGGCCACCAGCAGCACGGGGCCGTGCGCGGGCACCGCATCTCCATCCACCTCAAGGCGATAGAAGGCGCGGACCACGAACCGGGAAACGTGCGAAAGAACGGGAAGCAGCCACACGGGCGGGCGGGGAAGGGCGCGGGAGCGATCCAGGGAACCCGCGCGGGGTATGAGGATGGGGCGCGCGGGCGGGAATTCTGCAACCTGCCCGCGGCGAACGGCCGCGGGAACGGCGTTCAACATGTGGCCGGCGCGTCCGGCGCGACAGAGGCACAACGGCGGATCTGGTGATGGCGGCACAACCCAAGTCCTTTCAGCCACGGCCCTTCCGGCCGGCGTGGTGGCTTCCCGGGGCGCACGCACAGACCGTGATGGGCCGCTTTGTACGCCCGCCGCACGGGGTGGAATACCGCCGCGAGCGGGTGGAAACGCCCGACGGCGACTTTCTGGACCTGGATTTCGCCACCGTCGCGGGCGCGCCGCCGCTGGCGGATGACGCGCCGCTCGCCCTGATCGTCCATGGACTGGAGGGAAGCGCCCGGTCCGCGTACGTGCTGGAAACCAGCCGCGCCCTGCGCGAGTACGGCATCCGCGCCGTGGCCATGAACTTCCGCGGCTGCAGCGGCGAGCCCAACCGCGCCCTGCGCTTCTACCACGCGGGCGAGACGGGCGACCTGGAGTTTCTGCTGGACCTGCTGGCGTCCCGTTATCCAGATGCGCCGCTGCTGGCGGTGGGCTTTTCTCTGGGCGCAAACGTACTGATCAAGCACCTGGGCGAGCGCGGCGAGCGAACGCGGATTCGCGCGGCGGTGGCGGTTTCGGTGCCGTACGATCTCGGCCGCGGGAGCGACAAGCTGGACAGGACGTTCATGGGGCGCGTGTACGTGCGCCACTTCGTCAAGCAGCTTCGCGCCAAGTTCGACGCCAAGGCGGATCGAATCGGCGACCGGCTGGATGCAGAGCGGATACGCACCGCGCGCACCTTTCGCGAATTCGACGACGCCGCCACGTCGCGGCTGCACGGCTTCGACGGCGCGGAAGACTACTATTCGCGCTCCAGCTCCGGCCCGTACCTGCTCCACATCCGCGTGCCGGTGCTGCTGGTGCAGGCCGCGGACGACCCGTTCGTGGACGAAAGCTCCATTCCGCACGCGGACATTGCGGCGAATCCCTTTCTGGCCACGGCGTTTACGGAGCACGGTGGCCACGTAGGCTTCATTACCGGATCGCCCCGCCGCCCATGGTTCTGGGCGGAGCGAGAGGCGGCGCGCTTTCTGGGCGCGCAGACCGGACACACATCGGCATGAATACTGGCAACGAGCCAGCCAACACGGACACAGAACGAACAATGGCGATTACGGACGTAACGGAAGCGGCGGCCTGGGATCCGCGCGCGAGCTTCGGGCGCACGGTGCAGGAACGCATGGCGCACCGACTGATGCTGAATGTGCCCTCGCGCGGCAATCCCAAGGTGGAAAAGCTGATCGAGCGCATCAACGCGGATGACGAGATGTATGCGCTGTGGCTGGCCGCAAACGTGAATGCGGTGGAGCGGCTGCAGATGACCGACCACGGTCCGGTGCACGTAAAGATCGTGATGAACATCGCGGTCAAGCTGCTGCGCGTACTGACGGAAAGCGGCGTGGAGCCCAACGTGGTCACCAACTACGGGATGGGAACCGACGACGCCGAGGTGATCGTGCTGCTCGCGTCGCTGCTGCACGACGTGGGGATGAGCGTGCACCGCAAGGATCACGAGGAGTTTTCGCTCTTTGTGGCGCAGCCCAAGATCCGCGAACTGCTGGAGGGGATCTACGACCGCGCGACCGCCACGGTGATCCGCTCGGAGATCCTGCACGCCATCATCGGGCACCGCTCGGGGGGCGCGCCGCTGACGCTGGAGGCGGGAATCGTGCGGGTGGCGGATGCGCTGGACATGGCCAAGGGCCGCTCGCGCATCAGCATGGGGATCGAGGGGACGATGAGCATCCACTCCATTTCCGCCGCGGCGATCGAGGCGGTGCACATCGAGCACGGGGTGGAGAAGCCGCTGCGCATCCGGGTGGAAATGTCCAACTCGGCCGGCATCTTTCAGCTGGACCAGCTGTTCCGCGAAAAGCTCAAGGGCAGCGGGCTGGAGAAGCACGTGGAGGTGGAGGCGCTGATCGAGGGCGAGGCGGAGAAGCGCCTGATCCAGACGGCGTACCGGCTGTAATCCGGGCTCCACGGCCGGCCCCCACCCGGGCCGGCACCACCGGCCCACCCTCCCCCGAAAAAGACCGGGGGAGGGTTGGGGCGGGGCGAGAGATCGCCGCGCGCGGCGGAGTTGGACGCGGCCGCGAGTATCTGGAGCGAATGAATCCGCCGCTCCAACAGCGGGAACCCCCGACACCGGCCGCTGGCGCGTCCGGTTCGGGGCTTCACCGCATCGGGGACGAGCAGATCCGGGGTGAATTCTCCCCTCTCCGTGCGGCAGTTTGCACGGGGAGGGGCCGGGGGCATAGGCGCGAACTTAAGCCATATCGAGCCCTCTTAGCCCCGTATTTTTACATTCACGGTGGCGCAAAGCTGGCGAAATCTGGTCGAATTAGCCGTCGCGAATAAACTTTGCAAAATAAAGTTGACGCCTATGGGGGCCGGGGGAGGGGCCCGCGAGGCCGGGGGACGCTCACCGAACCCTCCGCCCCGCACGATCCTGGGGTGTGCTCCCTCTCCCACATCCGTTCGTGGGAGAGGGTCGTCGTGCGCAGCACGCGGGGTGAGGGCCCCCAGCCGGTGGACGTACCCAACCATCCTCCACACCGGGCGTCTCCCGCTCCGACCTGCGGTTCCAGTGCAGTCCAACCGCCATCCTCTCACATCCATTCCCGTCATCCACGTGCGCATTCTCATCACCGGCGGGGCCGGGCTGCTCGGGGCGGAGCTGATCCGCGGCGCGCCCGCGTCCGCATCCCTGTTCGCGACACGGCGGAACGCGCCGGTACACGCCGTCCCCAACGCCCAGGTCGATCTTGCGGATGATGGCGCGGTCGCCGGGCTGTTCGCCGCGGTCCGGCCGGAGCTGGTCATCCACACCGCCTATTCCGCCAGGGACGGCGAGCGCGACATCGTGCGGGCGACCGGCAACGTGGTGGACGGATGCCTGTCCTCCGGCGCGCGGCTCATCCACATGAGCACCGACGCGCTGCTGGACGGAGAATCCGCCCCGTACGCCGAATCCGCCCGGCCCGATCCCGTGCACGAGTACGGCCGGCACAAGGCGGCGGCCGAGGACGACGTGCGTACGCGCCTTCCCGCATCCGCCATCATCCGCACGTCCCTGATCGTCCGCGCGGAGCCGCCGGACGCGGGGAGCGCGTGGGTGATCGACACGCTGCGCGGCGGCGATCCCATCCGCCTGTTCACGGACGAGCTGCGCTGCCCCATCGCGGTGCAGGACCTGGCCGCGCAGATCTGGGAGATCGCGGCGCTCCCCGCGGCCGACAGCGCGGGCGTGTGGCACCTGGCCGGGCCGGAGGCGGTGAGCCGGTACGCGCTGGGGCTGCTGATCGCGCAGCGGCACGGGCTGGACGCGGGCGCCATCATCCCCGTGCCGAGCGCGTCGTCGCCCGCGCCGCGGCCGCGCGACCTGCGCCTGCTCACCACCCGCGCGGACCGCGCCCTGCGCACCCGCGCACGGCCGGTCAGTTCCGTGCTCGCGCGGGCGGCGGACGGTTGATTGCACGGCGCGCGGCGGGATAGATTACGGGGTGCGCCGCGCCCGACGCGGCCCGCCTGAACCCTTGAACACGCGTCCCGTGCAGATTCTGGAAGACGTCCGCTTCTTTGCCTGGCTCGCGCAGCGCGGCATTACCACCGCGCCGGGGTGGTCGCTGGGGGAACGCCTGGTGTTCGAAGGCGAGTCCATCGAGCGTGCGTGGCGGCCGGTGGGCATCGTCTCGGACCTGCCCGCCTTCATCAACTCCGTACTGAACGCGGCGCAGCAGGGCGGCCCGTGGTGGCTCATGCGGCGCGGCGGCGGGCCGTGGACAGACGACTTCGGCGAGGAGGGCGGCATGCGCAACGCCTCGCTGGACCGGCTGATCGTCGGCCTGGGTTACGGCGGAGCGAGCGGCGCGCTGCGGCTGGGGGTCAAGGAAATCGAGGACGTGTGGCTGATCGTCCACAACTTCTTTGTGTTCGCGTGGAGCCTGGCGGAGGATCTGGTCGTCATCCCGGACGACTGCTCGTGCATCCTCACCTTTTCCAACGAGGGGTTCGTCATCGGCCGCTTTCCCTCGGTGGACCGGGCGGACGCGTTCCAGGCGGGGCTCGCCCTCGCGCAGCCCATGCCCTCGCATCAGGCGCCTACCGCGCCCAACGCCGGCTCCTGACCGCGAAACCGCCGCCGCGCACGAGCGCGGCGGCGGTTTTTTCATCACGCCGGGGGGTGTTCCGCCGGTCTGGTCAGACGCCCGCGCACTAACGCTCACCGCATCATGCTGCCCATCACCCTCGCCGTTCTGCTCGCTTCCACCGCCGCCACGGCCGGTACCGCCGCCGTCATCATGCGGTCGCGGCTGCGCTTGCCCCGCCCGGAACGCATGCGCTCGCTTTCCGCGGAGCTGGGGATGACGTACGAGGCGCGCCCCGCGCTGTCCAGCATGCCCGAACTGCAGCGCTTTGAGCTGTTTACGCAGGGGGAGGATCGCGAAATCCGCAACCTGGCGCGCACGGAGCGCGACGGCCGGCGGCTGGCACTGTTCGACTACGCGTTCACGCGGGGCGGCAGCGGATCGTCCGCGCGGTGGCGGCACACGGTGGTGCACGTGCACGATCCCGCGCTGCGGCTTCCCGCCTTTCTGCTGCGGCCGGAGAACGTGATGCACCGCGTGGGCGAACGCTTCTTTCCCGACATCGACCTTCCCGACGCGCCGGAGTTCTCGCAGGCGTTTCTGCTGCAGGGGATGGAGGAGGGCGCCATCCGGCGGGCGTTCGGAGCGGGGGTGCAGGCGGTGCTCGCGGGGGAGCCTAAGGCGTGGGCGGAAGGGCAGGGCGCGGACCTCTTTCTCTGGCGCGGGGCCTGGGCCGCGGACCCGGACGCCTGCACGGGGCTGCTGGATGCCGCCACGCGTCTGGCCGATGCGTTCCGCAGGGAGTCCGCCGACGGCGGGCCGGTGCCGGAGGGCGGCGCACCGCCCGCGCCGAGGTAGAAACGCGGGCTTCCCCTCATCCGCATCTGAAACCCGGCGGACGCGCGCCGCGTTCTGCCACCAGCCGCGGCAGCGTGGGCGGCAACCCGTTGTCATCCTTCAACGTCTGCAGAGGCGCATGGTCCCCCTCGTTCTGGTCGCCATCGTCCTCGTTCTCGCCGCGGCGGGGATCGGGGCCATCATCCGCTACTCGATCCAGGCTCGTAAAAAGCGCGCGGCAGAGATGGGCGGCCTGGCGCAGCGGCTGGGGATGAGCTTTCAGGAGAACCCGCCGCTCAGCATCATCCCTGACGGAAAGCGGTTCGAACTCTTCAACCAGGGAACCGGGCGCGACCTCCGCGACCACATGGCGCTGCAGAAGGATGGGCGCCGGGTGTCCGTCTTCGACTACGCCTTTACCATCCATGCCGGAAAGAGCCACGTGACGCACCGGCAGACGGTGGTGCACATTCACGCGCCCGGCCTGAACCTGCCCGCGTTCACGCTGCGGCCGGAGCACGCGCTGCACCGGCTGGGCGGGGTGTTCGGCTACCAGGACATCGACGTGGATGGCGATCCGGTGTTCTCGGACGCGTACCTGCTGCGCGGGGTGGAAGAGGACCTGATCCGCGGCTGCTTCAGCGCGCCCGTGCGCGAGTTCTTTGTCGCGAACCCGGGCCTGTGCGCGGAGGGCAGCGGCGCGGACCTCATGGTGTGGCGCCACTCCGCCACGCTGCCGGCGCAGCAGATTCAGCCATTCATGGAGTCGGCGTACGTGCTCATGGGGCGCTTTCTGAACAGCCCGGGACAGCGGACGACGCTCGCCGGCTGAGCACGGCGGTGACGGGAGATGACAACGCGCCGGTCCGGAATCTCCGGGCCGGCGCTTTCTTCATCCCTCGCCGCGACCACGGGACTCGCGGACGTACCGTGCGGATCTCGCTCATGGAGATCGATGGAAGGCTCCGGCGCTTCGTGCTGCGCAGTCGTGGGGTCCATCGATAACCGGAAGCCGCCATCGGGCGAGTTGATCGTCTTCCGTCCGGGGAGTTCGGTGGATGACGTGAAACGCGGATCGGCATGGTTCTGGCCGCGCTCGGGCTCCTCATCCAACCACGTCTGACGGGGGCTGCAATGCGCGCGATGGTGATCGATCAATTCGGCGGGCCGGAGGTGTTTCAGGCGCGGGAGATGGATCGCCCGGAGGCCGGCCCGGGCGAGCTTCTGGTGCGGGTGATCTGCGCGGGAACCAACCCGGTGGATGCCAAGATGCGGCAGAACGCCGACTGGGCCGGGCTCGCTCCGCCGCTGGTGCTGGGCCAGGACGCGTCTGGCATCGTGGAGTCCGTCGGACCGGGGGTGACCGGCTTTTCGCCCGGGGACGAGGTGTACTACATGGACGAGCTTTTCGGCAACACCATGGGCACGTACGCCGAGTACAACGCCGTTCCCGCGCGGCTGGTGGCGCACAAGCCGCCATCGCTGTCGCACGAGCAGGCGGCCGCGGTGCCGCTGGCGGGCGGGACCGCGTGGGAGGCCATCGTACGGCGCATGCAGGTGCGCCCGGGCGAAACGGTGCTCATTCACGGCGGTGCGGGCGGCGTGGGATCGTTCGCGGTGCAGTTCGCCAAGGCGGCGGGCGCCCGCGTGCTCGCCACCGCCGGCGCGCGAAACCAGGACGTCATCCGCCAGCTGGGTGCGGACGTGGCCATCGACTATTCGGCGGAGGATTTCGCGGAAGTCGCGTTGCGCGAAACGGGCGGCAAGGGCGTAGACGCCACCTTCGACACGGTGGGAGGCGACCTCATCAGGCGCAGCCTGCCGGCCACGCGCCCGTTCGGCCGGCTGGCGTGCATCCTTACGCCGGAAGGCACGCTGGGCGGCCTTTCCAGCCGGAATCAGACGCTGCACGGCATCTTTGTCATGCGTGAGGCGGAGCGGCTGCGCGACATGTCCGCCGCGTTCGAGCAGGGGCTGGCGCGCCCGCTTATCGGCGAGGTGATGCCGCTGGAGCAGGTGAGCCGCGCGCACGAGAGGCTGGACAGCGGCCACGGCACCGGCAAGCTGATCCTTCGCGTGGCGGAAGGCTGATCGCGGGTTCCCGCCGTCTGGTCCGGCGCTTTCCGTGGAGGAGCGCCGGGCCGTCTGCTACGCTTCGGGAAGCAGTCGGTCGAATGTCCGATGTAAAGTTTGTCTCCCTTATGGCGCCTGTATTGACGGGCTCGTTACAATCGTGTATTCCTCAGGAGACCACTACGCGCCATCGCAGTCACGGATGGCGCGGTGTAGGAGAATCATCATCACGCTGGAGAACCAGAGATGAAGAAGCTGCGCCTGACCGCCGACGAGCTGCGTGTGGATTCGTTCCCGACCGCCCAGGTCGTGGACGAAAACGAGGGCACCGTGCATGCGCACGAGATCTCCAAGAACCCCACGTACTGCTACGAGATGATGTGTCCGCCGGCCTCCACCAAGGTCTGCACGGGCTGAACGGCCCCATCCTCCGCCGGCCGTCCGCGGCCCGGTGAAGTGATGCACATCGGTTGATCGGCAGTGACCGGCAGAACAGCCGGCGATCCCCAGGATCGCCGGCTGTTCTCGTTTATCCTCCCGTGGTCCCGCGGCGACGCCTTCCGAGTGCCACGATCCCGGGAAGGCGTCGAAGAGCCCCGTCCCGTGCGGACGTTCACCCCGCGATTCCGCCTCTGTCGCGTCCGTCGCCCGGCCCGCAAACGGACCGGGCGCACACCGGTGCTTGCCATCCCAACCACGACCCGCCACTTTCTCCGCCAACGTTCCGGGCGCGGCGCCCTTTTTCCTGAAAAATCCCGTCCTCCATCCCTCGTTGCGGAGTTCGTCAATGTCCAGAAGCGTGTTCATCAACCTTGCCGTAAAGGACCTCAGACGCTCGGTGGATTTCTTTACCGCGCTCGGCTTTGAGTTCGTTCCGGCGTTCACCGACGAGAGCGCCACGTGCATGATCCTCAGCGACACGGCGCACGTGATGCTGCTGGTGCACAACCGCTTCAAGGACTTCACCAAGAAGGAGATCGTGGATTCGCACACCAGCACCGAGGTGCTGGTGGCGGTGTCGGCGCAGAGCCGCCAGGCGGTGAACGAGATGGTGGCCGCCGCGCTGGCCAACGGCGGCTCGCCCGCCAACGAACCGCAGGACCACGAGGGATTCATGTACGGCCACAGCTTTCAGGATCCCGACGGCCACATCTGGGAAGTGATGTGGATGAACCCCGCCGACCTCCCCTCGTAAGCCGGGACCGGTTCACGTTTTCGGTCGATCCGGCAAGCGCGATCCGGCGCTCCTGATCGCGATCGTGCACCCCGCGTGGGCGATGGAGGACGGTGGGCGGGATGATCGGCATCTGATGCGCGTCCCTGCATCTCCCATGGACTGAGCGGCCTCCGATCCGGCGGGATCGGAGGCCGCTTTCTGTTTGCCCCCTGTCAGAGAGCGGCGTATACTGGCAGCCATCCCCCAATCTCGCGCCTCCACGCACCCCGTCAGCGGAGCAGATCATGGTACAACGGATCGGCATGCGGCTCAGGACCCTGCTCGTTCCCCTCGCGCTGGCGGGGTTGCCCGCCTGCACCGAGGTCAGCGGCCCCGCCGCGGCCATCACGCCCGATGACGGCCCGCCCGCGCGGTCCGTGGCGGTCAGCTACCGCAACCCGGTGCTGGGCCCGGACGCGCCCGATCCGCACGCGGCCTTTCTGGACGGCAAGTACTGGATCTATCCCACATCGGAAGGCGGCCAGCGCTTTCACGCGTACTCATCCACCGACATGGTGAACTGGGTGGATGAGGGCGTGGTGCTGGACCTGGGCCCCGGCGTGGCGTGGACGGACTGGAACGGCTGGGCGCCCGCCATCGCCGTGCGCAACGGCAAGTACTACTTCTACTACTCCGCCAACGGCCCGCATCCGGACAGCAAGATCGGCGTGGCGGTGGGCACCTCGCCGCGCGGCCCCTTTACCGACATCGGCCGGCCGCTGGTGACCAGCGACGCCTCGGTGCCGCTGGAGGCCATCGACCCCATGGTGTTCGTGGATACGGACGGGCAGGCGTACCTGTACTACGGCGGCTCGGCGGGCAACGGCAACATGGCCATCCACCGCCTGAACGCCGACATGATCTCGCTGAGCGGCGCGCGCATCGTGCAGAAGCCGCGCTACTTTACCGAAGGGCCGTTCGTGCACAAGCGCAACGGCGTGTACTACCTCACCTACTCCAACGGCGGATGGAACACGCCGGACTACAACGTCCGCTACGCCACCAGCACGTCGCCGCTGGGCCCGTGGACGTACGGGGCGCAGATCCTGGGCAAGGACTTCAACTTCAGCGGGCCGGGGCACCACGCCATTCTGCAGCGGCCCGGCGCGGACGACTGGTACATCGTCTACCACCGCTACGAGGACGGCGCGGAGTTCAACGCCAAGCGCCGCGCCACCGCCATCGACCGGCTCACGTACAGCGGCACCGCCATTCAGCCCGTGACCATGACGGGCGCCGTGCCCAACGGCCGCTACAAGCTGTTCGCGCGGCACAGCGGCAAGGCGCTGGACGTGGGCGGCTGCTCCACCGCGGACGGCGCGGACGTGATCACCTGGCCGTACTCGGGCCTGGCGTGCCAGCAGTGGGACCTGACGCGGCAGACGGACGGGCATTACCGCATTACCGCCGCACACAGCGGCAAGGCGCTGGACGTAGGCGGATGTTCCACGGCCGAGGGCGCCAACGTGATCACCTGGCCGTGGAGCGGGATCGATTGCCAGCGGTGGCAGGTGGTGAAGACCGGGCCGGACGCCTTCAAGCTCGTCGCGCGCAACAGCGGGCGGGTGCTGGACGTGGCGGGGTGCTCCACCGCGGACGGCGCGGACGTCATCGTTCGGGCCTACACCGGCGCGCTCTGCCAGCAGTGGAACATCCGGCAGGCCGCGGCGGTGGTCCCCAACGGCCGCTACAAGCTGACGGCGCGGCACAGCGGGCAGGCGCTGGACGTGGCGGACTGCTCCACGGCGGACGGCGCGGATGCCATCACGTGGCCGTACTGGGCGGGCGCGTGCCAGCAGTGGAACCTGGAGCGGCTGGCGGACGGCTACTACAAGATCACGGCGTCGCACAGCGGCAAGGCGCTGGACGTGGGCGGCTGCTCCACGGCGGACGGGGCGGATGTCATCACCTGGCCGTACTCCGGCGCGGCGTGCCAGCAGTGGGACGTGGTGGACGTGGGCGGCGACTACTACCGCGTCACGGCGCGCAACAGCGGGATGGCGCTGGACGTGGCTGGCTGCTCCACCGCCGGCGCCGCAGACGTGATCGTGCGACCGTACACCGGCGCCGCCTGCCAGCAGTGGCGCATTGAAACCACGCCGTAATCTGCATCCCGGTGTGAACAATGAGGCCGCCGATCAGGGTTGATCGGCGGCCTCATTGCTTGTGCTTCGGTCAGATCACACCGGCATCCCGGCACCCCTGCGGTCGCTCACGCCTCTGATGCGGGTTCCCGCTGGCGTTTCGCGTCCGACGGGCGATCAGCAGTCCCCGGTCAGAGGGCAGATCTGGCGCTGTGTGTGCGCGCAGAAGTCGAACGAGTTGTAGCACTGGAGGTCGTTGGGATCGGCCGTGCAGCACTGCGAGTAGAAGGGCGAACTGCCGCAGTCGCAGTCCGAATAGCCGGTGATCTCGTTGGCGCGCACCGTACCCCGCTCCAGCGCGCCCACCGGCCGCGTTTCAAACGATTCCACGTTGAGGTCGTCGAGCTTCAGTTTGTTCTTGCCCATGCCGCCTGCTCTCGTCGAGGGTGGTTTGATGGTGCACGTCCATCCACGATAAAGCGGCATGCAGAACAGGTCAATCTATTTCGTTTCGAGCTGCCGGGCCTGCCCGCGAGCACCTCTCGGAGAGGTACGGCAGAAGCGGGCATTCTCGATGATCAGGAGGTCTGCAGCGAAACCGGCCGGCGATCCGAGATGGGCCGCGGCTGTTACGTTGGCGAGTGCTGTGACGCCGCCTACGGTGCGACCGTGTGGAGTGTTGACGCAGATTCGAATTTACCGCAGGTTTCCCGAACCGGCGCGAATCGGCCTTTTCCTGAGGAGGACTGAGTGATCCGACTGCAGATTGGGAGCGATGAACGGGAGGACGACGACATCTCGGAAGATTGGGTGAACCAGCAGGTTCGGCGTAGACGAAACGACGAGGCTCAGGTGTGTGCCAGGGTTACTCTTGTTACTGAGTCACTGGACTTCGCATTGTCCACTGCGGGATGCCGGGGCGGAAGCAGCTCACGCGCGTCATTGACGCGCAAGGAGAACGAGATCGTCGATCTGTGGACAAAGTGCGGATTGAATGATCCGGAGTTTCAAGGGGGGCAGTTGATCGCCTTCCTCAAGCAGGTCCGAAGAATTCTATGACCGAAGCTATATAACTCACGCGTAATGCCGCCGATCAGGATTGATCGGCGGCATTTCTTGTTACGCACTATCCAGCTTACACGCGCGTGGCGAGGTGCACCTTGCTGGAGGTGACCTTCTCCACCGGGAAGGCGCCGGCGAACGTTTCGCGCGGAAAGGTGGATTCGCCGAGTTTGACGGCCGTGTTTCCCACTTCCGGACTCGTGGCGCTCTTCACCGTCACCTCGATCGTCCCCGCGGGCCCGATCAGGTACACCAGCCACTCGCGTTCCAGTTGATCAGCCATATCGCTGCTCCATGCAGGGTGAATTCGAGTTCAGAAATCATGCGTTGATCGCCATCCAGGGCCACAGCGGAATTCCCATACCGCCGCGCGGAAACACGCGTGAGTTTGTCGGATGGGCGGAGGCTACCTGTGTCTTTTCCGACCGCGATCGGCAGCGCGCGACAGGTGGGTGGGAAATCCGGCGGCCGCGTCCGACGAAGCTATGGAACGGCACTCAGACGGAGATGCCGTCCCAACCAGCTTTCGGGAGCGGATCGTGGCGGAGTTCAACATCTACAAGGACGATGCGGGCGAGTGGCGGTGGAAGCTCCAGGCCGGCAACAACGAGACGATCGCGGACTCCGGCGAGGGCTACACGCGCCGCACCAGCTGCGTCGACGCCGTAAAGCGCGTGAAGCGGGACGCGGGTTCCGCGCTGGTCTACGACACCTCGGAGAGGCCCAAGACGCTCGTCACCGGCGCGTAGCCAAGCGTTGAACGATGAGGAGCCGCGTTCGCGAACGCGGCTCACAGCTGTAGCAGCCCATATCTCTGACGAGAAAACGGCCGACGATCCGCTTGGATCGTCGGCCGTGTTTAGTGCCAGCCCAGATCCACCTCACAAACGATCACGGCTCAGGGGACATAAAGACACAAACACACAACAGAGCCCAGTTGTTGACAAAGTACACAAAATCCATTAAAGTTGATCATCGCACACAATTGTTGGTTCCCGTAAATGGAGTAAGGTGAAATGCAGAACACTGATTTGGTAGGTATAGCTGAGATTGCTGCGCTTGCGGGCGTCTCGAAGCAGGCGGTCGCAAATTGGCGTGTGCGCTACGACAGCTTCCCACGGCCTATGCAGTCTCTGCAGAGCGGGCCGGTTTGGGAACGTGAAACCGCAGAAGCTTGGGTCAAAGCGTTCCAGGGGGAGGAGACGCATGTGCTGAGCTTCATCAACTTGAAAGGCGGGGTAGGGAAAACTACGACGGCCATAGCTGTTGCTGAGATTCTGGCGCACGAGGAGCGAAAGCACGTACTATTGGTGGATCTTGATCCGCAGACTAACGCCACGGTAGGTTTAATCGCTGAAGAGCAGTGGGCCGAATTGGACAACACGGGGCGGACTGTGGCGCAGTTGTTTGCAGACCGTCTCAATCCGCACGACCGGGCTGCGTTTGACATTGAAGCGGCGATTGTCCGTGGAGTATCCACCATCAACGATGGGATTGCGCGGCTCGATCTTCTACCATCGAGCATTCGGTTGATTGAACTTCAAGATCGAATTCCGATGATAGCGCTGGCGGGGAACTTCACGGCGAACCCGCTCGAGATCTTGAAGAATGCACTTCAACCGATCATTGATCGCTATGATTACGTGATCATTGATTGTCCTCCGAGCCTAGGTACGGTCACCAAAAACGGACTCCGGCTCTCGACCGGCTACGTGATCCCGACGATACCCGATATCGTTTCGACTTGGGGCATCTACCAGATCGTGGACAACGTCTCCCGGTTTGCAACCGACATCGGACGCGAGATCCCCGCGCTCGGTATTGTGGCAACGAAGGTGCAGGGTAATAACTTGCATGCGCGTGTGATCGACGATTTAAGGGCTAATCGTCTCGGAAGGTTCGGGGTAGAAAATGGGCTGACCCAGCCGCCTCTGTTTACGAACACGATTCCGCAGACGGTGGCCGTTGCTCGCGGTGCTGATGTAGAAGCAGACATTCGAACATTCAAAGGTAAGTACGGCACCGCGTACGAGCCTCTGCGCGGGCTGACGCTCGAAATCAAGCGGATATGCGAAAACAAGACACAGTGATTCGGATGCTGCGCCGAATCGTAGATGTTGTTGCAGACGAGGCGCGGCGCAATCCTGAGTTCGCGAGCCAACTCGAGGCAGTGCTGAGCCTACCGCCTCCAACACGCAAGCAGAAATCAGTTGATCAGGTAGACGGTGGTGATCTTCCAGACGCATTCGACGAACGACTCGCTAGAGGAGATCAAGAGTTCAGAATGTGGCTCCGTGATCAACCCATCCAACTTCTTCGCGGATTGATCCGTCAACACGACTTTGACGCTACACGACGAACGTCTAAGTGGAAGGATGCTGAGAAACTGAGTACCTACATTGCTGACCAGGTACAATCCCGCACTACTAGAGGCGCAAGCTTCATGCGTGCTCCGGGTCTCGAGACGAACTCTGGACAAGCCGAACACTCCATGGAATGGCTATCGCAGGAAGTGTTCGAAGAGACTGAATACGGTCGCCTCAACAAACAGCCCGGTGCAGAAAACTTCATCCCGCAATACCAACATTACGAGATCCCACTCGGCGGGCGGGTTGTCGCGGATCCAAAAGACGGGACATATGGGATTGTCGTTGACCGCGAGGGTAAGGTCGTCAGCAAGGTAGTCCTAAACCCATAGTGCCTGCGGTGAGCTCGTTCAGTTCCTATCCATTAGGTGAAACGGCCGGCGATCCGCGTGGATCGCCGGCCGTTCTGTCTTTCAGAGCGTGTTGCGTCAGCCTAGCTGCTCGCGAACCAGGCGGCTGACGAGTTCGGGGTTGGCGTTGCCGCCGGACTGACGCATCACCTGGCCCACGAAGAAGCCCAGGAGCCCCGTCTTGCCGCCGCGGTACTCGTCCGCCTTGCCAGCATTCGCGGCGATCACCTGATCCACGATGGGCGTCAGCGCGCCGGGATCGCTCACCTGCTGCAGACCCAGCTTCGAGACGAGCTCGCGCGGGCTGCCGCCGCTCCGGGCCATCTCCTCCAGCACCGTGCGCGCGCCCGCGACGGAAACCGTGCCGTCCTCCACCAGCCGCACGAGTTCGCCCAGTTCCGCGCCGGTGAACTTCGATTCCGCGAGCGCGCCCGCATCGGCGACGCGCGGGAGTTCGTTGATCACCCAGTTGGCCGTGGTCCTGGCCGGCGCGCCACCCGCCACCGCCTGCTCAAACATCCGCGCCGACGCCACTTCGCGCGTGAGCAGATCCGCGTCATCCGCCGAAAGGCCCAGCTCCGTCGCGAACCGTGTGCGCAACGCCTCCAGCTCCGGCGTGCGCTCCACCGCGACGGCGGCCGGCTTCGACTTCGGCCTGGCGTCGGATGAGGCGGACGGGTCGCGATCCTTTTTGGCCTTCTGCGCGGGCTTGGCCGTGGCGGACGCGGCCGGCTTCGTCCACGTGTCGCGCAACGTGACCGTGCGGTTGAACACCAGCGCGTCCGGCCGCGAATCCGTCGTGTCCGAGCAGAAGTAGCCCACGCGCTCGAACTGGTAGCGGCTCCCCGGTGCGTCGTCGCGCACGCTGGGCTCCACCATGGCGCGGTGGATGACGACGAGCGAGTCCGGGTTCAGGTTCTGCTTCCAGTCGCCCTCGCCCGCCTCGGGATCGGGCGCGGTGAACAGGCGGTCGTACAGGCGCACCTCGCAGGGCAGGCCGTGCTCCGCCGACACCCACTGAATCGTCCCCTTCACCTGCCGCCCCTCGGGCGAACTGCCGCTGCGCGTCGCCGGATCGTACGAGCAGCGCAGCTCCACGATTTCGCCCGCGTCATCCTTGACCACCTCGTCGCAGCGGATGACGTACGCGTACCGCAGCCGCACCTCGCCGCCGGGCGAGAGGCGGTAGAAGCCCTTGGGCGGGTTCTCGGCGAAGTCGTCGCGGTCGATGTACACGGTGCCGGAAAAGGGCAGGGGACGCGACCCCTCGTTCGGCACGTCGTGCGGCCACAGCGGCGCATCGAACGTTTCCGATTCGCCCGCGGGATAGTTGGTGATCGTCACCTTGAGCGGGTTCAGCACGCACAGCACGCGCGGCGCCCGGTGGTTCAGATCGTCGCGGATGGCGAAGTCCAGCTTGCCGATGTCGATGCGCGTGTTGCTCTTGGCCACGCCGATCATCTCGCAGAACGCGCGCAGCGCCTCGGCCGTCACGCCGCGGCGGCGCATTCCGGCGATGGTGGGCAGGCGCGGATCATCCCAACCGCTCACCAGGCCCTCATTTACAAGCTGCAGCAGCTTGCGCTTGCTCATCACCGTGTAGTCCAGCGCCAGCCGCGCGAACTCGTACTGGTGCGGCCGCGACGGCTCGCCGCCCTCGGCGCGCACGAAGTCCTGCCAGTGGTCCACCGTCCAGTCGTACACCGCGCGGTTGTTCTCGAACTCGAGCGTGCAGAGCGAGTGCGTAATCCCCTCGATGGCGTCTTCGATGGGGTGCGCGTAGTCGTACAGCGGGTAGATGCACCACTTGTCGCCCGTGCGGTAGTGATGCGCGTGGCGGATCCGGTACAGCAGCGGATCGCGCAGCAGCATGTTGCTGGAGGCGAGGTCGATCTTCGCGCGCAGGACGTGCGCGCCGTCGGGGAACTCGCCGGCGCGCATGCGGCGGAAAAGGTCCAGGTTCTCTTCCACCGAGCGGTCGCGGAACGCCGTCGGGCGGCCCGGCTCCGTGACGGTGCCGCGCGCCTCGCGCACTTCCTCGTCCGTACTGCTGTCCACGTACGCCAGCCCGCGGCCGATCAGGTACTCGGCAAAGCGGTACATCTGCTCGAAGTAATCCGCCGCGTGGTACACCGTGCCGCCGAAGTCCGCGCCCAGCCAGCGTACGGTGTCGACGATGGATTCGGCGTAGCTGACGTCCTCGGTTTCGGGATTGGTGTCGTCGAAGCGCAGGTTGAAGCGCCCGCCCGTTTCCCGCGCGATGCCGTGGTTGAGGACGATGGACTTGGCGTGGCCGATGTGCAGATAACCGTTCGGCTCCGGCGGAAAACGGGTGACGATGGACTGGTAGCGGCCCGCGCGCAGGTCGTCCGCGACCAGTGTGCGGATGAAGTCCATGCCGTCGCGCTCCGTGAAATCCGTCGTCGTCGAGGTACCGCCCTCGTGCTTGTTCTCGCTCACGTCTTCCGCCATCGCTGCCCGTTTCGTCCATCGTTCCGCGCGCGGTCGCGCGAGGAAGAACCCCAAGAATAGCGGCGCCGCGTCCACCCTTCAACCGCGGCGGTCTTTTTGCTCGTTTTCCCCGATCAACAGCCTCGTTGGATGATGACGCGCCGCGACGGGGAACATCGCCGCGTAAACGCATGTACTCCAACGCGATACGATGGATGAAGGTCGCCCCGTGCACGGATGGCGCGGGACGACGACGTACCCGTGCGAAGTTCCGCGCCAGTCGCGACGTCGGCTTATCGCACGCTAGATCCTTCGCTCGCGATGCATCGGCGCGAGTCAAAGCATCGCGCGCTCGCTCAGGATGACATGGTTTGGCGGCGGGGCGGGTGCGGCGCCATCTGATCGCATGGAACCACGCGACACCACGAACCTGTGATCGCGTCCCTGATCCCGTACGCCTGTCGCGACGGCGCGCTCGCACGCATGATGTCGCGAATCAGAAGAGAACGACCAACCAGGAACAGAACTCGATGAACTTCCGCACATCCCGCCCCATAACCGCGGCCGCGCTGGCCGGCGTGCTGGGCGCATGCGCACCGGCGGTGGAGCCCGCCTCCGCGCCGTCCGCCGCATCGCCGGCGCAGGCACCCGCCGGCGCGCAGACGCCCATGGCCACGCTGGTGCGCGACGTCCACTCGTTCGCGCAGCCCAACGAGGCGCGCGTCACGCACGTGGCGCTGGACCTGCGCGCCGACTTCGCCGCCAAGGTGATTTCCGGCACCGCCGCGCTGGACGTGGCCGCCGCGCCCGGAGCCGACGACATCGTGCTCGACACCAAGGGCCTCACCATCCGCGGCGTGACCGGCGCGAACGGCCAGCCGCTGCGCTGGGCCCTCGGCACCGCGGACAGCATCCTGGGCCAGCCGCTCACCGTGCAGCTTCCCGCCGGCACGCGGCGCATCATCGTCCAATACGCCACCAGCCCGTCCGCGGGCGCGCTGCAGTGGCTGACCCCGGAGCAGACGGCGGGCAAGCGCCATCCGTACCTGTTCTCGCAGGGGCAGGCCATCCTTACGCGCAGCTGGATTCCCACGCAGGACAGCCCCGGAATTCGCCAGACGTACGAGGCGCGCATCGTGGTTCCCGCCGAGCTCAAGGCGGTGATGAGCGCCGAGATGCTCACGCCGAACGGCGAGCCGGCCGAGGGCGGGCGCGCCTTCCGCTTCAAGCTGGACCGCGCGGTACCGCCGTACCTGATCGCGCTGGGCGTGGGCGACCTGGCCTTTCGCGAACTGGGCCCGCGCACCGGCGTCTACACGGAACCCGCCATGCTGGAGCGCTCCGCGTACGAACTGGCGGAGCTGGAAAAGTTCGTCACCGCGGCCGAGGGGCTGTACGGCCCGTACCGCTGGGGCCGCTACGATATCCTCATGCTGCCGCCCTCGTTTCCGTACGGCGGCATGGAGAACCCGCGGCTGACCTTTGCCACGCCCACGATCCTTGCCGGCGACCGTTCGCTCGTCTCCCTGGTCGCGCACGAACTAGCGCACTCGTGGTCCGGGAACCTGGTGACCAACGCGACGTGGCAGGACTTCTGGCTGAACGAGGGGTTCACCACGTACTTCGAAAACCGCATCATGGAGGCGCTGTACGGGCCGGAGCGCGCCGCCATGCTGGCCAACCTGGGATGGCAGGGGCTGCAGGACGCGGTCGAGGCCGCGGGCGGAGACACCGGAGCGGACACGCGCCTCAAGATCGACCTCACCGGCCGCGATCCGGATGAGGGCACGACGGACATCGCGTACGAAAAGGGCGCCGCATTCCTGCGCACCATCGAGCAGGCCGTCGGGCGGCCGCGCTGGGACGCGTACCTGCGCTCGTACTTTGACCGCAACGCGTTCCAGCCGATGACCACCGAGCAGCTGCTGGCAGACATCCGCGCCAACCTGATCCGCGGCGACGCGGCGCTGGAGCAGCGGATCGGGCTGGATCAGTGGGCGTACCAGCCGGGCGTGCCCACCAATGCCGTCGTCCCGCACTCTGGTGCCTTTGCCGCCGTGGAGGCGCAGGCCCAGGCGTTCGACCGCGGAACGCCGGCCGCGCAGCTGCAGACGTCGGGGTGGAGCACGCAGGAGTGGCAGCACTTCCTGGGCGCGCTTCCGCAGACGATGACGGCCGCGCGGCTGGCGGACCTGGACCGCGCGTTCGGCCTGTCGCGGCAGGGCAACAGCGAAATCCTGTTCGCCTGGCTGCAGATGGCCGTGCGCAACCGCTACCAGCCCGCGGTGCCGGCGCTGGAGCAGTTCCTGACGTCGCAGGGGCGGCGCAAGTTCGTGCGCCCGCTGTTCGCCGCGCTGATGGAGCAGGGCACGTGGGGACAGCCCCTCGCGCGCCGCATCTACGCCGTCGCGCGCCCCGGCTACCACCCCGTGACCGCCACGTCGGTGGACGCCATCGTCCGCTGAACGGCTGGGTGGATGAACGGCGGTAGCGGGACCGGGGTTGATGAACGGCAGTTCACAATCTCGGTGGATGGAATCCGGTTGATGACCGACGCACGGCCCGGGAGCGATCCCGGGCCGTGTTTGCGTTCGGGGGATGGGGATGCTTGCCAGGATGAGCGTGCGACCGCCGACGGGGGCCCTCACCCCGCGTGCTGCGCACGACGACCCTCTCCCACGAACGGATGTGGGAGAGGGAGCACACCCCAGTATCGTGCGGGACGAGATCATGGGGCGAGTGGCGGTTCTCGGGCCGGCCGTTGAAACCGCGCCTCGAACCACACGAAGTCCGCCTCCGCGGACTGCGCCCGAGACAGTGCCACCGATCCCCAGGCAGTTGAAGCCCCGAACCGGACGCGCCAGCGGCCGGTGTCGGGGCTTTGCGCCGTTGGAGCGGCGGATTCGCTCAGGGATGGCCGCGATACGCTCTGATTCAACCCTCTGATCCGACGATTCACTCCCCCGGAGCGCGCTCACAACGCGCCGTTCCATCCGGCGCACCGTTGACGTCACCGGGTGGTGACAGTATGCCTGCTCCGTCCGCCAACGTTGTGCGTGTGAACACGTTGGCGGTACCGGAACACTCGCCAACTTCCCTGTGCCCGGGCCGCCGGAGGAGGGGCATAGGAGATCCGCTGGATGCCGCTATCATTCTTTAGCAGCCGATTTTCGGCTGCACGCGGAACCCAGGTGAAGGAGCGGATCATGAGCTGCTACGATGGAAAGTACCCGTGTCCCGTACCGGAGTACGCCCTCAAGGGGCCGCAGGTTGAGCCGGAAGCAAGCTTCTGGAACCACTGCCCGCAGCTGCGGATGGTGTCCATCAAGGAACTGCTGGACATCACCGACAACCCCGGCGAGCCCGGCTACTTCTATCCGTATCCGGACCCCTGCACGCCGGAGGGTGCGGAACTGATCGCCAAGGAGTTCAAGGAACTGCAGGATCTGGCGTCGCGGCGCGACGATCCGTGCAGCCTGGTGAACCCCGGCGAGTGCCCGGTGCTGACGGAAAGCCCCTGCAAGCCGCTGGAGAAGCTGCCCTTCTACTTCGGCTGCCGAGCGCCCATCAGCCGGCTGCTGAACCTTACGCCGCCCGCTCTGGGCGCCGTGCAGGTGAACCGGCTTCCCGGCCAGCAGGTGATTCGCACCGGCCGCGGGCTGGCGCGCCTGTTTGAGAACGAGACGCCGGGCCTCACCTACCGGCACACCCTCGACTACCTGATCACCACGCGCAACTGGTCGCCGCCGCGGCAGGCGCTGGTGTGGGCGGCGCTGGACGTGGCCATCGCCAGTGCGCTGCAGGCGGCGTGGTACTACAAGTGGCTCAGCCCGCGCCCGCTCACCTCGCGCCGGCCGCGCCCGTCGGAGTACGCGGCCGACCATGGTGTCAAGTTCAACGTGCTGTACGACCGGCCCGATGAACTGAACCCCATGTACATCACCTGCCCGGATGCCCGTCCGTGCTCGCCCAATCCGGGGTTCAGCCCGGGAACGCCGCGGCACCCGGCGTACCCGTCCGGCCACAGCACGTACGCCGGCGCGGCCAGCACCATCCTGGCCTACTTCTTTGGCAACGATCCCACGCCGGCCGCGCTGACGCTGGGAATGGCCAGCACCACGATCGGCGAGGAACTGCGCAACATGGCCGACAACATCGGCACGGCGCGCATGTGGGGCGGCGTGCACTGGCGGTCCGACCACGAGGCCGGGCTGCGGCTGGGCCAGGTGGTGGCCTGCCTGGTTCTGCGCCAGCTGTCCAGCATCTGCGGCGGCAACTTCAACCTGTGCCCGCCCATGCCCGCCATGGTGAGCCAGTGCAAGTGCCGGGACACGGACGTCTGCAAGGACGACGCGCCGCCCCCGTGCAAGGATCTCATGATCGGCGCGGAAAAGTGCCAGGCCGGGTGCGCCCCCTGCGGCGAGTCCAACGTCGACGTTCAGGACCCGTGCAAGCCGCCTCCCCCGGCGGACCTGGCCAGCCCTGAAACGCTGGATGCGCGCAGCGTGCAGCAGGGCGCGGTCTGATCGACTCCCCTCCATCACCAGAGCGCCCGGACGGTTCGCCGTCCGGGCGCTCGCCCGTTCGGCGATCCATCGTTTTAGACAGAGCGCGGAGAGGATTCGGTGCGCGTCCGCCGGCCGGGGCCCTCACCCCGCGTGCTGCGCACGACGACCCTCTCCCACGAACGGATGTGGGAGAGGGAGCACACCCCAGTTCGGCGGGGGACCAGATCTTGGGGCGAGCGGCGGTTCTCGGCCCGGCGGTTGAAACCGCGCCTCGAACCACACGAAGTCCGCCTCCGCGGACTCCGCCCGAGACATTTGCGCAGATTTCCAAGCAGTTGAAGCCCCGAACGGCGCCTGTGGGCGTCGTGTCGGGGGTTCCCGCTTCTGGAGCGGCGGATTCATTCGCTCAAGGAACTCCGCTCACGCCCTGCACTCGCCGATTCGCACCACACCCTCCGCCCCTCCCCAACCCTCCAGTCTTTTTTGGGGGAGGGTGGGCCGGTAGTGCCGGCCCGGGTGGGGGCCCGCCGCAGAGCCTGCCCGTGACGCGCTCATCCGCATCCGTCTGTCCTGCCGTATATCGCCACGATACATTCAACGGCTGCATTCCGACGCATGACTGCCGCCCGGCGCGGCGCTCCCGCATACGATCCACAGACGAACATGGCCGACCAGATCCGCGTCCGTTTCGCCCCCAGCCCCACCGGCTTTCTGCACGTCGGCGGCGCGCGCACCGCCCTGTACAACTGGCTCCTGGCCCGGCGCACGGGCGGCGTCTTCGTGCTGCGCATCGAGGACACCGACCGCGAACGCAGCAGCGGCGAAATGACCCAGGCCATTCTGGACGGCATGACATGGCTGGGGCTGAACTGGGACGAGGGCCCCGTCCATCAGGCCGACGGGCTGGAGAGGCACAAGGGCGAGGTGGGCAGGCTGCTGGCGGCCGGATCGGCGTACCGCTGCTTCTGCACGCCCGAGGAGCTGCAGGCCCGCCGCGACATCATGAAGGAGGAGTACCGCTACGACCGCCGCTGCGCCGCCATCCCCGCGGACGAGAGCGCGCGCCGCGCGGAATCCGGCGAACGCTTCGCCGTGCGCTTCCGCGTACCGGAAGGCGACACCGCGTGGGATGACGAGGTGCACGGCGAAACGCGGTTCAAGAACGAGAGCATCGAGGACTTCATCATCCTGCGCACCGACGGCACGCCCATCTACAACCTGGCCGTGGTGTCGGACGACATCGACATGCGCATCACGCACGTCATCCGCGGCGACGACCACATCGCCAACACGCCCAAGCAGATCCTGCTGTACCAGGCCATGGGCGCCGCCGTCCCGCGCTTTGCCCACCTCCCCATGATCCTGGGGCCGGATGGCAAGCGGCTCAGCAAGCGCCACGGCGCCACCGCGGTGGGCCAGTACGCGGAGCAGGGCATCCTTCCGCAGGCGATGAACAACTTTCTCGCGCTGCTGGGATGGAACGCCGGCGACGACGTGGAAGTGATGACGATGACGGAGCTTACCGAGCGCTTTTCGCTGGACCGCGTCAACAAGAAGAGCGCCGTCTTCGACACCGCCAAGCTGGAGTGGATGAACGGCCAGCACATCGCCCTGATGCCCGCCGAAGAGCTGCTGCCGCTCGTCACCCCGCATCTGGTGCGGGACGGGCTGCTGACGGAGGATGAGGTGCAGGCGCGCCGCGAGCCGCTGCTGGCGCTGATGACGGAGCTGCGCATCCGCGGGCGCACCACGCTGGAGATCGCCGCCCAGGCGCGCACCTATCTGGTGGACGAGGTGGAGGCGTACGACGAGGCCTCCACCGCCAAGCACTGGAAGAACGCGGAGGAAACGTCGCAGCGCCTGCAGGCCGTGCACGACGCCCTGGCCGCGGTGGAGCCGTGGACCACCGAGGGGATCGACGCGGCGCTGCGCGGGACGGCGGAAACGCTGGGTGTGGGGCTGGGCAAGGTGGCGCAGCCGCTGCGGGTGGCGCTGGTGGGGCAGGCCGCCAGCCCGGGAATCGATTTCGTGGTCCACACGCTGGGACGTGACCGAACCCTCCATAGAATCGTCCGCGCGCGCGAGCGCATCGCGGGAGTCTAAAGAGAAACGTTGACTTCCACCGGGAGGTCGCCTAAGTTGCGCCCACAGGCTGGGGTACGTGGAAACACGCAGCGCTGTGCCGCCCCGCGGAGCGGGAAACGCATCGCGCGGCGGGAAACAGGTTGGGCGGGTTCGGGACAGTCGCGGCACCATCGCGGCCGCCTGTCTCGCGCATCCCGGGCCAGGAGTAACCGAACGGATTCAGCGCGAATCCGATACACACTGGGAGGGACGACCCAACGTCCAGCGGAGGCGGGCATGCCTGAAGCGCTGACCAAGATCGAGCGCCGGATCCTGAACTACCTTGTGGACTACCTCAAGGAGAACACCTACCAGCCGAGTATCCGGGAGATCGGCAAACGGTTCGGGATCAAGAGCACCAAGACGGTCTCGGAGCACCTGCAGTCGCTCGCGGACAAGAACTTCATCGAGCGTGACGCCTCGCGCTCGCGCGGCGTCAAGATTCTGGGGATGAACCTGTCGCCCTCCGTGGCCAGCGTTCCGCTCTACGGCCAGATCGCCGCCGGGGTCCCCGTGCTTCTGCGCGAGGACGTGGTGGAGGAGTTCGAGTTCGACCGCAAGCTGGTGGGCTCTGCCGACGCCTTTCTGCTGCAGGTCAAGGGCGACAGCATGACCGGGATGGGCATCAGCGAGAACGACATGGTTCTCGTGGAGCCGGTGGAAGAGTCCGACCTGCAGAACGGCGACATCGTCGCGGCGCGGGTGGACGGCGACGCCACGGTGAAGCGCTACTTCGCCAACGGCGGCAAGGTGGTGCTGGAGCCGGCCAACACGGCCTACGCCCCCATTCTGGTGCACGAGCACAATGACTTCACCGTGCTCGGCCGCGTAAGCGGCCTGTACCGGCGCTTTACCCGCGCGCACACCGAAGCCATCGTTACCGGCGCGCACTGACCGCGTGGTCCGCAAGGCAGGAGGGACCCCGGCGCGGCGCCGGGGTCCTTTGTGTTTTCCGTCACCCAGCGAACGTGATGCAGATGGACGAGGTCGCGCCGGACCAGGACGAGCGGTGGATGCGGGTGGCGCTGGCTGAGGCGGCCGCGGCCGAGGCGCTGGGCGAGGTTCCCGTGGGCGCGGTGATCGTGCGGGGCGGGGAAGTGGTGGCCACGGGGCACAACCTGACGCACACGCTGCAGGATCCCACGGCGCACGCGGAGATGGTGGCCATCCGCCGGGCGGCGCAGGCCATTGGCCACTGGCGGCTGCTGGAGTGCACGCTGTACGTGACGCTGGAGCCGTGCACCATGTGCTCGGGCGGCATCGTGCACGCGCGCATTCCGCGGCTGGTGTTTGCCGCGCACGATCCCAAGGCGGGAATGGTGGGGTCGCTGGGAAACCTGGTGCAGCACCCCCGCCTGAACCACCGCGTGCAGCTCACCACCGGCGTGCTGGCCGAGGAAGCCGGCGACGTCCTCCGCGCCTTTTTCCGCTCCCGCCGCAAGCCGCGCGCAGCCACTTTCGACGTTTCCGCCTCCCCGGACTGTTCTCCGCCTGAACAGGTCAGCGGCCAGGGCGAATAATCCGCATCACCACGACAAGCTCCACCCCGTCCTCGTCCGTGACCACGCCCGCCATGTGATCGCCGCGTACAACGGGCGCTGGAGAGGGTAAGAGCCGCTCCGGCGTGCGGACCTGGCCCAGAAAGGTGCCGGACGGGTGGAATACGTCGTAGCTCGACGGACCTCCTGACGTGGTACGAACCCACAAGTGCCCGTCGCTCGCCGCAAAGAAGTCGGCCAGCACCGGGACCGTGGAAGGCAGCTTCGACGGATCCACCGTTGCGCCGTGCTTCTTCATTTCCCGCAACTGGCGAAGGGCCGACTCGCGTTGCAGGCGGTTCGGTGCCATGGACTTCACCGGTCGCGAGATCACGCGTTCGATCCCGCCGCCCATCGGGTGCCGTTCAATCCGATACCTGTCGGTGATCGCAAGCCAGACAGAACCGTTCGGATCAAGCACCCACAGCTGCGTGGGGGCAAACGGCAGCACCATGCGCGAGACGCTTCGCTGGTCTCCCGTCTGCGAAACCCGCTCGACGGCGGACTCCACGAAGACGGGAAATGTGAACGTGTCCAGCGGCTGAAGCAGGGAGTCGTGCCGCACCACACCCCCGATGCCAGCTTCGGACGCCCCCAGTACATCATAGAGCCGGCCCTGATGGTCAAATCCGAGGGGCCACGGGCTGATGGACGTGTCGATGTTGCGCCGGTGTTCGGCGACCAGGGTGCCGGCGGTGTCCCAGACCGAATAGCGGGCACTTGCGCCGTCCACCGTCCACAGCCGGCCCGCCGGATCCCAATCCATTCCCGCGAGCATCAGAAACTCACCGGGACCGCCCCCTTTTCGTCCCACGGTGCGGACCGCCCTGCCTTCCGGCGAAAACACCCGGATCTCGTTCTTCAAACCATCCGCCACCCACACGCGCCCGCCCGCGTCCAGCGCGACATCCACGATGCGGCCGAATTCCTGGTCGCCCACTGCGCCGATTACCGCCATCCGCTCCACCCGCCACTCCTGACCGTTCGCCCAAGCCGGTGCGGCGTTCCGGTTCACTCCAGCATCCTCGTCCTCGCATCCGGAGCAGGAGACCACCATCACGGTCAGGGATGCCAGACGACGTGCCAGGCGCTGGTAAAACTGCATGGTGGGCTGTGATTGGTGAAAGGCCGGGTGCAGGAGACCACGGCATGTGGCCGATTGGGCCTGCGTGGGACGGGTGGGTCACTGAGCCACGTGGCAGACGATTCCCGCGCCGTACGAAAAGGTAGTCGTACTCTGCGAGCCGTCTGGGTAAATCGTGGTTTTCGTAACGATTACAATGGTTTGCACGCAGATAAGATCACCCGCTCTGGGCTGATTATCCTGCTGTGCGGCGCCCGTGGATGAAGCGGAAACGGTCAACATCCCGATCAAGCCGAGCAGGTAGGGTTTTCTCATGATCACCGTCCATGGTGGTGTGAGAGGACGAACGTGCGCCGGTATCCGCCGACTTCGGTTTGGCCAGCCCGTCCATAATGCGCGCAAGGCAGCTCCGCAACAAGTGTCTCATTACGAGTGATTACGTGAGCCTCTGGCGGTCAGCCCGACTGCATGCCAAACCCGCCCGCCACCACATGCCTAATGTGCTCTGCTGCAGAGAACGACGGATCGCCACTGTTGCCTCTCGAATCTGACCTCCGGTCCTGTGCTCCCCGTGCGTGAACTCGTGCTGGAGAGCCCGACAGGCGAAGTGCTACCCGAATGCGGTACACAGGCAGGGCCGCGCATCCACGAGCGCCGCGTTCCGCCCTTCAACCGTGCGCTTCGTTGACACTTGGCGTGGTGGCGGGGTAAGTTTGCGCCGTTGCCGACATCCGGCTTCTCTCCCGGAACACACAAGCGCAAACATGGCCGAATCCCAGCGCCGCACGCTCATGGACGCCGCCCGGGTGGAAGGCGTCCTGGCGCGCATGGCGGAGGAGATCGTGCAGCTCACCGGCGGCGGCTCGCCGCTGCTTCTCGTGGGCGTGGAGCGGCGCGGCGTGCAGCTCGCGGCCCGCCTGGCCGCGCTCCTGGCCGACCGCACCGGCACCGCCCCCCTCACCGGATCGCTCGACATCACCCTGTACCGCGACGACCTCATGACCGTGGGCCCGCGCCCCGTCGTGGGCCAGACGCGGCTTCCCGTGGGCGGCATCGACGGCCGGGAGCTGGTGATCGTGGACGACGTGCTGTACACGGGACGCACCGTGCGCGCGGCGCTGGACGAGCTGGCGGACTTCGGGCGGCCCAAGCGCATTCTGCTGGCCGTGCTGGTAGACCGCGGCGGGCGCGAACTCCCCATCCAGGGCGACATCGTGGGCGAACGGGTGGAGGTCCGCGACGGCGGGCGGGTGGAGGTGCTCGTTCCCGAGATCGACGGCTCGCTGGGGGTGGAACTGGTGGACGCGGAGGGGCTGGACTGATGCCGCAAGCCGTACCGTCGCTGGGCAAGGACCTGCTGGGGCTGGAGGGGCTGACCCGCGAACAGATTACCGGCATTCTGGACACGGCCGAAGCGTTCAAGGAAATCAGCGAGCGGCCGGTAAAGAAGGTGCCGGTGCTGCGCAACAAGACCATCGTCAACGCGTTCTTCGAAAACAGCACGCGCACCCGCATCTCGTTCGAGTTCGCGGAAAAGCGGCTGGCCGCCGACACGGTCAACATCAGCTCCACCGGCTCGTCCGTGGCCAAGGGCGAAACGCTGGTGGATACGGCGCGCAACCTGGAGGCGATGCGGATCGACATGGTCGTCATCCGCCACGGCGCGTCGGGATCGGCGCAGTTCCTGGCGGACCGCATCGCCAGCAGCGTCATCAACGCGGGCGACGGCAAGCACGAGCACCCCACGCAGGGGCTGCTGGACCTGCTCACCATCCGCGACCACCGCGGCCCGCTGGACGGCCTGCACGTCTGCATCTGCGGCGACGTCCTGCACTCCCGCGTGGCGCGCAGCAACATTCACGGGCTGCGGAAGATGGGCGCCCAGGTGGCCGTCTGCGGCCCGGCCACGCTGCTTCCCGCGCAGGTGGCGGAGATGGGCGTGACCGTGTTCCGCCGCATCGAGGAAGCCATCGAGTGGGCGGACGTGCTCAACATCCTGCGCCTGCAGCTGGAGCGGATGACGGGCGGCTTCATCCCCAGTCTTCGCGAGTACAACCGCGTCTTCGGCGTTACGCGCGCCCGCGTGGAAGCGGCGCCGCGCGACATTCTCATCCTGCACCCCGGCCCCATGAACCGCGGCGTGGAAATCGACAGCGACGTGGCGGACGGGCCGCACAGCGTCATCCTGCAGCAGGTGACCAACGGCGTCGCCGTGCGCATGGCCGTCCTCTACCTCCTTTCCGGCGGGCAGCCGGAGCAGGCGGAAGCCGCCAAGACCGGAGGCGCGGCATGAACCCCGTTCTGATCCGCGGCGGCCGCGTGGTGGACCCGTCGCAGCGCATGGATGCCGTGGCCGACGTCCTTCTCGTGGACGGCCGCGTCGCCCGCGTGGGACAGGGGATCGACGCGCCCGAGGGCGCGGAAACGATCGATGCTTCCGGCCTCGTGGTCACCCCCGGGCTGGTGGACGTGCACGTGCACCTGCGCGAGCCGGGGCAGGAGCACAAGGAAACGATCCGCACCGGCGCCCGCGCGGCGGCGGCCGGCGGCTTCACCACCGTCGTGGCGATGCCGAACACGGACCCGCCCATCGACGATCCCGCGGCCGTGGGCTTCGTGCTGGCGGAGGGAATGCGGTCCGGCGGCGCGCGCGTGTTTCCCACCGGGTGCATCACCATGCGCCAGCAGGGCGAGCAGCTGACGGAGTTCGGCGAGCTGATCAACGCCGGCGCGGTGGCGGTCACGGACGACGGCAAGCCCGTGGTCAGCGGCGGAATGCTGCGGATGGCGCTGGAGTACGCGCTGACCTTTGACCTTCCCGTCGCCGTCCACGAAGAAGATCCCACGCTCGCCCGCAAGGGGACGATGAACGAGGGGATCGTCGCCAGCCGACTGGGGCTGACCGGCATCCCCAACGCGGCGGAAGACGTGATGATCGCCCGCGACCTCGTTCTCGCCGAGCTGACCGGGGCGCGGCTGCACGTGCAGCACGTATCGACGCGACTGGGTGTGCAGCTGATCCGCGAGGCCAAGGCGCGCGGGGTGCGGGTGACGGCGGAGGCCACGCCGCACCACTTCACCCTGACGGACGCGGCGGTGGAGGCGTACCGCACGGACGCCAAGATGAACCCGCCGCTGCGCTCCGAGGCAGACCGCGACGCCGTGCGCCAGGGCGTGCGCGACGGCACGCTGGACGTGATCGCCACGGACCACGCGCCGCACCACTACGATGAAAAGGAGCAGGCGTTCGAGGACGCGCCCTTCGGCATCGTGGGGCTGGAGACGGCGCTGGGGCTCACCTACACGGAGCTGGTGGCCACGGGATTGATCGACCTCCCGACGATGGTGGAGCGGATGAGCTGCGCCCCGGCGCGGGCCATGAAGCTGGACGGGATGGGTTCGCTGGCGGAGGGGAGCCTGGCGGACGTGACGATCATGGACGTGCGCGCCGAGTGGACGGTGAATCCGGCGTCGTTCCTGAGCATGAGCCGCAACACGCCGTTCACCGGCCGGGCGCTGCGCTGCCGCGCGGTCCGCACGCTGGTGGGCGGCCGGACCGTATGGCGGGAAACACAGGCGGGATGAGAGAAGTGAACTACGCAGTGTCGCTGGCGCCCCGCACGGACCCCCGCGGGTTCTGCGGGCCGGCGTATCCGGGCCCGATGGTGGCCGACCTTCGCGAGGACGTGCGCGAAATCATCGGCTGCTACCTGGTCTACGAAAAGCAGCGGCGCGAAACCAAGGCGGGCAAGCCGTTTCTGGAGCTTACGCTGGGCGACCAGACGGGCACCGTGACCGCCATGGTGTGGGACGACGCCGAGCGCTGCGACCGCGCCGTGGGCCCGGACGACGTGGTGGGGGTGCGCGGCAAGGTGAGCGTGTATCGCGAAAAGATGCAGCTCACCGTGAGCCTCATCGAGCCGCTGGAGATCAGCGACGACGACCTGGCGACCTTTCTTCCCGCTTCGCCACGCGACCGCGGGCAGATGATGCGGGAGCTGGACGCCATGGTGGCGTCGATCTCGGACCTGCCGCTGCGCACGCTGCTGGTGCGGTGCGTGGGCGCCAAGACGCAGCTGGGCCGCAGCTTCCGCATCCACCCCGCGGCCAAGAAGCACCATCACGCCTACCTGGGCGGATTGATGGAGCACTCGCTCAGCGTCGCGGGCGCGGCGGACCGCCTGTGCGCGCACTACCGCGAGCAGGGCGCGCCGCTGGACCGCGACCTGCTGATCGCGGGCGCGCTGCTGCACGACATCGGCAAGACGCGCGAGCTGACGGCGCGCCGCTCGTTCGCGTATACGGACGAGGGGCAGCTGCTGGGCCACATCCTGCTGGGATTGCAGGTGATTCTGCGCGAGGCGGACGGAATTCCCGGGCTGCGCGCGGACCGCATGCTGCACCTGCAGCACCTGATCGCCAGCCATCACGGCAAGTACGAGTTCGCCAGCCCCAAGCTGCCGCAGACGCTGGAAGCGCTGCTGCTGAGCTTTGCGGACGACCTGGACGCCAAGATGAACCCCGGGATGCGCGCGGTGGCCGGGCTGCAGCCGGGCGGCTGGACGCCGTTCGACCGCGGCATGGACCGCTCGTTCCATCGCCCGGCGCTGCTGGAATCCGCCGCCGCGCCCGTGCTGGAGCCCGTGGCTCCGCGCGAGTTCGTGGCCGACGTCATCGACCTGTTCCGCGGCTGAGCGGGCAACCGAACCAGACTGCCATGAGTGAACTGAATCCTGGTGCCTCGCCGGTGCACGACCTGATCCGGCAGCGCGAGCAGCTGAACGGGTGGATCGCCCGGCTGGACGAGGTGGGCGGCCGCGCCAGCACGCACGTGACGCAGCGGGTGCGCGCGGACTACGCCGACCGTCTGCGCCGCGTGACGGAGGACCTGTCCTCGCACCGCGGCGAGATCGAGGCCGACCTGGAGCGCAACCGCGGCCTGCTTCAGGAGGCGGAGGAGCGGCGCGGGCACCTGGCGGACGAGATGGACGAGGTGCAGCTGCGCCACCTGATCGGCGAGCTGGACGAGGCCGCGTGGGATGCGCAGCGCCCCGGGCTGGAATCGGCCGTGGCCGAGGCGGGCGACGCCGTGGCGCATGCGCGCTCCGAGGTGGAGCGCCTGCAGACGCTGGCCGCCGACATCGCCGGCGCGGAGAGCGCCATGGCGGCGCCCAGCCCCGCCCCGGCCGTGGCGGACGCGCCGCCGCCCGCCGTCCCCATCGCCGTGCAGAACGACTGGGAGACGGAAGGCGGCGAGCCGCTGGAAGCCAGCGCCCTCGCGCCGGACGACGTCTTCGCGCAGCCGGCAGACCCGGTTCCCGCCACGCCCGCGCAGGAAATCGCGCCTCCGGCTTCGCTCACGCCGGCGGAGACGGCGCGCGCGGCGGACGAGGTGTCGAGCGACGAGTGGGACCCGTTCGGCGGGGAGTTCGGGGAGCCGCAGAAGATGGCGGACGCGGACGAGGAGCTTCCGTGGCTGGAAGGGATCGACGAGGCGGCCAAGGCCTGGACGCCGCCCGCCGCCGCTCCTGCGGAAGAGGACAACGGGTTGGACTTTCTGCGCGACATTGAGAACTCGGTGCGCGCGCCGGAGACGACGCAGGCCGACCTGGGCGCGGACGACCTTGCGTTCCTGGAGGAGCTTGACCGCGCGATCGGCGCCCCCGCTCCCGCGCCGTCCAGCACGCCGAGCACGCCATCCTCGCCGTCTTCCGCGCCGAGCGGGGGGAGCCGCGCGGAGCCGCTGCTGTGCAAGGAATGCGGCGCCATCAACGAACCGCACAGCTGGTACTGCGAAATCTGCGGCTCCGAACTGTAGAACAAAAAAAGAAGGGCATCACGCAGAGCAGCAGAGCAGCAGAGAACAGCCACAAATGAAAAGAAGGGGAGCGCAGACGCTACATCGTCTCGCGCTCCCTTCTTTTATCCTTTCTCTGCTTCTCTGCTGCTCTGCGTGAGACCTGCTGTTGCTGTTCGTCCGTGCCCTCCGTGCATCCTCCGTGACCTCCGTGTGAAACGGCAGTTCAGAGAGGTGGATACACGAAAATGCCCGCCGCACTCGAAAGCGCGGCGGGCATGATCAACAACCCCGAGACAGATCAGCCGAGAGCGGCGATCTTGACGGTCAGGCGGCTCTTGGCGCGCGCGGCCTTGTTCGGGTGGATGATGCGCTTGCGGGCGGCGCGATCCAGCAGCGAAGCGGCCTCGCGGAACGCAGGAGTCGCATCGGCGGCAGTGGTGGCGGCGCGCACCTTCTTGAGCGCGGTGCGCAGACGCGAACGGAACTGACGATTGCGCTCGGCGCGGACCTCGTTGGTCCGCATCCGCTTCTCGGCGGACTTGACGTTCGGCAAGGTTTCTCTCTCCAACTGAATCGGGGCCGCCCGGCACCGATGTTCGTTCCGGGACACAAAACAGGAAGCCGAATATTATCCGGTGGTCCGGGGATTGTCAACCCCGGGCGCACGCGCGTTTTGACATCCCCGTGAACCCTGTATTAGCTTGGCGGGATGGAATCATTCGATCTGCAAGCCGTCGTACTGGCGCTGCCCATTCTGCTGCTGTCTCTGACGGCGCACGAGTTCGGGCACGCGTGGGTCGCCCTCAAGCAGGGTGACGACACGGCATACATGCTGGGCCGGGTCACCATGAACCCGGCCGCCCACGTGGACTGGATCGGCACCATCCTCTTCCCGGCGATCGCCATTGGAAGCGGAATGCCGCTGCTGGGCTGGGCCAAGCCGGTGCCCACCAATCCCCGCAAGTTCCGCGACTACCGCCGGGGCGACATCCTGGTGAGCCTCGCCGGGGTGGCCGCCAACGCCGTCCTGGCCATCGTATTCGCCCTGGCGCTCTGGATTCTCAGCGCCGCGACGCGGTCGTCCGGCGCCGCGGTCCCCGACATGGCGGTGACCGCCGGACGGATGTTCTTTTACGGCATCTTCGCCAACGTCGGCCTCATCATCTTCAACCTGCTCCCCATTCCGCCGCTGGACGGATCGCGGGTGCTGTACCACTACCTGCCCGCGCGCGCCGCGGCCGAGTACCGCAAGCTGTACCAGTACGGCTTCATCATCCTGTGGATCCTGGTGCTGACCCGCGCCCTGCGGTTCATGGGCCCGGTCATCTGGGAGCCCACCCGGCTGCTGCTGCTGCCCGCCGCGGGAGCCAACATCGGCCTGATCCAGTCCGTCCTGCAGAGCCTTTGACCGACACGGCGGCGGTCCCCGATCCGTTCTCGGTGGATCTGGAGCGGTTTCACGGGCCGCTGGACCTGCTGCTGCACCTGATCCGCAACCAGGACGTCGACATCTTCGACATCCCCATTTCGCGGATCACCGAGCAGTTTCTGGCGGCCATCCGCAACGTGGACCGGCTGGAGCTGGAAAGGGCGGGGGAGTTTCTGGAACTGGCGGCCACGCTGGTGCGCATCAAGGCCCAGATGCTCTTTCCCCGCCGCGGCGACGACGAAGAGGCCGAGGACCCTCGTGCGGACCTGGTGCGCCGCCTGCTGGAGTACGAGCACTTTCGCGACGCCGCCCGGGTGATGGAGCGCGCTGAGCGCGAGCGGGCGCGCATGTACGGCCGCGGCTTCGTGGAGGCGCGCCCGGCGCCGCGCCTGGCGGACCTGCCGCTGCATACGGAGTGGGACGAGGTGTGGACGGCCATCCGCCTGCTGGGCGAACGGCTGAACGCGCCCGAGACGATTCACCACGTGCGCGGGCGCGAGGTGAAGATGGAAGACAAGATGCACGAGATCCTGGCGATGCTGGACCGCTCGCGCCGGGTGGAGTTCGCGGAGGTGGTGGCGCCGTGGGGCACGCGCATCCACGCCGTCGCCTCTCTCCTGGCCTGCCTGGAGCTGGCCAAGCGCAGCGTGGTGGAGGTGCGGCAGACGGCGCCCTTCGCGGCGCTGTGGATCTACCGCGCCAAGGCGGAGTCGCAGCCGTGATCCGCGCCAGCCGTGTGATCGAGGCGCTCCTCTTCGCCAGCGAATCCCCGCTCGCGCCCGCCGACCTGGCCCGCGCGGACGAGGAGCTGGACGAGGAGGGCGTGGAGGCCGCCATCGCCGAACTGCGCGCGGAGTACGACCGCGAGGGGCGCGCGTTCACCGTGTTCGAGGTGGGCGGCGGGTATCAGCTGCTGACGCGGCCGGAGTTTGCGCCCGTGCTGGAGCGCTTTGACAGCGTGCCCACGGCGCAGCGGCTGAGCGGGCCGGCGCTGGAAACGCTCGCCATTCTGGCCTACCGCCAGCCCGTGGGGCGCGCGGAGGTGGAGGAAATCCGCGGCGTGGGCGCGGGCGGCGTCCTCAAGACGCTGCAGGAACGGGGTTTGATCGAGGTCGTGGGCCGCGGCGAGGGGCTGGGACGCCCCCTGCTGTACGGCACGACACAATTTTTTCTGGAGCATTTCGGCTTCCGGAGCCTGGCGGACCTTCCGCGCTCCGAGGAGCTGCCCGTGGTGCTTGCGCGCCGCGAACCTATCGAGGATTCAAATGAAGCAGCCGGGATTCGTTAAGCGCGGGGAACCGCTTCGGCTTCAGACTTTTCTGGCCCGCTCGGGCGTGGCGTCGCGCCGCGCGGCCGAGGAGATGGTGGACCACGGCCGCGTGCGGGTGAACGGCAAGACCGTCACCGTGCAGGGAATGCGGATCACCGCCGGAGTGGACAAGGTGGACGTGGACGGGGTGGAGGTAAAGGTGGCGCCCACCACGTGGGTGGCGCTGCACAAGCCCACGGGATACGTCACCACGCGCACCGATCCGTACGACCGCCGCACCGTCTACGATCTGCTGCCGGAAAAGTACCACGGCCTCTTTCACGTGGGCCGGCTGGACCGCGACAGCGAAGGGCTGCTGCTGCTGACCAACGACGGCGACCTGGCCAACCGCTTTCTGCACCCGCGCTACGGCATCACCAAGGAGTACGACGTGATCGCGACGGGAAAGCCGTCCGATGCGACGCTGCGCCAGCTGGTGGAGGGCGTGGAGCTGGATGACGGGTCCATGGCGACGGCGGAGTCCGCGCGGCTCATCGGGCCGGCGGGCAACGGGCTGTCGCGGCTGAAGCTGGTGCTCAAGGAAGGCAAGAAGCGCGAGGTCCGGCGGATGCTGGAGGTCGTCGGGCACCCGGTCAAGCGCCTGGTGCGCCGCCGCTTCGGGCCCATCGAGCTCGGCGAACTGCCGGAGGGCAAGTGGCGCGTGCTGGCGCTGGAAGAGCTGTCGCACGTGCGCGACGAGCCCGCCCAGCCCCGCGTCCGTCCGGACGCCGAGCCGCGCAAGGTGAAGTCGTCCGGATCGCGTACCGAGGTCGTCGAAAGCCGTCCCAAGCGCGCCGCCGCCTCGGCGGACCGCAAGAGCACGCACGGCGCTTATTCCGACACGACCCGCAAGCGGACGGCGTCCGGGCCGGAAAAGCGTCCGTCCCGCGCGGCCGCTGCGGATGGCGAGAGGCGTCCGTCGCGTGCGGTGGGTGGAGAACGTCCCTCTCGTGCGGTGGATGCGGATCGTCCCGCGCGTTCCGCCGGTGCGGAGCGTCCCTCGCGCCCGTTGGATGCGGAAAAGCGTCCGCGATCGGTGGATGCGGACAGCCGTCCGGCGCGCGAAAAGCGTCCCGCGCGGCCGATGGATGCCGACAAGCGCCCCGCGCGTTCGCTGGATGACAAGCGTCCGTCGCGTTCGGCCGATGGCGAGAAGCGTCCGGCCCGCGCGCTGGCGGAGGGCGAAAAGCGTCCCCGCCGCGCCCCGGCGGATGGCGAGACGCGCACGAGCGGTGGCGGGGAGGGAACGCCCAAGCGCGGTGCCGCCAAGGGCCCCATCAAGCAGCGCCGCGGTCCGGGGACGGAGGACCGTTCGCCCCGGATCCCGGCGCCGCCCAAGCGCGTACCCCGCCGCCCGGACGTGGAGTGGGGCGACCTGGCGGAGTGGGACCGTCCGGAGCCGCCGCGCCGCGACTCGTTCGAGGAAGAGCGTCCTGCCCCCCGCGGCGCCGGCCCGCGCGGTCGCGACGATCGCGGCGCCAAGCCGGGGCGTGGTCCCGCGGGCGACGCCTCGCGTCCCCGCGGCGACGACCGCCCGTCCGCACCTCCGCGGGTGGGCCCGTCCGGTCCTGGCCGCTCCCGCAAGGCGGGAGACGGGGAGCGCTTTGCCCCGTCGCGTGGCGGCCCGCGCTCCGGCCCCGCGGGCGGACAGGATTCGTCCGACGAGCGCCCGTCGTGGCCGCCGGTTCGCGGCCGTCCCGCGGGCCGGGACGACACGGGCGATCGTGGTCCGCGGCCGCCCGCCCGTGGCGGCTTCCGTCCGGATGCGGGGGATGATCGTCCGCGCACGCCGCGTCCCCCCGTCGTGGAGGAGCGCGACGAGCTGGACGATTTCGGGACCCGTCCGCGCCGCTCGTCGGGTGCGGCGCGTGGCGGCAAGCGGATCGGGCTGCTGGACGACCGCGATCGTCCCAGCCGTTCGTCCGGCCCGTCGCGCGGAGGCCCGCGCCCGGGTGGATCGGACGGGGACGACCGTCCGCGTGGAGGGCGCCCGTCCGGCCCGCCGCGCGACGGCGGCGGAAAGCCGTCGGGGCCGCGCCCCGGCGGACGTCCCGGTGGCAAGCCGTCCGGCGGCCGGCCGGGCGGAAAGCCCGGCGGACGCCCGCCGCGCGGACGGTGATCCGCGGGCCCCGTCCGAAGCCGGGCGGGGCCGCCGGTCCTCCGCATCGTATCCATTCATCGAACGGACTGCATGGAAATCCAGGGTTCCCGGGTGATGATCCTGGGCGGTTCCGGGCTGGTGGGAATGGCCATTGCGCGCGACATCCTGCCGCTTCGCCCCGCCCAGATCGTGATCGCCGCGCTCACCGAGGCGGAGGTGCGCGAAGGGCTGGACGCGCTGCGCCCCATCGCCGGGGACGCGGAGCTGGTGGGGGAGTGGGGCAACCTGTTTACGCCATCCGCGCTGCGCCACGCCACGCGCGACACGGTGCTGGACGACGCGGAGGCGCGCGGAACCCTGCTGGACGCGCTCTTCGGCCCGCTCGGACCCGAGGCGGTGGAGCAGGACGCGCTCGGCGAGCTCATCCTTCGCCATCGCCCGGAGATCGTGGTCGACTGCGTCAACACGGCGACCGCTTTTGCCTATCAGAACGTCTTCAAGAGCGCCGCATCTCTCCGCGAAGCCGCCCGCCAGGGCCCGGTGGACGCGGAAACCATCGAAAAGCACCTCATCACCCTTACGCTTCCGCCGCTCATCCACCACATGTGGGTGGCGCTGAACGCCATGACCACCGTGGGTACGCGCGTCTACCTCAAGGTGGGCACCGCGGGCACGGGCGGCATGGGGCTCAACATCCCCTTTACGCACTCGGAAACGCGTCCTTCGCGGCAGCTTCTGGCCAAGTCGTCGGTCGCGGGCGCGCAGACGCTCCTCCTCTACCTGATGGCGCGCACGCCGGGCGCGCCGGCGGTCAAGGAGATCAAGCCGACCGCCGCCATCTCGTGGAAGGCCATCCGCGACGGCGATGTCATCTGGCGGGGCAAGCCCATCCAGCGGATCGATTCCGTCGCACCCGTGGCGGCAAGCGAGGCGTTCGGCGGTGCGGACCGGCTGGAGCGCAAGGAGTTCGGCCGTGACGTGATGTGGAAGGAAACCGGTGAGACGCTGACGGGCGTATACCTGGATTCGGGGGAGAACGGCCTGTTTTCGCCGGACGAATTCGAGGCGATCACCTCGCTGGGGCTGATGGAGTTCATCACCCCCGAGGAGATCGCGGTGGACGCCATCCGCGAAATCACCGGCCATCCCACCGGCCACGACGTGGTGGCCGCGCTGGATGCATCGACCAGCGGGCCCACGTACCGCGCCGGCGTGCTGCGCGAGACGGCGCTGCGCTACATGGATGAGCTGCAGGAGTCGCGCGGTACGCGCAGTGTCGGATTCGAGATGCTGGGACCGCCGCGCCTCACCAAGCTGCTGTACGAGGCGGAGATCCTGCGCCGCCTGTGCCGCGGGCTGGACGCCGCCTCCGCCATCGACCCGGACGCGTTCTCCCGCGCGGCGGAGGAGCTGATCGGTGACGACGCGGACCTGCGCACACGAATTCTTTCCAGCAAGCTGGCGGTCCTCCTTCCGGACGGCGAGCGCGTGCTCCGTGGCCGCAACGTGGAGGTGGAGCCCGCGGAAGGCGACACGCCCGCGCAGACGGCGCGCAACGGCTGGGTGGACCTGCGCGCGGAAAACTGGGCCGCGTGGCGCGAAAGGATTCGCGCCATCCTCGCCGATCTGGACGGCCGCACGGGTCCGGAGGGCGGCTCGCGGTGGGACGTGGAGCCGTGGCAGCAGTCGCGCACCATCCGCCCCGGCGCGCTGGCCGCGTGGATCTTTCGCTACGAAGACAAGGGAGAGCGCATCAAGCGCTGACACGCACGCACATGACCGCCGCCCAAACCTCCCCGTCACGCATGCTGGTGGACCTCGCCAAGGCGTTCGCGCTCAGCGAGTTCTATCCGCTTACCCATCCCACGCTTACGCAGGCGCTGCTGGCCTTGGGCGAAAGCCTGCTGGCCGGCGGCGAAACCGTGCTGGTGCGGCTGACGGCGGGCGGGGTGACGGTGGGCGGAGTGATGGGGCCGCGGTCGGCGCACGTGGACCGGCTGGCGCAGCGCCTGGGCGAGCACACGGTGGGATCGCTGACACTGCGCCACGACATCGGCAGCGAGTCGCTGGGACGCATGCTTTCCGCCATCGCCCTGCCGCCGCGCGTGGTGAAGGCGGCGGGCGGTCTGGGGGCCGCGCTGGCCGCCGCGGGTGCGTCGCGGATGGCGGTAGATGGATTGTGGGTGCAGCCCGCGGCGGCGATGGTGGCCGCGGGGAGCGCGCACGACCCCGATCGCGTGGAGGTGCCGGAGGACGGCGTCACGCTGTGGAGCGCGCACGACATGTACGAGCAGGTGCGCGAGTCCGCCGTGCGCGTGGAGAGCGAGGATACCGAGGAACTGCGCCGCCTGCTGCGCGAGGCCGCGTCGGATTCGCAGCGGCTGTCCGTGCTGAACCGGCTGGAGTTCCTGACGCAGTACCAGTTCTCGCGCGGGATGACGGACAACGGCATCGACCTCGTGCAGGACCTGCGGCGCGACGCCGAGGCGCTGCGCGGGCGCTCGCCGGTGACGCGCGGGATGATCATGCTGGCGATCCACCGCGTCTCTACCCGCGCGATGATCGACGAACTCGTCGCGCGGCTGGGCAAGGCGCGCAACGAGGAAGAGCGCGCATCGTTTCGCGCCACGCTGCTGCACATTGGCGCCGACACGGTGACGCCGCTCGTCCGCGCGCTGGTCGGCGCGACGGACCTGTCCGCCCGGCGCGCCTTTCGCGACGCGCTCGTCGCGCTGGACCAGGTGGGCGTGCCGCTGCTGGAGGAGATGGTGGGCGACGAGCGCTGGTTCGTGGTGCGCAACATGGTGGGGATTCTGGGCGAGATCCGCAGCGCGGACGCGGTGGAGCACTTCCGGCGGACCATCGAGCACTCCGATGCGCGCGTGCGGCGCGAAACGATCCTGGCGCTCGGCAAGGTGGGCGGCGAGGAATCCGTTCCGCTGCTGGCCAAGGGGCTGAACGACAAGGAAGCGAGCCTGCGGTCCGCCGCCGCGCTGGGGCTCGGCCTGACCAAGATGCCGACGGCGGTAACGCCGCTGCTGGCGCGGCTGGGGCAGGAGACGGACCTGGATTCGCAGCTGGAGATCATCCGCGCGCTGGGCCGCGTGGGCGACGCGCGCGCGGTTCCCGCGCTGACGGAAAGGGCGTCGGCGGGCGGCTTTTTTTCCCGCATTCCCGCGCCGATCCGCGTGGAGGCCATCCGCGCGCTGTCCGACATCGGCGGCGAGGCGGGCCGCGCCGTGCTGCAGAAGCTGCTGAAGGACCGCAACGATCAGGTGCGCGAGGCGGTGTTCACGGCGCTGTCGAGGGAATAGGGAATAGGGAATAGGAGTCGCGGGCTGCGCGGCACTGTTCTGGCTGATCTGCGCCGCCGCGCCCTGCCCGGGCCGCGGCGGCGGTTTCGTATCGCGCGGTATCGTGCGGAAACATCGTGCGCGCCGGGTGTATCCTCAGCGCAAGTGGATGGGGAGCATGCGGTTGCGGCTCTGGCGGAGGGGAATCGCAATTGGTCGAATCTGATTTGATTCAGGCCTGGAGATGGTCCGGATCCCGGCCCCCGTGAGCGGATAATCCGCCGCTGAAACAGCGCGAACCCCGGACACCGGCCGCTGGCGCGTCCGGTTCGGGGCTTCAACTGCATGGGCCCGGCGCGCAGCAAACCGAACCCGGCCCTCGCGCTGACGTCTCCCTTTCTCCCGCGGAGCGGGGGAGAGGGGGCCTCTCCGAACGCACGGTACTGTCGGCAACGGGATGAGTCGCAGTCCTCCCCTCTCCGTGCGGCAGTTTGCACGGGGAGGGGCCGGGGGAGGGGCCTCCCAGCCGGCCGCCGAGCCAGAATTTCTCGATACCCAAGCACTCCGGCCCGTCGCACTTCCGTTCCGCACTAACGCACCCAGCACTCACGCACTCCCGCACTTCCCGTGACCCAGCCGTCGCCGTACGCACCCCCGGGCTCGCCGCCCCGCGCCGAGTTCCTGGACCGCATCGTCCAGGAAGTGCACCGCCGCGTGGTGGGCCAGGATTACATGGTGGAGCGCCTGCTCATCGGGCTGCTCACAGGCGGCCACGTGCTCTGCGAAGGGCTTCCCGGCCTCGCCAAGACGCTCGCCGTCCGCACGCTGGCGGATACGGTGGATGCCTCGTTTCAGCGCATCCAGTTTACGCCGGACCTGCTCCCCGCAGACGTCGTGGGGACGACCATCTACAACCAGCGCACGGGCGAGTTCGTCCCGCACCGCGGCCCCATCTTCGCCCACATCGTCCTGGCGGATGAGGTGAACCGCGCGCCCGCCAAGGTGCAGGCCGCGCTGCTGGAGGCGATGCAGGAAAAGCAGGTGACCATCGGCGGCGAAACGTACGATCTGCCCAAGCCCTTCCTGGTGCTCGCCACGCAGAACCCGCTGGAGCAGGTGGGCACGTACGCGCTCCCCGAGGCGCAGGTTGACCGCTTCATGCTCAAGGTGCGCGTGGGCTATCCCACGCGGGAAGAGGAGCGCGAGATCATGCGCAGGATGTCCACCGGATCCGACATTCCCGTGCAGCCGGTCGCCACGCCCGCGGACATCCTGAGCGCGCGGGAGGCAATCTCCGGCCTGTACCTGGACGACCGCATCGCCGACTACATCCTGGACCTGGTCGCCGCCACGCGCGAGCCCAAGCGCTTCGGCGCGGCGGAGTTGGAGCCGCTGATCGAGTACGGCGCCTCGCCGCGCGCCACGCTTGCGCTGGCCGCCTGCTCCCGTGCGCACGCCTACCTGCGCGGCCGCTCCTACGTCGTCCCCGAAGACGTAAAGGCGATCGCCCCCGACGTTCTGCGCCACCGCGTGATCACCACGTACGAGGCCGAAGCGGAAGAAGTCAGTGCGGACGATGTCGTGCGGCGTGTGCTGCGCGCCGTGCGCGTCCCCTGATCCACCGCCGCATGCCCCTCTTTTCCCGCCGCCCGCGCGCGGAAGCCCCGCGCGCCGAGCCCCCGCCCGAACCCGCCACGCCCGGCGTCGCCGAGATCATGCGGCAGGTGCGGCGGGTGGACCTGCGCACGCGCGGGCTGGTGGCGTCGCAGTTCAGCGGCGAGTACCACTCGGTGTTCAAGGGGCAGGGGCTGGAGTTCGTGGAGGTGCGCGAGTACGTCCCCGGCGACGACGTGCGCACCATCGACTGGAACGTGTCCGCGCGCGCCGGAGCCACGTTCGTCAAGAAGTACGTGGAGGAGCGGGAACTGACCGTCCTCCTCGCAGTCGACCTCTCCGGATCGCAGCGGTTCGGCACGCGCGGGCGGTTCAAGAGCGAGATGGTGGCGGAGGTCGCGGCCACGCTCGCCATGTCGGCGGTGCGCAACAACGACCGCGTGGGGCTGCTCGTCTTTACCGACCGCATCGAGGCGTTCGTGCCGCCGCGAAAGGGACGGCGCCACGTGCTGCGCATCATCCGCGACCTGCTCGCGTTTCAGCCCGCAGGGACGGGGACGGATGTGGCCGCCGCGCTTCGCCACGCTTTTCGCGTCATGCGCGGGCGGTCCATTGTCTTTCTCATCTCCGATTTTCACCTGAACGGGGAGCAGGCAGCGTTCGATCACGCGCTGCGCTCCGCCGCCGTGCGCCATGACGTCATCCCCGTCGGGCTCGGCGATCCGGCGGACGCGCGCATTCCGGACGTGGGCGTGCTGCGGCTGGTGGATCCGGAAACGGGTGATTCGGTGATGGTGGATACGGGGGTGGAGCGTGTCCGCCTCGAGTTCGAGTCCGCCGCGCGGGACGAGCGCACCGCGGTCCGCAAAACATTCCGCCGCCTGGGATTGGACGAGATCGAACTGCGCACGGACCAGCCCATCTCCACCGCCGTCCTCTCCTTTTTCCGCCGCCGCGAGCGCCGCCTGCGCCAATGACGCGCGCCCGCTTCTGGTCGATCGCGCTCGCCACACTCCTTTCCTCACACGCCATCCACGGGCAGTCCGCGCCGCCGGTCGCGCGCGCGGACCGCGACACCGTGCTCGCAGGCGAGCCGTTCGAGGTGACGGTCGAGATTACGGGCGGGCCGCCGCTCGTCGCGCCGAGCATCGACTTTCCCGCCAGCGGCGGCGGATGGCAGGCGTCCGGCCCCGCCGTGCCCTCCGACTCGGCGGGCGTGCGGCGGCTCGCGGTGCCGATGGTGGCGTGGCTTCCCGGCCCGGCGCGCGAGATCCGCGCGGACGTCCGCTCCGGCGGGGAGGGCGCGGCGCCCGTCGCCGTCCGCATCCAGCTTCCCGCCGTCCGCGGCGTGCTGCCGCCGGACTCCGCGCGCCCGCAGCCCCGCGCGGCGCGCGGCATCGTCCCGCTCGCGCGGAGCGGTCCGCCGTGGCTGTGGATCGCGCTCGGTGCCGCGGCGGCGCTCCTCATCCTGCTCGCGGCGCTGTTCGTCCGGCGGCGGAAAGGGCGTGGGCGGACCAATCCCGCCAGCGCGCGGAAGGAAGCGCTGACCGAACTGGACCGATTGCGCGCGTCGGGGCGCATTGAATCCGGCGACCTGGAAGGCTTCTACGCCCGGCAGAGCGCGATCCTGCGCGACTTCGCCGCGTCCGCCGACCCGGAGTTGGGCGGCGACCTGACGACGCTGGAGTTGATCGACCTTCTCGGCGCGCGGGGCGATCCGTCATCCGCCGCCAGCGCCGCGGAGGTGCTGGGTGCGGCGGACCTGGCCAAGTTCGCGCGCCGCCCGCCCTCCGCCGACCGCGCGTTGCGCGACTGGACCGCGGCGCGGGAGTGGGTGCAGTCGTTTCGCGTCACGGCCGAGCCGGAGGACGACGCGGAATGAGGTTCCAGTTCGCCCATCCTTGGGCGCTCCTGCTGCTTCTTCTGGTCCCCGCGTGGCTGGCGTGGATCCACCGCGTAACCCCTGCGGCGCTGCGGTTTGCGCGGACGGGTGCGCTGCGCGACGCGGCGCGCGGGCGGGGAGGCGTTCTCGGATCTCTTCCCGACGCCATGCGTGCGGGCGCGTTCGCCTGGCTGGTGCTCGCCCTGGCCGGCCCGCGCACGGGGGCGTCCGTGCAGGAGCGGAGTTCCGAAGGCATCGCCATCGTCGTCGCCCTGGACGCGTCGCCCTCCATGCTCACGGCGGACATGCGGCCCCGCAACCGGCTGGAAGCCGCGAAGCAGACCGTTTTCGCCTTCGTCCGTGCGCGGGAGAACGACCGCATCGGCCTGGTGGCGTTCGGCGGCGACGCCATGACGCGCGTGCCGCTCACGACGGATTACGCGGCCCTGCTGGAGGCGCTGGACGGGCTGCGCGGGGGCGAATTGAACGACGGGACGGCGATCGGGGACGGGATTGCGGCGGCGGCCAACCGGCTGCGGCGCGCGCCGGAAAAGTCGCGCGTCATCATCCTGATGAGCGACGGGATGAACAACCGCGGCGCGCTGGATCCGCGCGCTTCGGCCCGCGCGGCGGCGGCGCTGGGCATCCGCGTCTACACCATCGGCGTGGGGACGGACACCACGGCGCCGCGGGCGGTGGCGCGCGCCGGCTCGGGCGTGCGGTACGCGGACGGCCCCGTGTCCATCGACGAACGTTTGATGACAGACGTGGCACGGCAGACGGGCGGCCGCTACTTCCGGGCGCGGGACACGCGCGCACTGTCCGCCATCTACGCGGAGATCGACGGGCTGGAGCGCACGCCCGTCCGTGTGCGCCGCTACCTGCGCCACACGGAGTGGTATCTGCCGCTGCTGCTGGCGGGCGCCGTGCTCCTGCTGCTGGAATGGCTGTTCCGCGCGACGCGGTGGGGGCGGGTGCCATGATCCGCTGGGCAGACCATTCGCTGCTGCACCTGATTGCGCTCTTTCCCGCCATCCTCGGCATTGCCATGCTGCTCTGGTGGCGGCGCAGGCGGGACGTGGCGGACGCGCTGGGCGATCGCGCACTCGTCCGACGGCTGACGGGAACCGATCTGCACGCCTTTCCGTGGAGGCGCGCCGCGCTGCTCGTCCCTGCGGCGGCGCTGCTGGGGACCGCCGCCGCCGGCCCGCGCTGGGGCACAGCGCGCGAGGCGGACGTGCCGCGCCGGGGCGACGTGGTGCTGGTGCTGGATGCGTCCAACTCCATGCTGGTGCAGGACGTTGCGCCCAACCGGCTGGAGCGCGAGCGGGAGATGGCGCGGGCGCTGGTGGCGCGACTGGGCGGATCGCGCGTGGGCGTGGTTGCCTTTGCCGGGAGCGCGCAGCCGCTGACGCCACTGACGGACGACTTCGGCGCGGTGAACTTGTATCTGGACGCGCTGGGGCCGGACGTGGTGCAGCAGGACGGCTCGTCGCTGTACGCCGCGCTGCGCAGCGCGGTGAACCTGCTGGACGTTCCGGTGGCGGGAACCGAGGCGCGGCCGGGCTCCATCATCGTCGTGTCCGACGGGGAGGCGCTGGAGCCCATGAGCATGGTGCAGCTCGCGCTGGAGCAGGCGGTGCAGCGGCGCATCGCGGTGCACACCATCGGGATCGGCACGGCGGCGGGCGGGCCGGTGCCGGACGTGGATCCCGCGACGGGGCGGAGGCGCGGCTTCAAGAAGGACCCGGAAACCGGGGAAGAAGCCGTATCGCGGATGGCGGAATCCGTGCTGGCCGACATCGCGCAGGCGACGGGCGGGACCTTTCACGCCAACCCCGATACGCGGGCGACCGAGCAGCTGGCCGCAGTGGCATCATCGGGCGGGGCGGGAAAGGGACGGGGCGCCACGTACGCGGACAATCGCTACGAATGGTTCCTGGGACTGGCGCTGGTGCTGATCGCGCTGGACGCACTGCTGGACCACGCGCGTCCGCAAAGGAAGGATCGATGAGAGGGATGATGATCGCGGCGCTGGCCGCCGGGTTGGTCGGCGGGGGCGTGCTGGCGGAGGCGGAGCGGGCGTACGGGCGCGGCGACTACGCGGCGGCCGCGGCGGCGTACGCGCGCGCGGTGGCGGCTGGCGATACATCCGCGGCGGTGAGGTACAATCTGGGGACCTCGCTGCTGCGGCTGGGGCGGTACGACGAGGCACGGCCGCATCTGGAGGCCGCGGCGCGCGGCGGACGGATCGCGGGTCGCGCGGCGTACAACGCGGGGAACACGGATCTGGTGCCCGCCGCGGCGGGAAAGGCGCCTGCGGAGCAGCGCGAGCCGGCGCTGCGGCGAGCGGTCACTCGCTATCGGCAGGCGCTGCTGCACGATCCGGCGGACGCGGACGCGCGGTGGAATCTGGAACTGGCGCAGCGGCTGCTGGATGCGGAGCGGAAGAAGGGCGGGGGAGGGGGCGGCGGCGGATCGCCGAAGCCGGATCCCGACCCGGACAGCGGTGGCGGGAAAGCGCCGGCTCCGGCCAATCCGCCGCCGTCTTCGCCCGGCCCCGGCGGCCCGGGCGGAATGACGCCGGAGCAGGCGGAGCAGGTGCTGGACGGCGCGGCGCGGCGCGAGCAGCAGGTGCAGCGCCGCGAGCTGAAGCGCGACGCCCAGACCCCCGCCGGCGTGCGCGACTGGTGATGCGCGGACCGTCGTCCGCGGGAAGACGAACGCGATCAGGCGGTTGATGGGGAAGAGGACGCGCGGCGCGGGTGCGGTGTGCCTCGGAAGGTTGGCTCGTGCGGAAAGCAGATCCTTCGTCGGCGCCGGGCTGTGAGCGCGCGGACGCTCTCGTGACCGCCTCCTCAGGATGACATGGCTTGAAGGCTGTAAGTAATTGGGGGACAACAACATGTAATCTTGAGGAGGCGCCGGAGGCACCTGCTCTCGCCTCATAGTCTGGGGCCGACGAAGGGTCCGCTTCCCGCGCGAGAACGGGCGTGCCTGTCGCGACGTTGGCTCGGCGGATGGTAGATCCTTCGGTCGCGCATGGTCTTGGCGGGCAGGAGAAAGCGGCGCACGCTCCCTCAGGATGACGCCTCTCGGCGCCTGGTTTGCGCACCCAAGGTCCGGCGCGCACCTTCCTTTCGTACTTTCGTACTTTCGTACTCACGCACCGCACTAACGCACTCACGCACCCAGCACTCACGCACTTCCCCGGTTGACAAACTCCCCCGCACCCCGTAGTTTCCCCGACGAGAAATGCAGGAAAGCGGAAACCGGCAGGTTTCCCACCTTTCGGCTCAGCGCCCCAGGGCGCTTCGATGCTGCCAGGTCCGCGTGATGCGCGACGCACGATCCGGCCTTGTCAAAAGGCGCGGCGGCGTTGGCGCATGGACGGATCTGAATGGTTTCAGATCCGTCTTTTTGTTTTGCACCTGATCCCGGAGAGCGGCGTATCAACGAGAAGACGCGTGTGAACCGGCAGATCCGCATCAGCCCCGTCCGGGTGATCAGCCCCGACAGTGAGCAGCTGGGGATTCTGCCGATCGAACGGGCGCTGGAGATCGCGGAGGAACTGGGCCTGGACCTGGTGGAAGTCGCACCGCTGGCCCGTCCGCCGGTCTGCCGCATCATGGACTACGGCAAGTTCAAGTACGAGGAGCAGCGTCAGGCGCGCGATGCGCGCAAGAAGCAGCACCACGTGCAGCTCAAGGAAGTCAAGATGCGCCCGGCGATCGAGGATCACGACTTCGAGTTCAAGGTGCGCCACGCCCGCAAGTTCCTTGAAGAGGGGAACAAGGTCAAGCTGACCATGATGTTCCGCGGGCGTCAGATGGCTCACCCGGAGTTCGGGCGCCAGGTGCTGGACCGGGTGTTCCAGGAGCTGCAGGACATGAGCAAGGTGGAAGCCCACCCCATGCTCGAGGGCCGCAGCATGATCATGGTACTGGCCCCCCTGGCCAAGCCGCAGGCCGCTCCGGCGCCGCGTGGCGACAAGGGAACCGACGAGGCGGCAGCGCCCGCACCGGCCGCTCCGGCGCCGGCCAGGCCCGCGCCTCCGGCCGCCAGTCAGCAGCCGAGCAGCTAACCAAACCGCCCTTCACGGCGGACGACGAGGAAGTTCAATGCCCAAGATGAAGAGCCACCGCGGTGCCGCGAAGCGCTTCAAGGTCACGGCCAAGGGCCGGGTGAAGCGTGGCAGCGCGTACCACAGCCACATCCTGACCAAGAAGTCGCCGAAGCGGAAGCGGAACCTGCGCGGCACCACCATGCTGGCCCATGCCGACGAGAAGCGCGTAAAGCGCCTTCTTGCCTCCTGAGCCGCCCACGCACCCGACTTTCGTAACCCGGAAGGGATGAGGATATGCCCCGCGTAAAAACCAACGTCGCCCGCCTCAAGCGGAAGAACCAGATCCTTGAGCACGCCAAGGGGTATTTTGGCCGCCGCAAGAATCTGTACAAGACCGCCAAGGAGGCCGTGGAGCGCGCGCGCAAGTACGCGTACCGCGACCGCAAGAACCGCAAGCGCGAGTTCCGCCGCCTGTGGATCATCCGCATCAACGCGGCCGCGCGCATGAACGACATGTCGTACTCGCGCTTCATCGACGGCCTGAACAAGGCCGGCATTCAGATCGACCGCAAGTCGCTCGCCGACATCGCGGTCCGCGATCCGAACGCCTTTGCCCAGCTCGCCACCGCCGCCAAGACGGCCCAGAGCTGAGCAGGTCTGCTCGACTGTCCGTACAAGCGGCGCCGGAACGTTCCGGCGCCGCTTTTTCGTCGCTCCGGGGGTAGCCAAACCCGTCCCGGATCGCTCAATTGCGGAGCCGTTCCGCATCCACCCCGGTCACCGCAGCTGATGCGTACTCCCGTCCTCCTTGGCGCCTGCGCCCTGCTCGCCGGCGGCTGCATCGCGGACGACGGCTCCGGGGCGGTCTACGCGCCCGAGCGCGTGATCTGGGTGCGGGGAGCCGGGTATCGGCACGAGGTGTTCCTGTCCCGGTCGCCGGTGCTGGTTCCCGCCTTCGCGGGGGAGGGCGGCACGTGCGAGCACTATCCCCAAGGCTCCGGCGACATGAAGGTCACGCTGCCGGCCCCGGAGAACGGCGAGCGTGTCGTCTTTCTGAGGACTGGGGTCCACGGCCTGGATGCCTTCACCGAGATGCGGCGAGCGCCCAACCAGGACCTGACCATGATCACCATCCTCCCGCAAGAAAGAACGGGGACGGTCGTCTCGAAGTCCCTGCGGTTCGGCGACACGACGGTGGTGGGCGTCGGCACGGCGGAGGAGGTGATGGAAAGCGAGGCGCTGGGCCATCCGCGCCAGCTGATTGAACGGATCCTGGCCCTCTGCGGCCAGGCATGGAAGTGAACCACACGAGTGACGGGGCCATGATCGTCGACGAGTTGATCGCCCAGCTTCAGGAGCTGCAGGGGCAGGGCAGTGAAGCGGTGGCCGCGGCGGGGAACGCCGAGGCGCTGGACGCGCTCCGCATCGAGTACCTGGGCCGCAAGGGCCGGCTTACGGGCATCCTGCGCCGCCTGGGCGAGCTGGGCGCCGACGAGCGCCCCCGCGTGGGCGCCGAAGCCAATCGCGTAAAGGACGCGCTCAGCACGCTGCTGGACGAGCGCGCCGCCGCGTACGCCGTCGCCGCCGACACGGGCCCGCGGGTGGATCTGAGCCTTCCCGGCCGCGCGCGGTGGACGGGGCAGGTGCACCCGGTGACGCTGGTGATCGACGAGATCTGCGAGATCTTTCGCGACCTGGGCTTCAGCCGCGTGGCGGGCCCGGAAATGGAGACGCAGACCTACAACTTCAGCAAGCTGAACATTCCGCTGGACCATCCGGCCGCGGACATGCACGACAGCTTCTACCTGACGGACGAGGTGCTGCTGCGGACTCATACGTCTCCCGTGCAGGCGCGGGTGATGGAGCAGTTCGCGCCGCCCATCCGCGTGGTCGTCCCCGGCACGGTTTATCGCCGCGACCCGTTCGACGCCAGCCACGCCCCCGCCTTCGAGCAGGTGGAAGGCCTCGCGGTGGATGAAGGCATCACCTTCGCCGACTTCAAGGCGACCATCAGCGCGTTCGTGCGCCGCTTCTTTGGCAACGACGCCAAGACGCGCTTCCGCCCCTCGTACTTCCCCTTCACCGAGCCGTCGGCGGAGGTGGACGTGAGCTGCCAAATCTGCGGCGGCCGCGGGTGCAGCGCGTGCAAGCACACGGGGTGGATGGAGATCATGGGCGCCGGGATGGTGCACCCCAACGTGTTCGAGGCCGCCGGCTACGATCCGGAGCGCTACACCGGCTACGCGTTCGGCATGGGTCCGGGCCGCATCGCCATGCAGCGCTACGGGATTCCCGACATCCGGCTGCTGTACGAGAGCGACATGCGGTTTCTGGGGCAGTTCTAACGGCAGGGAATAGGGAATAGGGAATAGGGAATAGGGGGAACGGCTCCCCGCCCGAAGCCTTGTTCCCGGTTCCCGGGCTTCGGATCGTCAATCGAGCAAACAACGGAAACAGGGCAGGGCGCGGACACTGATCCGTTTGTCAGTTCCTATTCCCTATTCCCTACTCCCTATTCCCTGTCAGTTCCATGAACATCTCCTATCGCTGGCTCCAGTCCCTCGCGCCCGGGCTCCGCGGCACACCGCAGGAACTCGCGGAGCGCCTGGCCCTGCTCGGCGCGCCGGTGGACGAGATCACCGACCTGGGCGCGGACATCGGCGACGTCGTCATCGCGCGCGTGGAAGACGTCCGCCAGCACCCCAACGCCGACCGGCTGCGCGTCTGCACCGTCAACGCGGGCGGGGCGGAGACGCTGCAGGTCGTGTGCGGCGCGCCCAACGTGGAGGCGGGCGGGCTGTATCCGTTCGCGCCCATCGGCGCCACGCTGCCGGGCGGGCTTGAGATCAAGAAGGCCAAGCTGCGCGGCGAGGTGTCGGAGGGAATGCTCTGCTCCGCGCGCGAACTGGGCCTGGGGCGCGATCATGGCGGATTGATGACGCTGCACGGCGACTTTGCTCCCGGCGCGAACTTCCGCCAGGTGCTGGGGCTGGATGATCACCTGCTCGTCGTCGATGTCACGCCCAACCGCGGCGAGCTGCTTTCGCACGTGGGCGTGGCGCGCGAGGTGGCCCCCGGCGGCGTGGACGGCGTGGCGCTCCCCTCGTTCGGCGGGAAGGCCGCATCGTATTCCGTCACGCCCGGGCGCAAACACTGCGACGCGCTGGGGATGAACGTGGAGATCGAGGATGAGGACGCCTGCATGCGCTACATGGGCGCCATCGTCCGCGGGGTGAAGGTAGGGCCGTCGCCGGAGTGGCTGGCGTCGCGGCTGCGCGCGGTGGGCCTGCGCCCCATCAACAACGTGGTGGATGCGACCAACTACGTCCTGCACGAGTTGGGGCAGCCCATCCACGCGTTCGATCTGGCCAAGCTGCGCGGCAGCCGCATTTCCGTCCGCGCGGCGCGGGACGGGGAGACGCTGACCACGCTGGACGGGGTGGACCGCCCGCTCGCCGCGACCCATCTGGTGATCGCGGATGGCGAGGGGCCGGTGGCGCTCGCCGGGGTCATGGGTGGCGCCAACAGTGAGGTGGATGAGGGGACGACGGAGCTGTTCATCGAAGTCGCCCTCTTCGCCTCGGCGCGCGTGCGGCGCTCGGGGCGGCCGCTGGGGCTCTCGACCGATGCCTCGTACCGCTTTGAGCGCGGGGTGGACCCGGAGGTTCAGCCGGCGGCCCTGCAGCGGGTCATCGACCTGATCGTGGCCACAGCGGGTGGGCAGGCGCAGGGCGCGGTGGATCTGGTGCCGCACCCGTTCGAGCGCCGCGCCGTGGGGCTGCGGCCGGAGCGCGTGCGCCAGGTGCTGGGCGTGGAGCTTTCGGCGGAGGAAATGCGCGGCCTGCTGGAACCGATCGGCTTCGAGGTGAACCCGCGCGCCACGCCCATGCGCGTGCTGGTTCCCGGTTTCCGCCCGGACGTGACGGGGGAGATCGACCTGATCGAGGAACTGGCGCGGCGTCGCGGCTACGACACCTTCGCCGAGGAACTGGTGCCGCATCGCCCCTCCGCCGTCCCCGAGCACCCGATCGTGGCGGTGGAGGCGCGGCTGCGCGCGCTGTTCGTCCGCTGGGGATTCATGGAGGCGCGCACCATCCCGTTCGCCCCGGAGTCGGGCGGCACCGTGCCGCTTCTGACGCCGCTGTCCGCGGAAGAAGGGTTCCTGCGGTCGAACATGGTGCCGGGGCTGCTGCGGCGCGTGCGCCACAACTTCGCCCACGCCGTGCGCGACGTGCGGCTGTTCGAGATCGGCTCCGTCTTCCACGCCCCCGTCGGCGGCGGCGCGGGCGAGGAGCGGCGGATCGCGGCGGCCTTCACCGGCGGCTCGCGGCCGGCGCACTGGTCCGGTCCCGCGCCGGAGTGGGACCTGTGGGACCTCAAGGGACTGCTGGAGGAACTGGCGGCGGAGTATCCCGAGGGACGCGTGGAATCGGAGGATGGAAAGCTGGTCCTCCGTGCGGCGGATGGCGTGATCGGCGAGGCGCGCGTCGCCACGGCGGACGAGGTGGATGCGCCGGCGTGGGCGGGAGAGGTGCTGGTGCTGGAGGCGCGCCTTCCGTCCATCGCCATCAGCCGGCGCGCGGTGCGGCACCGCGAACTCCCCGTGCACCCGGGCTCGGAGCGGGATCTGGCGCTGCTGGTGCCCACGGCCATCGCGGCGGGAGAGGTGGATTCCACCATCCGCGGCAGCGCGGGCGATCTGCTGCAGTCCGTGGCGCCTTTCGACCTGTACGAGGGGAAGGGGATTCCGGAGGGAACGCGCAGCATCGCCTTCCGCCTGCGGTACCGCGCGCCGGAGCGCACCCTGACGGACGCGGAGGTGGATGAGTCCGTGACGCGCGTCCTGACCGCGCTCGAGGAGCGGCATGGCGTCCGACGCCGCTGAGTCCCCCGCCGTGCCGCCGCCGCTTCCGTCGGAACTCCAGGGATGGAACCGGCTGGAGCGGGCCGCCCGTGCCGCCGCCATCGCGCTGCACGAGTGGCGCAGGCGCGCGACGGAGGCGGAAAACGAGGTGCAGCGGCTGCGCGGCGAGTTGGAGCAGGTGAACGCGCTGGGCTCGCTTCCGTCCGTACAGTCGGGGGATGAAATCCGCCGGCTGCGCGCGGAGAACGCCGTGCTCACCAGCCGCGCGACGGAGGCTCGGCAGCGCATTTCGGGGCTGCTGGCGCGCCTCGCCGTGCTGGAGAACCGCCCATGAGCCCGCGCAAGCCGCCTCCGCCGCGCCACACCGTCGCGGTGGAAATCGCGGGCGAGCGCCACGTGCTGCGCTCGGACGTGTCGCCGGAATACACGCGCTCGGTGGCGGAACACGTGGATTCCATGATCCGCTCGCTGCCGTCGTTTCCCACGCTGGAGCCGTTTCGCGCGGCCACGCTGGCGGCGCTTTCCATCACCGACGAGCTGTTCAAGGCCCGCGAGGAGATCGCCCGGCTCCGCGCCGAGATCGAGCGCAGCGTGGAAGACGTGGCGTCGCTGCTGGAGGAAGCGGTCAACAGCGAGGCGAGCGGTTCGGGGGAGCGCCCCGCCTGATCCTTCATCACTGGTACGACCGGGCTCGTTCTCCCCCAGAGGACGACCAACGCGAACAGGCCGCCGGATTCCCGGCGGCCTGTTCGCGTTTTCTGTGATGGTCAGCCCGCGGCTGCATCGCGTGGCCGCATCATCCCATCCCCTGTCATCCTGAGCGAGCGGCGACGACGCGCTCTCCCGTACACCGTTCCATGCAGCGAGTCGAAGGATCTTGCCACATTCCCGGCTTCACGTGCCGCGGCCCTGAGTCTGAACCGTCCCCCACCTGCCGGGCACCGGCGGGCTGCCGTGGCGAGATCCTTCGACTGCGCGCCATGATTCGGCGTTGCGGACGGTCCGGCGCGGCGCTTCGCTCAGGATGACAAGCCTCTGGGCCAACCGCGATCCGCGTCGGCGACCAGTCGGACTCTCTGTTTCATGCTCGTCTACGGATCAACTGTCCTGCTTCTGCTTCAGCCGATTGGCTTCATCCGCCGCGAATGCAGGGTTGTTGCGGTTTTGACGATACTCGCGTCGTCCTCCCGCGACAGGCGAGGCTGGCTTCCGCCCCGGTCCTGCGCGAGCGGCAAGGGGCCGCCGGTCTTTAGATCGTCGCTCATGAAGCCTCCTTGGATGTGAATCGGCATGCGAGACCGCTCCCAATGCGACTCAACTTTGATGCCGAATTTCCTCGGCATCAGAAAAAACGCAGGCCCGCCGGTATCCGGCGGGCCTGCGTTTTTCGATCCGATCCTGATCTACGAGCCCGCGATCTCCAGCACCATCGCGCCGTGGGCGGGAAGGGAAACGGACGCGCCCTGGTGCGCGCCGCCGGCCAGCAGATCGCGCGCGCCGTTCAGGCTCACGCCGGCGGGGGTGACGCGAACGGGGCGGGGGCGCGTGTTCACCAGCACCACCGCGTTCCCGCGGCGGTACGCGATCACGTCGTTCGCCTGGTCCGTCTGCACCGCGGCCAGATCGCCGGACACGAACGCGGGGTGCGTGCGCTCCAGGTCGATCACGTGGCGGTAAAAGGCGCGCGCGGCGTCGGCGCCGGACAGCGACCACGACACGGGCTCACGGACGAACAGGCCGAGCTTCTGCGGGCTTTCCACCTCCTGCCCGTTGTACAGCAGCGGCGTGCCGGGAAGCAGCGCCATGGTCAGGAAGGCGGCCCGCGCACCCGCCGCGCCGCCAAAGAGCGTTATGGGCGGCTGGTCCCACGCGGTCTCGTCGTGGTTGGTGCTGAAGCGCATCCGCATTCCGCCGTTGGGAAGCGAGCGCACGTCCGCGATCTCCGCGTCCACGAACGACGACGCCGGCCCGCCCTTCCACACTTCCTTGAGGCGGCTGTACGACGGCCACGAATACGTAAGGTCGAACCCCAGGTCGTGCATCCGGGGCGCATCCCATTCCGCCAGCAGCAGGATGGACCGCCCGGCGCGAAGCTGCGGCACCGCCTCGCGCCAGAAGTCGTCGGGAACGAACGCGGCCACGTCCACACGGAACCCGTCGATGCCGAACTCATCCAGCCAGTAGCGCATTTCGCCGATCATGGCGCGGCGCAGGCCGGGGTTGCCGTAGTCGAGGTCCGCCACGTCCGTCCAGTCGGTGAGCTTGCCGTCCGCGTCGCGCGGAACGGTCATCCGCCCCTGCTCGTCGCGCGTGTAGAACTCCGGGTGCTCGGTGGCCCAGCGGTGGTCCCACGCGGTGTGGTTGGGCACCCAGTCCAGGATCACCTTGAGATTGCGCGCGTGCGCCGCCTGCACCAGCGCGCGAAAGTCGTCCTTGGTGCCGTAGTCCGGATTGACCTCGTGGTAGTCGCGAACCGAGTAGCTGGAACCGAGCGGATCCTTGCGGTTCAGGACACCGATGGGATGGATGGGCATCAGCCACACGACGTTGGCGCCGGTCGCCTGAATGCGGTCCAGCCCATCGATCACCCCGCTAAGGTTGCCCGCGGGCGAAAAGTCGCGGACGAACACCTCGTAGAGCGCAGTGTTGGCCACCCAGCCCTGGTTGGTCGCGCCCGCGGGTCCCGCCGGTGCGGCACCCGGCTGCGCGGCGGTCCGCCCCGCGGGTGCACAGGCGCCGGCGAACGCGCTTCCGGCCACGAGGGCGGCGTACAAACGTCTCATGACGACGATCCGTTCAGCGTTGTCGAGAAATGATCGGTGGAGCCGAACGGTCCCGTCCGGCGGCGCGGAACGTTATCCGCCGAACTATGCGCGGCACAAGAGCACATCGCGCGCATCGTCCCGAGACGAGGTCAGCGCTCGCACGCGCCGGATGGAGCGGGGCGCACCTCCAGGATCTCGTGCACGTCCAGCTCGCGGGGAAAGCGGGATTCCCACCTGCGGGCCAGCCACCGCGGACTGGCCTGGCCCCGCACGGTCACGCGGTACAACGCCGTCGTATCATCGCCCACCGTCCACGCGGGACGCGGCTCCTTACGCTGCCGGTCCCGCAGGTCATCGCCAAAATTCCACGCCTCCCCGGTCCCGCAGGGGTGGAAGGCGGAGTTCCACGCGCCGGTGGTCACGCCCGAGTAGATGCGGACGGAATCGCTCGGACGGATGAGCGAGTCGACCGCGGACAGCGCCTGGTACATCCGGATCGCGTCCGGCGACGTCGGCCAGCGGGGGTGATCCTCGGGATTGTCGTACGCGTACGTGCGGTAGGCGTCCTCGCGGCGCGTTTCCACCCGGAACCCCCATCCGTCCAGCACCACGATGCTGTCCGGCGCGAAGGTGGAGGGATCCGGCAGCGTGTCCAGGCCGTGTTCGTCCATGCGGCGCAGGACGGCGGCCCAGTCCGGTTCGCGGACAAAGCGGGCGCGGCAGAACGCTGTGCGCCACACGCGCCGCATGCCGGCGCAGTTTCCCTGGTGGGAGTAGAGGATCAGGTCGTGAAAAGTCTCGCCCTCCGGGTCGCGGTCCTCCCCGCTGAGGTCGAACTGGGTGGGCCAGTACCACAGGAGTTGGCCACTGACCCCGGCCGGCGTCTGCACGATGCGGTACAGATGCAGCGGATAGCCCATGGTGACGGGCCAGACGCGGACTTCCCGGGTGCCGTTCGGCAGCCGCACCGCCTGCAGCGGCCGTAGCCCGGACAGCCTGAAGAGATCGTTCTGAAGCTCGTTGGGCTGGAACGCGGGCGCGGCCGGCTGGCCGGGGGACGGGAGCGGCCCCGCGTGCCTCCCGGCGTGCGAGCAGGCGGCGAGCGCGGCGGCCACGAGCAGAATGCGGATCTTCATCGCGCGCGGAGGGCAGGGGAGGGGCGGATGACGGGCGGGGCGGATGAACGGCCGCGGCGCTGCTCCGGAAAGTGGAACCGGGGGCGCGGTTCATCAACCCCGTCCGCCGCAACGCACGCAGGCACCGCCCGGATCGGGGGTCGCGGCCGCGCGGAGGCGCCGTGCGGAACGGGGCTCCGGGGCCCGCCCGGGCTTGCCCGGAACCGTGTAGTGGACGTATGTTTTTTTGTTGCGCGCGCGTGACACGGCGCGCCTGAAGCAGAATTCAGTTGCACGGTGGCGGGAGTTCGGCTCTGCCACCGATTCTTTTGGCTACACCCCGCGGCTCCGGCCGCGCTGACATAAAAATCCATGAACATTCTGTTGATCGTCGTGGCCGCGGTGCTGGGCCTGGCCGCCGGCTTCTTTGGCGGGCAGTCCGTCATCCAGGGCCGCCTTCGCGCCAGCCGCGCCACCGCCGAAGACGAAGCCGCCCGCATCCGCTCCGCGGCGGAGGCCGCCGCCGAAAAGGAAGCGGAAAGCCTGCGCAAGAGCGAAGTGCTCAAGGGGCGCGAAGAAGCCATCCGCGCCCGCGAAGCGTGGGAGCGCGAGGAAGCCAAGCGCCGCGACGAGGTGGACCGGCTGGAGCGCCGCCTTCAGGAGCGCGGCGAAATGCTGGACCGCAAGATCCACCAGTTGGATGAAAAGGGCGACGCGCAGGAACGCCGCGCCCAGACGCTTACGGAGCGCGAAAAGGCCGTGGAAGTGGAGGCGAACTCCGTCCACGCCCGCATCGCCGAGGTGCAGCACCGCCTGGAGTCGCTGGCCGGCCTGAGCGCCGACGAGGCGCGCCGGCAGCTCATCCACGACCTGGAAGAAGAGGCCCGCGCCACGGCCGGGCAGCGCCTGCGCGAGATCAAGGAAGAGGCCCGCCGCGACGCGGACCGCGAGGCCAAGAAGATCATCTCGCTCGCCATCCAGCGCATCGCCGCGGACCACACGGCCGAAACGACCGTGTCCGTCGTGTCGCTCCCGTCCGACGAGATGAAGGGGCGCATCATCGGCCGCGAGGGGCGCAACATCCGCGCGTTCGAGCAGGCGACGGGGATCGACGTCATCATCGACGACACGCCGGAAGCGGTTGTGCTGTCCGGATTCGATCCCATCCGCCGCGAGGTGGCGCGCATCGCTCTGGACAAGCTGGTGTCCGACGGGCGAATCCACCCCGGCCGCATCGACGACGTGGTCGCCAAGGCGCGGCTGGACGTGGACAAGGGAATGCGCGAGGCGGCGGAAGAAATCATGTACGAGCTGGGGATTCACGGCGTGCATCCCGAGGTCGTCAAGGTGCTGGGCCGGTTGAAGTTCCGCACGTCGTACGGGCAGAACCAGCTGCTTCACGCCAAGGAAGTCGCGCTGCTGGCGGGAAACATGGCGGCGGAGATGGGCTTCGACACCACGATGGCGAAGCGGATGGGGTTGCTGCACGACGTGGGCAAGGGGATGACCCACGAGCACGAGGGAACGCACGTGGAGCTGGGGTGGAACCTGGCCAAGAAGTACGGCGAGCCCGCGCAGGTGTTGAACGCCATCAAGGCGCACCACGACGAAGAGCCGCACATGTTCCCCGAGTCGTTCCTGGTGACCGCGGCGGACGCCATCAGCGGATCGCGGCCGGGCGCGCGGCGGGAAATGTTCGACACGTACGTCAAGCGGCTGGAGAAGCTGGAGGAGATCGCCACCTCGTTCCCGGGCGTGGAGCGCTGCTTTGCCATCCAGGCCGGGCGCGAGCTGCGGGTGATGGTGACGCCGGAAGTGGTGAGCGACGAGGACATGACGCGCCTGAGCGAAGAAACGGCGCGCCGCATTGAGGCGGAGCTTCAGTATCCGGGGCAGATCAAGGTGGTGGTGATTCGCGAAACGCGCGCGGTGGACTTCGCGCGCTGATCCGCCGGGCGATAGATTGCGGCCTTCCGGGCCGGACGAGGGGGCACGGTACGTGTCCCCTTTGTCGTTGGGGAAGGGAAGACGAACTTCGGAGAGGGGGAGAACGACGGCTCCGTGTGCTTCGGACAGCCCGGCGCGGCGGCGGGCACCCCTCTCCCCCCGGCCCCCTCTCCCGCAAGCGGGGGAGGGGGAGACCTCAGCGCCAGGGCGGATTACGGCACAGGGGCGGTAAGTTCGAACTTTGACGGATTGGGAGAACGGCGGGTCCGTGTGCTCCGGTTGGTTCGGCGCGGCGGCGGGCAGCCCTCACCCCCCGGCCCCCTCTCCCGCAAGCGGGAGAGGGGGAGACCTCAGCGCCGACTGGAGGTTCGGCGCGGATCTCGGGCGGTGAGGTGGTTCAAGCCCCGAACGGGGCGCGAATAGCGCTGTGTCGGGGGTTCCCGCTGTTGGAGCGGCGGATTTATTCGCTCTCGTTCGGTGGGGGCCGCCGGTGGGCCGTCGTGCGCGGCCGCCGTCGCACTCACGCACTAACGCACCCCGCACTCACGCACTTCAGTTCGAAAGGTTCGCCACACGTGAGGATTCTCTTCGTCGCGGACGTCATCGGGTCGCCGGGGCGGCGCACGCTTACCCAGCTTCTGCGCCTCGTAAAAAAGGACGTCAACGCCGACGTGGTGGTGGCCAACGGCGAAAACTCCGCCGGCGGCTTCGGCATCACGCCCGAGATCGTGCGCGAGTTCCGCGAAACCGGCGTGGACGTCATCACCACCGGCAACCACGTGTGGGACAAGAAGGAGATCCTTCCCCTTCTCAAGACCGAGCCGCGCCTGCTGCGCCCGCACAACTATCCGCCCGGCAACCCCGGCCGCGGCTCCGTCGTCATCGAGGCCGCCGGCCGGCGCCTGGCCGTGCTGAACCTGCAGGGCCGCACCTTCATGTCGCCCATCGACGACCCCTTCCGCGCGGTGGACGGGCTGCTGGCGGAACTCAAGGACGAGGCGGACGTCTTTGTCGTGGAGTTCCACGCGGAGGCCACGAGCGAGAAGCAGGCGTTCGCGCGCTACCTGGACGGGCGCGTGGCCGCCGTGGTGGGCACGCACACGCACGTGCAGACGGCCGACGAGCGCATCCTTCCCAAGGGCACGGCGCGCATCACCGACCTGGGGATGACGGGCGGGATGGACGGCATCATCGGGATGAAGTGGGAGCTTTCCGTGGAACGGCAGCTGACGCTGACGCGCGGCGAGCGGCTGCAGCCCGCGGACGGCGACCTGACGCTGCAGGGCGCGGTGGTGGAAGTGGACGCGGGGACCGGGCTTGCGCGGTCCATCGAACGGGTAAACGTTCCCTACGAGCGCGTGCTCCAGGGCGAATTCCGGAAGAAATAGACGTGGCCAGGATCATCGACGGAACGGCGATCGCGCGCGAAATCCGCGCGGAGGTGGCGGCGCAGGTGGCGCAGCTTCGCGCGGAGGGCACCGTGCCGGGGCTCGCCGTCGTGCTCGTGGGCGGCGACCCCGCCAGCGAGGTGTACGTGCGCAGCAAGACCCGCGCGTGCCAAGAAGCCGGCATGCACTCGCGCCTGCTCCAATTGCCGGAGACCGCGACGCGCGAAGAGCTGTTCGGCACCATCGACGGGCTGAACGCCGATCCCGACATCCACGGCGTCCTCGTTCAGCTTCCGCTTCCCCCGCAGCTGAACGCCAAGGAGTTCCTGGAGCGGGTGAGCCCGGCCAAGGACGTGGACGGCTTTCATCCCAACAACGTGGGGCGCGCGTTCGTCGGCGATCCGCAGGGCTTCGTTCCCGCGACGCCGGCGGGGATCATGGAGCTTCTGCGGCGGGAACGGATCGACACGCACGCGCAGCACGCCGTGATCGTCGGACGCAGCCTGATCGTGAGCAAGCCGCTGGCGTCGCTGCTGATGGCGCCCGGCGCCAACTCGACTGTCACCCTCACCCACCGCCACACGGTCGATCTCGCGCAGTACACGCGCATGGCCGACATCCTCGTCGTCGCGGTCGGCAAGCCGGGGCTGATCACGGCGGAGATGGTGAAGCCGGGCGCCACGGTCATCGACGTGGGCGTGACGCGCGTGGACGATCCCTCCAACCCGCGCGGCTACGTGATCCGCGGTGACGTGGATTTCGAGGCCGTGGCGGAAAAGGCGGGCGCCATCACCCCCGTCCCCGGCGGCGTGGGGCCGATGACCATCGCCATGCTGCTGCGCAACACCATCACCGCCGCGCAGCGCGTGCACGATCGCGCATCCCGAAAGGCAAAGGCGGGCGCGCGGTGACGTGGGACCTGTTTTCGTCCGCGGATCCGCCGCCAAAGGAGCCGGAAAAACCCAAGGGCCGCGGCGCTGCCAGGACCCGGGGCACGGCCAAGGCACCTGAGTTCTCACGCGGACCGGACATCAACGAGGCGAGCAACGAGGACATCGCGCGCCGCGTGGCCGCGCAGCAGGCGGACGCCGGTTTCCTGGATGAGGACACCGGACCCGTTATGCCGCGCCGCGCCGGGCCGGAGGGCGGATGGACGCCTTCGACCGTTAACGCCGCCGCGCGCGCCCTCATCGAAGGCACCTTTCCGCCGCTGTGGGTGAACGGCGAGGTGAGCAACTTCACCAAGGCGCGCTCCGGGCATTGCTACTTCAGCCTGCGGGATGAGGATTCGCAGATCCGCTGCGTGATGTGGCGGGACGAGGCGCGGCGCCTGCCCACGATGCCCACCGAGGGGATGGCCGTGCGCACGCTGGGCCGGCTGACGCTGTACGAGGGCCGCGGCGAGTTCCAGATGGTCGTTTCCGACCTGGAAGGGCGCGGCGAGGGGCTGTGGAAGCTCGCGTTCGATCAGCTGCGGACCAAGCTGGAGATGGAGGGATTGACGTCGCCGCTGCGCAAGCGGCCGCTGCCGGAGTACCCGGCGTGCGTGGGTGTCGTCACTTCCTCCACCGGGGCGGCGGTGCGCGACATCATCTCCGTGATCCGCCGGCGCGCGCCGTGGACGGAGATCATGCTGTCCGCCGCGCGCGTGCAGGGCGAGGGCGCCGCGGACGAGGTGGCGCGCGCCATCCGCCTGATCGCGCGGGCCGGCTGCGCCGATGTGCTCATCGTGGGGCGGGGCGGGGGATCGACCGAGGACCTGTGGGCGTTCAACGAGGAAGCCGTCGCCCGCGCCATCGCCGAATCACCCATCCCGGTCATCTCCGCCGTGGGGCATGAGACGGACTTCACCATCGCCGACCTGGTGGCGGATCTGCGCGCGCCCACGCCCTCCGCCGCGGCTGAGGCGGCGGTGCCGGACGGGGCGCAGCTGCGGCGTGGCGTGGCGGAGCTGGGCGGGCGCCTGGCCCGGTGCACGCGCGAGCGGCTGCAGGACGCGCACGAGTCGCTGCTGACCGCGCGGCTGGATCTGCGCGACGTGGCGGAAAGCGTGCTGGCGGGGCGCCGCGAGCAGGTGGCGGGGATCGCGGGAAAGCTGCACGCGCTTTCGCCGCTGGCCACGCTGGCCCGCGGCTTCGCGGTGCCCATCGCCCCCGGCGGCCGCGTGCTGCGCACCACCGCGGAGTTCGCCCCCGGCCAGGAGTTCCGCCTGCGCGTGGCGGACGGGTCCGTGTCGGCGCGGGTGGAAGGCGTGGACCCGGAATAGCTTGGAGCGGGAGGCGTAGTCCACGGCGGCCCCCACCCGGGCTCGTACTACTCGCCCACCCTCCCCCAAAAAAGACTGGGGGAGGGTGGGCCGGGGGGACGGTTCGGCTTGTCCAGGCAGAGTCTCTTGCGAGGAGAGTATGCGGCAGCGGATTCGGGGGACGACGCAGGGTATTGATGCGGCGGCGCGGCGGCTTCGCGCGGACGCGACCAGCGCGGAGGAGGCGCTGTGGGGCGCGCTGCGGAAGAACCAGATCGCGGACCTCCGTTTCCGGCGGCAGCACCCGGTGGGGCGCTTCGTGCTGGATTTCTACTGCCCGGCGCTGCACTTGGCGATCGAAGTCGACGGCGACGTGCACGAACAACTGGTGGAGCGCGACTCGGAGCGGACGCGCGCGCTGGAGGCGCACAACTACCGCGTCGTCCGCTTCCGCAACGACGAGGTGCTCACGGATCTGCCCGCCGTCGTCCGTAAAATCACGGCGCTCGCAGAATCCATGAGCAACGCACGACAGCCATAGCCACGCCCAACCCTCCCCCAGTCTTTTTTGGGGGAGGGTGGGCCGGTGGTGCCGGCCCGGGTGGGGGCCGCCCTGAAGCAAGCCGAAACAAACGCGATCTTCATGTCTGAGAATACCCTGTCTTCATCCGCCCCCAGCTTCGAGGCCGCCCTCGGCCGCCTCACCGAGATCGTGGGCCGCATCGAGGGCGAGCCGCTGGAACTGGACGAGTCGCTTTCCCTGTTCGAGGAAGGCGTGCGCCTGCTCCGCGTGGCGGAAGGCGTGCTGGAAAGCGCCGACGGCCGCATCCGCCAATTGATGGACGACGGCGCCGGCGGCCACCGCTTCACGGACTTCGCCGAGCCCGCGTGACCATGCACGCCGTTCCCGCCAGCGACCGCGCGGACCTCGCCGCGTTCCTGGGCCGCGAACGCGCCCGCGTGGACGCCGCCCTGGACGCGCTCGTCCCCGGGCTGGCCGCCCGCGCCCCGGCCCCGCTCGCCGAGCCGATCCTGTACGCGCTGGGCACGCCGGGCAAGCGCCTGCGCCCCGTCCTCTGCGTGACGGCGTGGAGCGTGGTGCGTCCGGGACCGGTGCCGGACGCCGTCTACCACCTGGCCTGCGCGCTGGAGATCATCCACACCTACTCGCTGGTGCACGACGACCTGCCGTGCATGGACGACGACGACCTGCGCCGCGGCCGCCCCACCGTGCACGTCGCGTTTTCCCCCCGCGCGGCGCTGCTGGCGGGCGCCGCGCTGATCCCCGCGGCGGTCCGTGTGCTGGACGACGCGGCGCGCGAGCTGGGCGCGGGCGCGGCGCTGCGCGGGCGGCTCGCCGCCGAACTGTGCGACGCGGCTGGCGCAAACGGAATGGTCGGCGGGCAGCAGCTGGACCTGGAGGGCGAGGCCGGAACAGTCGTGGACGGGGCGGGGCTGGAGCGCATCCACCGCGCAAAGACGGGGGCCCTGCTCGCCGCCTCGCTGCGGATCGGGGCGCTGGCCGCCGGTGCGGACGACGGCGTGCTGCGGGGGCTTACGGTCTACGGGCGCGAGCTGGGGCTGGCGTTCCAGATCGTGGATGACGTGCTGGACGTCACCCAGGCGGACGCGGTGCTCGGCAAGACGGCCGGCAAGGACGCCAGCACGGGCAAGGCGACCTATCCATCCATTTTCGGCCTGGAGCGCGCGCGGCAGATGGCGCGCGAGCGCGTGGACCGCGCGGTGGACGCGCTCGCCGGCGCTCGGATCCCCTCCCCGGAACTGCGGGCGCTAGCCGCCTACGTGCTGGAGCGCGACCGATGAACCAGCTGCGCTGGTTCTTTGAGCCGTTGATCGGGTGGAACCCGCCGCTCGCCCCCGCGCTGCTGGCGATGATGACGGCCCAGGCCTTCAAGTTCCTGCGCACCCTTTTGCGCCGGAACCGGCCGGACTTCACGCGGCTCATCGGCACGGGCGGAATGCCGTCCGCGCACTCCGCCTCGGTGACGGCGCTGTCCACGGCGGTCGGAATCGGCCACGGGTGGAACACGCCGCTCTTTGGCGTGGCGGCGTTCTTTTCGCTCGTCATCATGTACGACGCCACCGGAATCCGCCGCGCCGCGGGACGCCAGGCGCGCTTGCTCAACCGCCTAGTCGCGGAACTGCAGGAGCACCACACGCTGGATTTCGAGAAGCTGGGCGAGCTGCTGGGCCACACGCCGCTGGAAGTGCTGGTCGGCGCCGTGTACGGTGCGCTGCTCGCCTTTCTGCTGCATCCATGACCGCAAAGGGGATGATGATGACCGGCCGATACCTTCGCATCGCGTTCGTGCTCGCGATCGCCCTTCCGTTTTCTGCCCGGGACGGGCGCGCGCAGGCAGCGGGTTCAGCCGCGGCCACCCGGACGGTGCGCGAGATCTGCCCCGCCGCCGAGGCCCGCATCGCCACGCGCGACGGCGAGCGGATGGACGGATGCCGCGCGGTGACGGACGCCCGGCTTCTGCTCACGGCGCCGCTGGCCGGCTCGCAGGTCCCGCCCGACGCCGTGGATTCGCTGAGGATCCAGGGCAGCTCCGACCCGGAAACGACCCTGCTGCTGGCCTCGGTCTTTGCGGGGGTGGGGCTCCTGGTCGATCCCGGGTACTCAGGCAGGGGTGCCTGTCGCAAAGAGAGTGCGGCACCAACCGGGAGCGGATCATCTCGGGAACCACCGGTGCGTTCCTGGGCGCCGTCGGCGAGCGGTACGTGGGTCCGCAGCTCCGCAACCTGCTGGGCCTGAAGCCCTGAGGATTCGTCAGGGCAGGAATGCTCCGCAATCGCTGCATCGGAGAGGATCGACCTCCCGCAGCAGCGGGGCCCGGAATCGAGTGCGGGCAGGCGCCACCCGCGGCGCGCTGCCTGTTACCCGCTGCATGATGGTCCAAGAGGAATGACCGCCGTTCGTTTTCTCCGCGCCGCGCTCGTGCTGGCGATCGCGCTCCCGTTTTCCGCCCGCGATGGGCATGCGCAGGCGGCGGACACCGCCCGCATCACCCGGGCTGTGCGTGAGATCTGCCCCGGCGCACAGATTCGCGTCTCCCTGCATGATGGTGAGCGGATGGAGGGACGCTGCGGCGCGGTGACGGATGCCCGGCTTCTGGTGAGAACTCCGCAGGGGAATGCACAGATCCCGCTGTCCGGCGTGAAAACGCTCTGGGTTCAGCGCTCGTACCCGACGGAAGCAACCGTCCTTCTGGCCGCGGCGGGAGCCGGAATCGGGTTCCTGGTCACCCCTGAGCGCTCCAGCGCGGAGTGCATCGCCAAGGGCAACTGCAGCAACCGCCGGGATCGGATCATCTCGGGAACGACCGGGGCATTTGTCGGCGCCCTCGCCGGGCGGTTCGTGGGCCCGCGCATCCTGAGCTGGGTGCGCCTCGCGCCGTGAGGCGTGTTCCGAACGGATGTTGAGGGCTTGCCGCTCCAACCGCCGTCCTCGGGGAAGAGCAGGACACCAATCCGGGCTGGCCGGCGCGGCCGATGCGCCTTGTCCATCCATCCACCGCATGATGATCGAAAAGGGAATGACCGCCGTTCGTTTTTTCCGCGCCGCGCTCGTGCTGGCGATCGCGCTCCCGTTTTCCGCCCGCGACGGGCATGCGCAGGCGGCGGACACCGCCCGCATCACCACGGCCCTGTGGACAGCCTGCCCCGGCGCCTGGCTGCGCGTGGCCACGGTCGACGAACAGCGGGTGGAGGGACGCTGCGGCCGCGTGGCGGACGACCGCCTCGCGCTCACGAAGCGCAGGCTGGAATCGCGCATCGCGCTGCCCAGCGTGGATTCGCTGTGGATCCGCCGCTCGTACACGCCGCAGGCCACCGTCCTTCTGGCCGCGGTGGGCGGCGCGGCGGGGACGCTGCTCAACGGGCGCACGCCGGAAGGCGAGTGCATTCCCATGTACGGCTGCGGACGAAACGAGCAGCGTGCGCGCGACATCATCATGGGCGCCACCGGGGCGCTGATCGGCGCGGCGGCGGGGCTGTACGTGGGACCCAGAATCCGTGGCTGGCGGCTTCTGGTGCCCTGACGGAGGTCGTCCCGAGCGTCCGGAGAGGGTGCGGGGCAGGGGGCGGATTGCGGGCCGATGTTGACGGCCCGCGCTTTGCTTTGTACCATAAAGTAACGGATCGGCCAACGCCGCGGCGCGGTGAATGCGGCCATCCGGGGCCGGACGGTTGGATGAGCGGCGTTCAGGACGTAAATTGGACGGGTGCCCGGCTGGCGAGACCGCCGGAACCCAACATCGCAGATCAAATACGAGGAGCCCCCGTGGCGCTTCTGGATACGGTCAGGACCCCCGAAGACGTGCGCGCGCTGCCGGAATCGGAACTTCCGCAGCTCTGCGCCGACGTGCGCGATCGCATCATCGACGTCGTTTCGCGCCACAAGGGTGCGCACTTCGGCTCCAACCTGGGCACGGTGGAGCTGACCGTGGCGCTGCACCGCGTCTTTGATACGCCGCGCGACCAGCTGATCTGGGACGTGGGCCACCAGGCGTATCCCCACAAGATCCTCACTGGCCGCAACGACCGGCTCGACAGCATCCGCAAGCGCGGCGGCCTGTCCGGCTTCCTGCGGCGCGACGAGAGCGAGTTCGACGTCTTCGGCGCCGGGCACGCGGGAACCAGCATCAGCGCGGCCGTGGGCGTGGCGGCGGCGCGCGACATCAAGGGCGAGGACTTCGAGGTCATCGCCGTCATCGGCGACGGCTCGATGACGTGCGGGCTGCCGTACGAGGCGCTCAACAACGCGGGGCACACCGACCGCGACGTCATCGTCGTCCTCAACGACAACCAGATGTCCATCTCCCCCAACGTGGGGGCGCTGCACAAGTACCTGGGCATCCACAAGAAGCTCACCGACGTCCGCACCTCGCCCCTCTACAACAAGGTGCGCGCGGAAGTGAAGCGCCTCGTCCACCAGGCGCCCAAGCTGGGCACCATCGGCGAAATGCTTGAGCACTTCGCCGTGCGCGCGGACGATGCGATGAAGGGGATGTTCGTTCCCGGCATGCTGTTCGAGGAACTGGGCTTTCGCTACGTGGGCCCGGTGGACGGCCACGACATCGAGGCGCTGGTCAGCACGTTCGAGCAGGTGCGGCGGATGGAGGGACCGCGCCTGGTGCACGTCCTGACCACCAAGGGCAAGGGCTTCGCGCCGGCCGAGGCGGACCAGGTGAAGTGGCACGCCGCCGCGCTGTTCGACCGCGATACCGGCGCGCCGCTCAAGAAGGCGTCCGCGGGCGGGCTGCCGCGCTACCAGCAGGTGTTCGGCGAGGCGCTGACGGAGCTGGCCACGGAAGACAAGCGCGTGGTGGGCATCACCGCCGCCATGTCGACGGGGACGGGGATGGACATCTTTCAGGCCGGACATCCCGACCGCTTCTTCGACGTGGGGATCGCGGAAGGGCACGCCGTCACCTTTGCCGCCGGCCTGGCGACGCAGGGGCTGCGTCCCGTCGTCGCCATCTACAGCACGTTCCTGCAGCGCGCGTACGACAACATCGTGCACGACGTGGCGCTGCAGGACCTGCCGGTGACCTTTGTGATGGACCGCGCCGGGATCGCGGGCGACGACGGCGCCACGCACCACGGCGGCATCGACATCGGCTACATGCTTTCCGTCCCCGGTCTCACCATCACCGCGCCGCGCGACGCGGACGAGCTGATCGGGCTGCTGCGCACCTCGCTGGAGCACGACGCCGGGCCGTTCAGCATCCGCATCCCCCGCGACGCCGTGCCCGCGCTACCGAAGCCGGTGGCGGAGATCCAGGCCGTTCCGTACGGCACCTGGCAAACGCTGCGCGAGGGGCGCGATGTGGCCATCCTGGCGACCGGCACGATGGTGAACCCGGCCGTCGCCGCGGCCGAGGCGCTGCAGCGCGAGGGGATTTCGGCCACGGTGGTCAACTGCCGCTTCATCAAGCCGCTGGACGAGGCCGCGCTGGAGCGCCTGTTCCCGCACCATCCGCACGTGTTGACGGTGGAGGAGGGGACGGTGGCCAACGGCTTCGGCGCGTATGTGCGCAAGGCCATCGACGACCGCTGGCCGCAGGTGGCGGGCGCCTCCATGGGCCTTCCGGACGCGTTCGTGGAGCACGGCGAGCGAGCGGAACTGCTGGCGGACCTGGGCCTGAACGCGGACGGGATCGCCGCGCGGGCCCGCGCGCTGCTGGGCCGGCCGCTGCGGTCGCTGGCCGAAACGGCGTGAGCGCCGCGGAACGCGGGCCGCGCCGCATTGGCGTCGTAGGGCACTCGCACTACGGGATGCTGCAGGAAACCCTCACCCGTCTGGCGGATTTCGCCCGGCGGGAGGGGGTTCTGCTGTTCTACGAGCCGCCGCTGCGCGAGTACGTGGGCGACGGCGAGCTGCTGACCCCGGAGATGTGCGCCGGGCTGGACCTGCTGCTCACGCTGGGCGGGGACGGCACGCTGCTGCGCGGGGCGCGACTCGTCGTGCGCGAGGGCGTCCCGGTGCTGGGCGTGAACCTGGGGCACCTGGGGTTTCTGACCTCCGCGCCGCGCGACGGAATGGAGGACGCGCTGGAAAAGTGGATCGCCGGCGACTTCACCATCGACGAGCGGATGGCGCTGGAGTGCCACGCGGAGACCGCGGACGGGGAGCAGGGCAGGCGGCACCTGGCGCTGAACGACGCCGTGCTGCACAAGACCGGCGCCGCGCGCGTCATCCGGCTGGCGGTGAGCGCGTACAAGGACGTGGTGGGCAGCTACAGCGCGGACGGAATCATCCTGGCCACGCCCACGGGGTCGACGGCGTACTCGCTTTCCGCCGGCGGGCCCATCGTAGCGCCATCGGTGCACTGCATCATCGCCACGCCCATCTGCCCGCACACGCTGGGGGTGCGGCCGCTGGTGCTGCCCGCGGACGAGACGATCACCGTGGAGGTGCTGTCCCCTACGGAGGAACTGATTCTGACCATCGACGGGCAGGACCACGAGCGGCTGGTGCCCGGGCAGAAGGTGGTTGTCTACCGCGCGCCCAGGCCGGTGCGCCTGGTGCGCTTCGACGGCCAGACCTTCTTTTCCACCCTGCGCCGCAAGCTGCGCTGGGGCGACCTGGTGGAGCGCGAGTAGGAGCGGTTCGCTGGCTGCCGCGCGTGATGCCTGCAGCGGGAAGCTGCGGAAATGGGAGAAGCCAGGCAAACCAGCGCCTGTCTTCTCCCATTGTTTCGCGGGCACCCTGCTGGACTGAGAGTGCGAACGGGACTGAACGCACCCCGATAAATCGTGCAGGGTCGAACGAGCTTCCAGAAGCGCTCTCGAGCGCTCTGATCGTGCAATGTTCCGTGATGCGATCGACGCGCCGATCTTGAGTTCACTCCAGGCGACCGGAATAATGCCTAGTTCTGCCGGATGAGGGCTGGGCTCTTTGCCTGGAGCAGAAGAGGACGAGTGCACACTGGGTGCACTCGTCCTCTTCTGTTTGCCTGACGCGGCAACCCTGCTGGACGGAGTGGGCAAACAGAACGACGTGCGGGTCCCGGCCGCTATCGAGGCGCGGCCAGGGAAAGATCAGGTCAGCCGGCGGCAGTGCACTTGGTGCCCGTGTTGAAGCAGATCACGTTGCCGTTCTTGTCGAAGGTAACGTCATACTCCTTCAGATCGCCGCCGGTCTCATTGTCGACCTGGGCAGCAAGCGGGGCGGAGACGCAGGCGAGGAGCGAGAGGGCGTAGATGACTTTGCGCATTGGCTTTTTCATGAGGGGTTGAGGAAAGTTGACTGCGAGGCGGGTCAGGAGACGACGAAGCAGCCGGACCCGGCGGCGACACAGTAGACGTGCCCGGTGAGCGGATTCACCATCAGAGCGAACTCCTTGGGCGTCTTCACTTCGTTTTCTTCCTGAGCGGACGCGGCGCGGGCGCCGGCGCCGATGGAAACCACCGCAATCGCGGCGAACACGATACGAGAGACTTTGATGCGCATCTTGGATCTCCAGAGAGGTATTGGAAGGTGAACTTCAAGCAGGTCCCACTCCGTCCAGGGAGGATGACCGTACATTCGGAGCGTCTATCGTGAAGCCGTGGAACGAGACGGTGCGCGGGCCGACGCCGACCGCGCAATCAGAACCTTCAGATCACGGGCGAACTTTTCCTCGGTGTCCCGCTGCGTGAAAACCGCGTCTGTCGTGTAAACGACGCGTCCGTCATCGATTACGACCGTAAAAGGCGTATGCTGGATGTCGTGGCGATCCCAGAACACGCCCGCTTCATCAATGCAGATGGGCAGATCGCTTTTCGCCTGCCCCAGGGAGCGCTGAAGCATCTTCTTGTTCGGGCTCCAGACCACCACAAAACCCTTCTGGTCCTCGTTTATGTGCCTGAGCACACGGGGCACTCCAGCCATGTGGGGCGTGCATGCCGAGCAGTCATAGGGCGTTGCAAAGGTAACCACCTGCAACTTGTTCTTTTCGGCTACTTCGCGGTCCGGGCCCGACATGCAGGGAACCTTGACGGACGCCACGGCATCGCCGGGGGAAATCCCGTGCTCCATGCTGGCCTTGGCCAGCGGCTCGCCCGAGGAACAGGCCGCCAGCAGCACACCCGCCAATGGCGGCAGAAGTCTCGACAGGTACATGCGTTCACTCCGTCAGGCCGGCGATGCGGTAGATTCCAATCGTGACGGGTGCGTTGGGCTCCATCTCTTCCTGCAGGTAGATGCTGTCCAGGGAAGGGATGTAGATCGGCTTGCGGATATTTTCCAGCGTTCCGCACCGCATGGGCGTGCCCTCGCGGCAGACAAGCAGGTGGTACCGGACCTCGCCTTCGTCCTCGTTGAACCGCGTATACATGGATACGAAGCCCCCCTCGACGGGTACGTAGCCGGCATTGGTCGTAAAGCTTCCCAGGAACTCGAAGATGGCCTTCTGGTTCAGGTCCAGCTTCTTGTCCTTCGGGGCCAGGTAGAACGGAGGCGCAGTCCGGATCTGGCGGATCGGCCTTCCCGTGAGGTCCATGACCTGCACGATCGGGCTGATCCCCTGCGTGCAGTACACCTCGCCCCCCCGCACCGACACGTTCCCGAAACCGAAGTGCGAAAGAGTCCCGTCAACCTTTCTGCTTTCCACGTACCGCGGATCGATCACGCAGCCGGACCCGACCGAGTCTCCGCGGGCGTTTGCGATGGCGACCACGTTCCAGCCCTCTTTCGCGGGGTCCGCGATGGTCAGCATGCGCATGGACGCCACCATGTCCGCATCCGTGGCCAGAGATGACGCCTGTGCAACGACGCCGTACCGCCTGCGGTCCAGGAACGCGCCCTGAGCATTGAATCGCGAAAGTGCATTGTCCACCGCCACATCGGCCACCAGCAGTTCGTTGCCGAGCACCGCGATGGACACCGGGGACCGGAACTCGCCCGGCCCTGACCCCTGCCGGCCGATCGTGCTGACAAGCTGGCCGCGAGTGTCAAAAACGCGGACCCGCTTGGAGGGGCCGTCAAGAATGTAGAACCGGCCCTCCGAAACTCGGAAATCACTGATGTCGCCCACCGTCTCCGCGCCAGTCCCCAGGACGATGGAATCGGATCTGGTCAGCGTCAGCGGGCGAACGTCGCCCGCCGACAACTGCTGGACAGTCGTAAGATCAATCGGCGGCTGAAGAGTGTCCTTGGACGTGCAGGCGGCGGCGGCGAGGAACAGCGAAAATACGAGAAACGGGGACGTGCGGCGTGCGTGAGAACTTCTCATTTCGTGAAAACAAGTAGGAGGGAGTTTTTGCTGCGGGACAGCGGTACAGACTGGAGTACTTCTGGCTGGCACTCAGAATAAGCCGATGATTGCTGATCGGCGCAAGTCCCTGAAGTTCCGGTTTTCGGCCCTGGATCAGGAGACAACAACACAAGTTTCTCCGGCATCACAACTTGCGATTTTGCGCGAATATAGTGCGCATGTGTATGACCTTCCCGTTGGGCTGGTGCGAGCGGGCGTGCAACTCGCGCGCTGGCCCGCGCCTCGCGATTGTGGATGGCGTCGATTGGCGCCGGCCGGAGCGGCGCGCGAACCACGGACCGTGATCCATCCATCGCATGCCCCTGGCGCACCTGTTCGGCGACGCGACGCTCAGCCTGCTGGCGGCGCGCACGCCCAAGCCCGTCCTCACCTGGCCGCTGGCGCCGGTGGACACCTCCGCCGTCCGCCGCGTGGAGCCTATCGTCGTTCCCGCCAACGGGCTGCAGATCACCTGCGAAACGTTCGGCGACCCCGCGCATCCGCCCATTCTGCTCATCATGGGGCTGGCAGCGCAGATGGTGCAGTGGGACGACGAGTTCTGCGCGCGGCTGGCGGTTCGTGGATGGTTCGTGATCCGCTACGACAACCGCGACATCGGGCGCAGCACGTGGATGACGGGCGCGCCGGTGCCGCGGGTCGTGGCGCTGGTGGCGGCAAAACGGCGCGGGCTCCCGGTGGGCGTTCCGTATCTGCTGGACGACATGGCGCGCGACGCGCTCGGCGTGCTGGACGCGCTGGGGATCGCGAGCGCGCACGTCGTGGGCGTGTCGATGGGCGGAATGATCGCGCAGAGCGTGGCCGTCCTGGCGCCCGGCCGCGTGCGATCGCTCACCAGCGTCATGTCGCACACGGGGGAGGATGACCTGCCGCATCCGCACTGGCGCGCGTCCGCCGCGCTGTTCCTCCCGGCGCCGCGGGGAAGGGATGCGGTAGTGAGGCGAGCGATCACGATGTGGCGGATCCTGAATGGACATCGAATCGCCGTGGACCTCGCCCGGACGCGGACGCAGGTGCTCAAGGCGTACGAGCGCGGGCGCAACCCGTCCGGCGTGGCCCGGCAGCTCGCGGCGATCCTGGCCAGCCCCAGCCGCGCGGACGCGTTGCGCGAACTGCGGATTCCCACGCTGGTGATCCACGGGGATGAAGATCCGCTGGTTCCGCTGCAAGGCGGCAGGCGTACGGCCGAACTCATCCCCGGCGCGCGGCTGGAGATCATCCCCGCGATGGGCCACGCGCTCCCGCCGCCGCTGTGGGACACCCTCATCAACCACATCACGACACACGCGCGCAACGCGGACGGCTGACGCGCGGAGGTTCTGCGTGCCGACGGGCCGCAGCCCGGGACGGACGAAAAACGGGGGAGCTCGCGAAGAGCTCCCCCGTTTCGTTCAGCACCGCGCGCCATCCGAGCCGCGGTTCAGACCGTGGCGGGTGACGCGAAGCGCGTCCGCAGTTCGTCCGCGTGCCGCAGCAGCGCGTCGATGGAGCCGCGAGCATAACCCATCGCGCGCGCCTCGCCGTGCAGGCGTTCGGCAGTCTCACGGTCACCGCGGACGGCGGCGATCAACGCGAGGTTGAAGCGGGGGACGGAGTACTCGGGATCGATGCGGATGGCTTCCGTCAGGTGGCGGGAAGCGGCGTCCCACTCGCCCAGTTCCACCTGCGCGCCGCCCAGGTTGTTGAGCGCCATTGCCTCCGCGTCCACCGTGCGCCCCGGCCACGCGATCCACATCAGCCGCTTGAGCCCGGGCTGTTCACGGATGTCGGCCAGAAAGCGGCGGGAGTGCTCGGCGGATTCCGCGTAGCGGCCGTGCGACATCGTGCGGCGCGCGGCGAACAGGTCGCGGTAGAAGGTGCGCTGAATGCGGCCGGGGATGAGCGCCACCAGCGCGGCGGCAAAGATGGCGAACGGCCCGTCCATCAGCCGGAAGATCACCGCGGCAACCGCCATCAGCACGATCAGCCCGCCGAACCAGAGCAGCTTCCGCCGCGCGACGCGGGTCATGGGCGCACCGCCATCGACCCCGGACGGCAGGCGGAACGGGCCAGAACGACCCGCGAGGCGGGAAGGGGCGATGTCGGCATGCGCGTCGGCTGGCGGCTACTGGATCTCGGCCGTGGGGCGGGGAGGCTTGCCGGAAATCGGCGGCCTGCGGCGGCCGCGGTACTTGGCCAGCGAATCGAACGGCGACACGCGGCCCGGACGGCCGGCCTGCGGGGGCGTCACGATCAACGGCGCATCCACTTTCCGCGGCTGCTTCCCGGCAGAATCAGCCCGCGCGGAATCGCCGCGCGCGGAGTCCGGGGTGGGCGGCACGGGCCGGAGCGACGACAGGCTGTCCACGCGCTTGGCCACGTCCTGCCATGCCTCCGCCAGCGCGCCCGGGTCGCGGCGATGCGCATCCACCCAGGCCAGCATCTGCTTGTTCGTCACCTTGAACTTCTTGAGCGTCTCGCGCCGCTGCGCCTCCGTGGCGTTCGCCGGCAGCAGCCGCAGCGCCACGCTGGCCGCCACGAAGCGGTCGCGCGGCAGCACATCCGACTTCTTCTCACCCCCGCACGCGGCGAGGGAGAGGAGGAGGACAACGGCGTAGAGGGGGCGAGAAGTCACATTCGTTCCTTGTCGATAACCACAATCCACGAAAAAGGATGCGAGATCCTCCCTCACGTGGATGCTGAAGCCGGCGCGGAGGAGCGCGGGGCAACCGGAAGAGGCTACCGGCGCTGCCCCGGCGTGTCAAGCGGCGCGTTGCGCCCGTCCGGGCCGCCCCGTAGCTTCGCACGGACGATCGATCCATCCACGATCCACCCGCAGACGCCAACGAATGCCACGTCTCTCGTCACGCGCCCGCCTGCTGCCGGCGGCGGTGGTTGCGGCGCTCGCCGCCGCGCACCCGCTGGGGGCGCAGGGCACGCCGCCCTCGCCCGAGCAGGTGCTGGGCTACCCGCTGGGCGAACACTTTACCCCGTACGCCGGGGTGCAGCGCTACAGCCAGGCGCTGGCGGAGGCGTCGCCCCTGGTGGACTACCGGCCGTACGGCCGCACGCCGGAAGGCCGCGAGCTGTTTCAGCTGGTGATCGCGTCGCCGCGCAACCTGCAGAACCTGCCCGCCATCCTGGCCGCCAACGCCGAGCTCACCCGGCCGGAAACCAGCGCCGAACGCGCGCGGCAGGTGGCGGCTTCCAATCCGGCCGTGGTCTACTTCAGCTACGGCGTGCACGGCAATGAAAGCTCGTCCAGCGAGGCCGCGCTGTGGACCGCGTGGGACCTGGCCCGCGACGCCGCCGAGGTGCGCGGGGTGCTGGATTCGCTCATCGTCATCATCGACCCCGTCACTAACCCCGACGGGCGCGACCGGTACGTGAACTGGTTCCAGTCCGTGGTGGGCGCGGCGCCCAACGTCAATCCGCAGGCGCGCGAGCATCGCGAGCCGTGGCCGGGCGGCCGCTTCAACCACTACCTGTTCGACCTGAACCGCGACTGGAGCTGGGCCACGCAGCCGGAGACCAAGGCGCGGCTGGCGACGTGGTGGCAGTGGAATCCGCAGGTGCACGTGGACTTTCACGAGATGTTCTACAACTCGTCGTACTTCTTCTTTCCCGCGGCGGCGCCCATCAACCCCATTTACCCGGAGCACATCCTGGCGTGGGGGCGGCGCTTCGGGCAGGGGAACGCGCGGGCGTTCGATGCGCAGGGCTGGGCCTACTACAGCGGCGAAGCGTTTGACCTGTTCTACCCCGGCTACGGCGACTCGTGGCCCAGCCTGACCGGCGCGGTGGGGATGACGTACGAGCAGGCCGGGCACGGCGCGGCGGGGCTGGCCATTCAGCAGGAGTCGGGTGATACGCTGACGCTGCACGACCGCGCCATGCACCACCGCACCAGCGGGCAGGCCACGCTGCGCACCGCCGCCTTCGGCAAGACGGCGCTGCTGACGGATTTTGCGCAGGGGCAGCGCTCGGCGGGGCAGGGCGAGGCGGACTTCCTGCTGGTTCCGGGGGATGATCCCACGCGCGTGGAGGCGCTGGTGGCGCACCTGCGGCGGCAGGGGATCGAGGTGGAGCGCGCGTCCAGCGGCTTCGGCGCGCGGGCGACGGCGTACCCCAGCTTTCCGTCGCGCGGCCAGTTTCCCGCGGGGACGTACCGCGTCCGCGCCCGGCAGCCGCGCGGCCGCCTGGCGGTGACGCTGCTGCAGCCGGAGACGGAGCTCAAGGCCGAGTATTCGTACGATGTCAGCGCCTGGTCGCTCCCGTACGCGTACGGCGTCGCGGCGTACCGGGCCGGTGCCGGCACGGGCTCGGGATGGACCCCGGTTCCCGCGCCGGCGGAGGGCGTGTCGACGGTGCGCGCGCAGCCGGGCGGCTACGGCTGGCTGGTGGCGCCGGGCGGCGCGGCGGGCGGGCCGGTCATCCGCTTCCTGGCGGCGGGCGGGCGCGCGAGCGTGGTGACGCGCGAGTCGACGTTCGGCGGGCGGCGCTGGCCGGCGGGAACGTGGTTCATCCCCGCGCGCGCCAACGACACGGTGCAGGCGCGTCTGACGCAGGCCGGGCTGGGCGGGCTGGCCGTTCCGGTCGCCTCGGGGATGGCGGAAAGCGGCATCGACCTGGGGAGCGAGAACGTGGCGAGGGCCAAGCTCCCGCGCGTGGCCGTGATTGGCGGAGAAGGTGTGGCCGCCACCTCGTTCGGCGGGCACTGGTTCTACCTGGAGCAGGAGCTGGGGCTGCCCTTTGACGCCGTACAGGCGCAGGAGCTGTCGTCGCTGGACCTGTCCTCGTACGACGTGCTGGTGCTGCCGGAAGCCTCGCCGCGCGCCCTGCGCGGCGCCGAGGACGCGCTCAAGGCGTGGATCCGCCGGGGCGGACGGCTGGTGGCGGTGGGCGAAGGTGCGGCGGTCGCGGCCGGGCTGGCGGAGATCAAGACCCGCGAGGCCGGCACGCCCGACAGCGCGCGCGGCGGTCCGTCGCGCTACCTGGCCGGCCGCGAGGAGCGGCAGCGGCAGGAGTGGCGGCAGGAGGTGCCGGGGACCATCCTTCCGCTGCGGCTGGACCCCGCGCACCCGCTGGCGTTCGGCGCCGGGCTGGACGGCCGCCCGGACGAGACGTTCGCGCTGCACACCGGCTCGCTGGTGTTCGAGCCGGCGGAGGACGTGGAGACGGTGGCGTACTTCCCGGAGCGGCTGACGCGCATTTCCGGCGTCATCAGCCCGGAAAACCTGCGGCGGCTGCAGCAGGGGTCGTGGGTGGTGAGCAAGCGGATGGGCAACGGCAGCGTCGTGCTGTTCGCGGACGATCCGCTCTTCCGCCTGTTCTGGCGCGCCACCAACCCCATCTACGTCAACGCGATCCTGCTGGGCCCCTGACCCACGGCGTTCCGGGATGATGACAGACGGCGCCCGTGCTCTCCGCAGCACGGGCGCCGTCGTCTTTTGGTCTGCTCCGATCGGCCGTCCCTGTGCTCATCGCCGGCCGCACAGCCGGTGGTTCGCCTGCACCTCGATCCGCAGTGCGGCAGCTACGAGGAACTGCCGTTTCACACGGAGGTCACTGAGGATGCACGGAGGGCACGGAGGAAGAACAACAGAAAGCCTCACGCAGAGCAGCAGAGCATCTCCCGCTCACCTGTTGAGACGTCGTCCGACCGCGCTGTTCAGCCCGCACATCGTGCGGAAACGGGACGCGTCTCCCGCCTGTCATCCTGAGCGAGCGGCGACGCCGTGCTCTCGGCTGCACCGTGCATGGCAGCGAGTCGAAGGATCTTGCCACATCGCCGGCCATGAGCGTCGCGACTTTGAGTCTGATCCGGTCCCCACCTGCCGGGTGCGCGGCACCTGCCGTGGCAAGATCCTTTGACTTTACGCCAGGCTACCGCTCATCGACCATCGGAGCGGCGCTTCGCTCAGGATGATGAACGCATCGCGAGCCAGTTTCTCGACCCGTTCTGGGCGAGCGCCGACGCCGCGCTGTCCTCGTCGCTCAACGCGCGTGGACATCGGTCATCCAACCCTTGTCCCAACCGCCGATCCCGATAACTTCGTGGACCGTTTTCCGGCCGCGCCCCGCACGCGGGCGCCGCCGGTTGCTTTCCTCCGGAATCGAGAATCATCGGATGATCCAGCGCTGACCGGGAAGGGATGCCTTCGGGTTCCCTTTCCCAACCCGAATTCTCCTGCACACCCGATCACGCATACCCGTCCGCCACGCGCGGCACGGGAGAAAACTGGACGTCCGCATGTCATCCGTACCACACACCCCCGTCGAACCCGACGAACTTCCGCGCCTGCGCACCGCCATCGGGCAGGCGCTGCGGGGCGCGCACACGCACGACTACACGCAGGGCCCCGTGGGCCGCGCCGTGCTGCTCCTGGCCATCCCCATGGTGCTGGAAGTGGCGCTGGAGAGCGTGTTTGCGCTCACCGACATCTTTTTTGTCTCCCGCCTAGGCGAGTCCGCCGTCGCCGCCGTCGGCCTCACCGAGTCCATGCTGGCGATGGTCTACGCGCTGGCGATGGGGCTGGGAATGGGCGCCGCCGCCGTGATCGCCCGCCGCGTGGGGGAGCGCGACGCGGAGGGCGCCGCGCGGACCGCGGTGCAGGCCGTGGCGCTGGCGGCGGTGATCTCCGTGGTTCTGGGGACGATCTCGTTCGTGCTCGCGCCGCGCCTGCTGGCGGTGATGGGCGCATCGCCGGAAGTGATCGCGGTCGGATCGACGTACGCGCGCATCATGCTGGGCGGGCAGGCGGCGGTAATCCTGCTCTTTGTGGTGAACGCCATCTTCCGCGGCGCGGGCGATCCGGCCATCGCCATGCGCGTGCTGTGGCTGGCCAACGCCATCAACATCGTGCTGGGGCCCATGCTGATCTTTGGCGTGGGGCCGTTTCCCCGGATGGGCGTGGCCGGCGCGGCCGTGGCCACCACCTTCGGGCGGTCGGTGGGCGCGGCGTTCGCGCTGTGGCGGCTTACGCGTCCCGGCGGGCACTTTCAGGTGCGTCGGCGACACCTGGTTCCCAACCCCGCCACCATGCGGCAGATCGTTCGCCTCTCCGGATCGACGACGCTGCAGGCGCTGATCGGCACGGCGGGCTGGATCGGGCTGGTGCGCATCGTGGCCACCTTTGGCGACACGGCCGTGGCGGCGTACACGGTCGCCATCCGCGTGGTGATCACCGCCATCCTCCCCAGTTGGGGCCTGAGCAACGCGGCGGCGACGATGGTGGGGCAGGCGCTGGGCGCGGGCAAGCCGGACCGCGCCGAACGCGCCGTGTGGACGGCCTGCCGCTACAACCTCGTGTTTCTGGCCGTGGTGGGCGCGATCTTCGTGGGATTCGCTCGTCCCATTGTGGGCGTATTCACCGAGGACGCGGAGGTCACGCGCATCGCCGTCATGGGGCTGCGCACGCTGGCGGCGGGATTTCCGCTGTACGCCTACGGGATGGTGCTGACGCAGTCTTTCAACGGGGCGGGGGATACGTGGACGCCCACGTGGATCAACCTGGCCATCTTCTGGGCGTTCGAGATCCCGCTGGCGTGGGTGCTCGCCGTAATGCTGGGAGTGGGCCCGTTCGGCGCGTTCTTGGCCGTGGCGATCGCGTTCTCGGCGCTCGCGGTGGTCAGCGCCATCGTCTTTCGCCGCGGAAGCTGGAAGACCAAGCGGGTGTGACGTGGCGCAATGCGCGCGGTGCGCGATTCGTCCGCGCCACGCGTGGTACTTCCTTGCTTTTTACCGGCCCAAGCCCTTGACCGGGGGCTTGGGCCGGTACAGTTTCCGGGAGTCCACCGCGTCCGCTTTCCGAGTGCCCGTGCATGCCGCGCTACTACTACGGAACCGTTCCGATCCTGGCCTGGATCATCAACCACTTTCTCTACGGCGGCGTGCATTACACGTGGCTGGCGGAGAGCTTTCACCCGCTCGCCACCAACCCCAAGTCCTCCAATCCGTACCTGATCTACGGCGATCTTTATCAGCCCTGGTTCTGGAGGGACCGGTTCGACCGCTTCATCCGGGAGTACCGCAGTAGCCTTCGGGCCGGAGTAAACGCCATGGAAAGCGCGGCGCGGATCGACAACATCACTGCCGCCCGGCTCAGACGCATCTGCGATGAGGCAAGCCTGGAGTTCTTCTACCCTGTCGTCTATAGGGTGGACGTGGACGGGATCGTGCCTGACCGGCGTGCAGTCGCCGGATCCGGCCTGGAAGGCTCTCGTGAGATCCTCGTTCCCGATCTGCGGGAACATGAGTTCGACGTGCTCTTTGCAGACCAGCGCACAGACGATCTGTTCGACGCGATGGTACGCCGGGAACTTGAGGGCGGGGGAACGCTGACACCCCGTGATGTGCTGGAAATCCTGGAACAAAGGAGTGCCGCATGAATGCATACTCGCCGTTGTGCATGGACGAGATGGCGCACCTGTATCAGCCGGGGAACGAAGGAGCGCTGGATGCCTGGGACCGCTTGACCGGCGCCTTTCACGTGCTTCTGCTGCTGCATTCACGCCGGTACCCGCGGCCGTTCGCATCCGAGGAGTACGCGCGATCCGCGATTCCCGAAGCGCTGAACGTCCTTCGCGGAACGGCGTTCTTTTCCCGCGCTCGTGCGAACGCGTGCGCGGTTGCCCGTCTGGTCGCGGAGGTGGCTGATGTCCGCAATCCCGGGGCTTCGTGGCGAGCCGACGAGATGATTGACGCCATGCTGGACGAGGACGCGGCCCTGCGTGCGTATCCCGAGCCTCCCCCGGTCCTCGTCACACGCAACTGAAGATACCCGGCAGGCGGGACAGGCGCGTTGAAGGGCTGAACGATTTTGACGTTTCGCAGGCGCGCCGGGCCTGGAAGTTGTTTCGCACCAGTCAGCCCCCGGGAGCGGAGAGCCGGCCGGACGCTCTGGCTTCCTTGGTGGGTGATGAGAAAAACGGCCCCGCGGTTCTTCCGTTGGGCCGTCTTCTGTGGTTTCCCATGCGGCACCTGGATCCAGATCCCGCCTCAGCCGGTCAGGTGGCCTGCGGGCACTTGATGGGCTTCACCACGCACGATTCGCCCCCGGACGCAGTGGGGACGCAGGTTTCCACGTAACACTTCAGTTCCTGCGCATACAGCAGAGACGAACCGCCCAGCGCGAGGGCCGCGAAGGCCAGGAGCAGGAGACGCGAGCGGAGAATGGCGGGCATGACGAGGCTCCGGTTTGCGGGTCTGGGCTCGCCGGGCAGGCGCCCGGCGCAAGCAGCTGCGATCAACGGGCGGGGCGAAACCGGTACAGGGAAACGGTTTCCCGTTCATCCGCGTCCATCTCGCGGCCCAGAAGCCAGTCTTCGCCGATCTCCAGCACGTGCATCCGGCCGGGGATGCGAATGGTGGCTGCCAGCGCGCCGTCCGGCCTGAACACCCACCACGTCGCGGGCTGGTCCCACTCACGCGGCAGGCGCGACTCGCCCACCCACAACCGCCCGGCGCGATCCACGTTCAGCGCGGCGTACGGGGGAAGCGCGTCCGGGTACGGGATCTCACCCGGCGGTGGGCCCTCACCATCCCGGCTGCTGCCGCTGGTCACCAGACGCTTCCAGTACTGGTTGATGTCCGCCGCAGCCACCCGCTTGCGATCAGCGGGGACGCGGAGCAGGTGACGGCTGGATCCATCCAGGCCGAACGCACGGATCGCGGCATCCTCTCCCGTCCCCACGTACAGATCATTTCCGGAGATCGCCATCACCGTGCGCCGGCCAAAGGGCAGCGACTGCAGCCGGAATCCGCGCCCGTCCGGGCTCACCGACGCGTACTGCTCGGTCGATGGCACCTCGGCGACCTGGCCGATGAGCGCGCCCGCCGGCGAGACGCGGAGAAGGGCAGACCGTTCGCGGCGCACCCCGGTCTTGAACTCCGCCGTATTGCTGGCCGCCGCGTCGCTGGCCAACAGCAGCGATCCGTCAGGATAGGCGCCCACCATGCGGGGAAAGGTGCCGACCGCTTCCGGCATCGGGACAGATGACAGAAACGTCCCGTCGCCGCCAAACCGGGAGATCCGCGACGCGAGCACATCCCACACAATGAGCGTGTCGCCGCGTGCCGATCCACGCGGGCGCGCGAAACTCGCCGGGGCCGTCGCCCTCGCGCCCCAGGTTGCGTACCGGCCTGCCCTCCGCGGTGAAGATGCGGACCTGGTGTGATCCCGCGTTGGCGATGGCGATGCTTCCGTCGCGCAGCCGGGTTCCCGCCATCACCCGGTGCAGGCTCTCCGCGCCGTCCTCCGCGCCGATCCGCATGACCGGATTCGCATCGAGCATCCACTGCGCCGCCTGGCCCGCGCCAGTCCCGCCGGACTCGGCCTTCTCCCCGCAGCCGGCAAAGAGGACGAGCGAGAGAGCGAGGAGAAACTCAGTCCGCATTCCGGCCATCATACGCTGTGGCCAAGCGGTTGGCGGTTTCTTCCATCACGCGCAGCGACTCGGGCGAGACGGAGTCGCGCGGATCGGCGCTCATCGCGGGAAATGGCCGCCTGCCGCTCTCGTACTCCGCCGCCAGACGCTCCGCGATCTCCATCAGCTTCTGCTGGTCCGCCGTCCGCGGTGAAGCTGTCAACGCGGGATTCCCATCCAGCGCGGCAACGGGCTTGTCTGTTTCGGGCGCAGCCACGGGTTGGCACGCCGCCAGAAGCAGCACGGTCGCCATCGGCAGAAGCAGGGATCTTCTCATCAAGTGTCCAGAATGAGGGTTGAGAACGCCGGGCCTACTGCATCTCGACGGTCGCGCAGTCCACGGGCGTACGCTCGCAGACGCTGCTCCCATCCGGATACTCCACGCACTTCTTGATGTAGCACTTCACCTGGGCGTGCGCGGGCGCGATTCCGATCGCGAACAGCACGCCGAGCACAACAGGGGTGATCAGAAGCGCGCGGCGGGACGTCATCGTGGCCACCGAAATTGCGGGGGTGAGTGACTAGCAACACAAAACGGCTGCTTAGGAGAATAGGAGTGCGCAACCGAAACATCAATACTGATAACTTGTGTTAAATCCGTTGAGGCGGAGTTCGAACGCGACTGGATGGAGACCCGCATGCAATTTCCCGTTCGGAGCGCTCGTCCATTGTGCTTGGGGGAGCGGAAAGGCTGACGTTTCGGCAGGTTGAACCCGGCATGGAAGTTGTCTTTCCACCCGTCAGCCCCCGGGAATGGAGAGGCCGGCTGCGCGCGGAAACGCGAGGCGGCGCTTCAGATCGCATCCGGTTCCCGGGATGAGACAAGCTGTTGACCCGCTTGAACATGGAAGATAGATGATCAACTTTGAACGCTTGACCGTCAAATCGGCAGAGGCCATTCAGGAGGCCTCCAACCAGGCGCGCAAGGCGGGGAACCCCACGATCGAGGATCTGCACCTGGTTTCCGCGCTGCTGGAGCAGGAAGAGGGCATCGTCGTCCCCATTCTGCAGAAGGTGGGGGTGAACACCACCCGCCTGCGCACCGAGGTGGACGCCGCCCGAGCGCGCCTTCCCAAGCAGTCCGGCGGATCCAACCCCACCATCAGCCGCGAGCTGAACGAGGCGCTGGACCGCGCGGAAGAGGAAGCGCGCACCCTCAAGGATGAGTACGTCAGCACCGAGCACCTGCTGCTGGGGCTGGCGGAAAAGGGCTTCAGCACGCGCGACATGCTGCGCGCGCAGGGCGCCGGCATCGACGCGCTGCGGCAGGCGCTGGAGCAGGTGCGCGGCTCGCACCGGGTGACGGACCAGAACCCGGAAGACAAATACCAGGCGCTGCAGCGCTTCAGCACGGACCTCACCGAGCGCGCCCGCCGCGGCAAGCTGGACCCGGTCATCGGGCGCGACGAGGAAATTCGCCGCGTGGTGCAGGTGCTCAGCCGCCGCACCAAGAACAACCCCGTGCTCATCGGCGAGCCCGGCGTGGGCAAGACGGCCATCGCCGAAGGGCTGGCGCAGCGCATCGTGAACGGCGACGTGCCCGAGGGGCTGCGCGACAAGACGCTGGTGTCGCTGGACATCGGATCGATGCTGGCCGGCGCCAAGTACCGCGGCGAATTCGAGGAGCGGCTGAAGTCCGTGCTCAAGGAGCTGTCGGACTCGGCGGACAAGTTCATCGTCTTCATCGACGAACTGCACACCATCGTGGGCGCGGGCAAGACGGAGGGATCGCCCGACGCCGGCAACATGCTCAAGCCGGCGCTGGCCCGCGGCGAGCTGCGCCTTGTCGGCGCGACGACGCTGGACGAATACCGGCAGTACATCGAAAAGGACGCCGCCCTGGAGCGCCGCTTTCAGCCCGTGTTCGTGGGCGAGCCCAGCGTGGAAGACACCATCGCCATCCTGCGCGGCCTCAAGGAGAGGTACGAGGTGCACCACGGCGTGCGCATCACTGATCCCGCCATCGTTGCGGCGGCCACGCTCAGCAACCGCTACATCGGCGACCGCTTTCTGCCGGACAAGGCCGTCGACCTCATCGACGAGGCCGCCAGCCGGCTGCGCATCGAGATCGACTCGCTGCCGCAGGAGATCGACGAGGTGGAGCGGCGCATCATGCAGCTGGAGATCGAGCGGCAGGCGCTTTCGCGCGAAAGCGATCCCGCCAGCCGCGAGCGCCTGCAGCGGCTGGAGCAGGAACTGGCCGGGCTGCGCGAAAGCTCGTCCGGAATGAAGGCGCAGTGGCAGTCCGAAAAGAGCGTCATCGGCGACCTGCGCGAGAAAAAGGAGAAGCTGGATGCGCTGCGGGTGGAGCTGGAGCGCGTCTCGCGCACCGGTGACCTGAACCGTGCGGCCGAGCTGCAGTACGGCGCCATCCCGCAGATGCAGAAGGAGCTGGAGGCCGAGGAGGCGCGTCTGGGCGAGGTGCAGAAGACGTCGCGCTACCTCAAGGAAGAGGTGGATTCGGAAGACATCGCTGAGGTGGTGGCGCAGTGGACCGGAATTCCGGTGAGCCGCATGGTGCAGAGCGACCGCGAGCGGCTGGCGCGGCTGGACCAGCACCTGAACCTGCGCGTCATCGGGCAGCCGGAGGCCACGCAGGCCGTGGCCGACGCGGTGCGCCGCTCGCGGTCGGGAATGCAGGACCCCAACCGGCCCATCGGCAGCTTCATCTTCCTGGGCCCCACGGGCGTGGGCAAGACGGAAACGGCGCGCGCGCTGGCGCAGTTCCTGTTCGACGACGAAGACGCCATGGTGCGCATCGACATGTCGGAGTACATGGAGAAGCACGCCGTCAGCCGGCTCGTCGGCGCGCCTCCGGGATACGTGGGCTACGAGGAGGGCGGCCAGCTGACCGAGGCCGTGCGCCGGCGCCCGTACTCCGTCATCCTGTTTGACGAGATCGAAAAGGCGCACCCGGACGTCTTCAACATCCTGCTGCAGATTCTGGATGACGGGCGGGTGACGGACAGCCAGGGGCGGACGGTGAACTTCCGCAACTCGGTCATCATCATGACCAGCAACATCGGAAGCCCGCTGATTCTGGACCAGGCCGCGCGCCTTGCCGATCCCGCCACCGCGGGTGAGGTGGAGAAGCTGGTGCTGGGCGAGTTGCGGCAGCACTTTCGCCCGGAGTTCCTGAACCGGGTGGACGACGTGATCGTCTTCCGGCCGCTGGGCCGCGGCGAGCTGACGCACATCGTGGATCTGCAGCTGCGCCGGCTGGAGGAGCTGCTGGCAGACCGCAAGCTGTCGCTGCACATGACGGATGCGGCCAAGGCGTTCGTGGCGGAAGAGGGCTACGACCCGGCGTACGGGGCGCGGCCGCTGAAGCGGGCCATCCAGCGCCTGCTGCAGAACCCGCTGGCGCTGCGCATTCTGGAGGGGCAGTTCCAGGACGGCGACACGGTGCGGGTGGACCGTGATCCCGCGGGCGGGCTTACCTTCAGCGCCGAGGGGCGGACGGCGGCGGCGTGAGCGGGGCGGGGCGGGGCGGGGCGGGGGGCGCGACGGCGCTCTCCGCCCCGTCCTTTCCACGCGCGGAGCGAGCGGTTACACTGTCCGGGCGCGGCGACGGCCGCCGCGTCCGGGCACTTCTCTGTTTCCCCCTCTTCGGAGGTCGCGTGCGTTCCAGGAATTTCCTTGTTTCCGCGGCCCTCGCCACCGCGCTCGCGGCGTGCGGCGGCGGCGCCACGACCGCGAGACCCGCAGCGGGACCGTCGGGGACGGCGGTGCAGGCGACCGCGCCGGCATCGGCGGTGGAGCAGTTCATCGGCTACGCCCGCCAGAGCAAGTATACCGAAATGGGATACCTGTTCGGCACGGCGCGCGGACCGCTGGCCGAGTCGCAAGCCCCGGAGCGCGTCGCGCGCCGCATGCAGGCCATTGCCTCGGTGCTGCGCGCGGAGTCGTACGCGCTCAACGCCATGGTCAACACGCCGGGCCGCCCCGAAGCGCGCACCATCATGGTGGAACTGCGGCAGGGCCGGCAGAGCCGGCAGGTGCCGTTTACGGTGGTGCAGGGGCCGGCGGGAACGTGGCTGGTGGAGATGGTGGACATGCAGGCCGCGATTCGCCCGCGCTCCTGACGTCTTCGTCCTCCTGACCGAAGAAAGAGCCTGCGCCCCGATCTCCGGGGCGCAGGCTCTTTGTCTTGTTTGGATGATCCTCGGAACAGCCGTCCATGTTGTTCCGATGGCGGTTGTTTCGCCCATGGCGTCATCCTGAGGAGGCGCCGGACGATGCGGCCGACGCGCCGAACCCTGGCGCCGACGAAGGATCTGCTCTCCCCGCGAGAACGGGCGTGCGTCACGCGACGTTGGCTCGGCGGATGGTAGATCCTTCGCTCGCGCATGACCCCGCCCGGTGGAGAGGGGGGCGCACGCTCGCTCAGGATGACGCCTTGCGGCATGGATGCGGATACGTGCGATCCACGTCAGGCGGCTCTCGAAACCTGGTCGCGATCAGCCGCAGGAACCGCCCGGACCTCAGTGGCCGGCCTGCAGAAGCTCCGTCAGAACGCCATTGGTGGAGCGGGGATGGATGAACGCGACCAGGTGGCCGGCGGCGCCCGGCCGGGGCGCTTCATCGATCAGCTGCTTGCCTTCGGCGCGGTAGCGGTCCAGCTCGGCGGCGAGGTCCGGAACGCGGTAGCACAGATGGTGCATTCCCGGCCCGCGCCTGGCCAGGTACTTGGCGACGGCCGAATCTTCGCGCGTGGGGGCCAGCAGTTCCAGCCGCCCTTCGCCGGTGCCGAGGAAGACGACTTCCACGCCCTGCGAATCCACCCGCTCCCGGCCGTACCCCTTGTGCCCGGTGATAGATTCGAACGCGGGGAGCGATTCGTCCAGCGAGTGCACCGCGATTCCCACGTGGTCCAGCGCACGCTCGGTCATCGGACTCCGTTTTCGATTTGAGGTGTACCACTCTGTAGAAGCCGCGAAAATAGCCCGCCTCGGCGGGCGCGGCTACCGCACCGGGCCCCCGTGGCCCATGGAACCTGGGAAGGCACGACAATGGCGACCAGCGCGAACATCGTGGAGATCACCGACGGCAACTTTCAGTCGGAGATCGCGAACGCGGACGGCGTTTCGATGGTGGATTTCTGGGCGGAGTGGTGTGGCCCCTGCCGCCTGATCGGCCCCTTCGTGGAGCAGCTGGCCGATGAGTACGCCGGCCAGGTGAAGGTGGGCAAGCTGGATGTGGACAGCAACCAGCAGACGGCCGCCAAGTTCAACGTGCGCTCCATCCCCACCATCCTGTTCTTCAAGGACGGGCAGGTGATTGATCAGGTGGTGGGCGCGGTTCCCAAGCAGGCGCTCGCGCGCAAGCTGCAGGAACTGACCGCGGCCTGATTTCCGGAACGCGGGCGTCCCCCCGGGGCGCCCGCACCGCATTCCGCGCCGGTGGTTGCGGATTGCGAGGCCCAGGGCGCCTCCTCATCTGCTACGTGATTGCGCCGCAACAGCTTGGATCGCGGCACGCTTTCTGACTTCCATCCACGGTCCGCCCCGTCCCGTTCATCGGCCCGCGACCGCCGCCATGATCTACCGCTTCCCCGCCGACGCCGCCTATCTCCCGCGGACCAAGCTTTCGTACGTAAATCTCCCCGGCATTCTCAGCGACGGAAAACGCGACCGGCAGGCGCGCGTGCCGGGATTCGTGTGCGTGCAGCTGGGGGAGCGGTGCTTTCTGGTCTTTCTGCGCGGCGGGGAACCCTTCTTTGCCGCCAGGATGACGCCCGCCGGGCGCGGTCCCGCCGCGCTGTCGGAGGTGCTGCGCCTGTGCGCCACCGAAAGCGAGCGGGGAGAAGGCGGACAGATCGGCTACTACGGCGCCACCGAAGACCAGCTGCGCGCCATGCTCTCCACCCTGGTCGCCGAGCCCATTCCCTGGACGGAGCCGCTGGAGTCCGCGCGCCCGGAGCGGCTCTTTCCGCTGCTGCGCGAGCGCGGCTTCAGCGGCGTGCTGGAACTGACGGACGGCGAGCGGCACCACTACCTGATCTTTGACGAGGGCTCGTTCCGCACGGGATGGTTCGCCGAGCGCAGCGAGTCCGTGGCCATACCGGACTTTCTGCGCACCGTGTTCGCGGCGGGGGCCAGCCTCAAGGCCGTGCTGTATCCCGGGCTGGACGAGCTTCCCATGCAGGCGGGCCCGGGGCTGGTGGATCTGTACCGCCGGATGATCGGCGGCACGCTGCGCGAATTGGCGCTTTCCGCCGGGCGCGAGACGGCGCTGGGCATGCTGCAGCGCGGGCAGAAGGCCGCCGCGCGCGAGCACGCCGTGGTGGCCGCGTTCGACATCACGCCGGAGGGGCGCGTGGCGGGCGACCCGGTCAGCTCGCCGGACGGGCTGACGGACGGCGTGGCCGCGTGGATCACCGAGGTGCTGATCAGCGCCGCCGACCACCACGGCGTGGATCCCGGCGCGATGATTGAAAAGGTGGGACGCGACAGCCGCTTCGTGCTGCAGGAGCACGGATTCTTTGCCCGCCTTCCCTGGGCCCTCGCGATTTGACTTCTCCTTCGCTGCACATCGTCAGCACGCCCATCGGCAACCTGGGCGACATTTCCCGCCGCGCGGTAGACACGCTGCGCGACGCGGACGTCGTCCTGGCCGAAGACACCCGGCGCACCGGAATGCTGCTGCGCCACCTGGAAATCCAGACGCGGCTGATGTCCGCGCACGAGCACAACGAGGCCTCGCGCGCCACGCTGGTCGTGGAGATGCTGCGGGAAGGAAAGAACGTGGCGCTCGTGTCGGACGCGGGCACGCCGCTGCTCTCCGATCCCGGCGCGCGTATCGTCCGCGAAGTGGTGGCGGCGGGCTTTCCCGTCATCCCCATCCCCGGCGCTTCCGCGCTGCTCTCCGCGCTGGTGGCTTCGGGGATCGAGGCGGAGCGCTTCACCTTTTTCGGCTTTCCGCCGAGGAAGGGGCCGGAGCGGACGGAACTGCTGGAAGAGGTGGCCGCCTCGCCGCGTGCCTCCGTCCTCTACGAATCGCCCAACCGGCTCGGCCGGCTGATGGTGGACCTGGCCGAGGCGGCCGGCGGTGAGCGGCGCGTGGCCGTGGCGCGCGAACTGACCAAGATGCACGAGGAGTTCTTCCGCGGCACGCTCACCGAAGCCGCCGCGCGCTACGCGGATGCGGAGGTGCTTGGGGAGATTGTCGTCGTCGTCGCCGGGCGCACGGCGGACGCGGTGGCGGAGGGCGAGGTGGACGAGCTTGCGGCCGACGCCGTCGCCAAGGCGCTGCTCTCCCAGGGCCAGTCCCCCAGCGCCGTCGCCAAGGAGCTGCGCCGCCGGCTGGGCATCTCCCGCAACGACGCCTACCGCATCGCGCAGGACGCGGCGGAGCCCTGATCCGCCGCGCGCCGGACGGGCGAAAAAAGCCTCACACAGAGGCGCAGAGCCGCAGAGAAAGAGGAGGGACGGGCATCATCGCCTGTCCCTCCTCTTCTGCCTTGGCGACCGAAAAGGCTCCCAGACACAGGTTCGCCAATCTGGACAGCTACGGCCGGACGGCGGATTGGGAGCACCTTATCCGACACCGCTGAAACATAGCGAAAAACCCTCACCGATCCTTTGGTTCCAGCGTTCGGACCACTTTTACAAAACGGACGTTCAGCACTGGAAATGGTGTCCAGATTACATTACCTTGCGGTCAACCTCTTACCCGGGTGACGCCATGTCCATCAAGCTTCCTGAACGACTGATCAACTCCGTCCGCCGCGGCAAGTGCATCGCGTTCGTAGGTTCCGGCCTGTCCGTGGCGGCGGGCTATCCAACGTGGGCCGAACTGGTGCAGGCGCTGGTCGACGAAGCCAACGAGATGCCCCTGGCCCAGATCGAGGGCCTGCAGAAGTTCTCCGATCGCAACGACTGGATCACGTTGGCGGAGTACGCGCAGCGGGTGCTCGGCCCCAGCGGCATCCGCGAAGTACTCCGGGAGAAAATCGGCCGCAAGCTGCCGCCGCTCCCAGTTCACCGGGCGATCGCGGGGACGGCATACCGCGGCATCATCACCACGAACTACGATGCGCTGATCGAGTCCGCGATCGCGCTCGAGCGTGGCGATTACGCCAACGTCGGATTCGGGCCGAGCAATCTCGACCGGCTGGCGCAGGTCCTGTTCGAGCCGGACCCGTTCGTCTTCAAGATGCACGGGGATGTGCATGCCGCCGGCGGCGTGATCCTGGCCAGCCGGGACTACGACCGGCTGATCGTACGCAGCCCGCACGTCCGGGCGTTCCTGTACTCCGTGTTCCTGAACTACACGGTTCTGTTCATCGGCTACAGCCTGAGCGACCCGGATCTGTACTTGGCGCTGCGCGAACTGACGCTGATTTTTGAGAATCACCTGCCCAAGCACTACGCGCTCGTCGCCGGGGCGGGATCGTTCGAAATTGCCCACATGATGTCGCAGATGAACATCGTCGCGATCTCGTACGAGGCGGGACACGATCACGCGCCCGTGCTGGAGGCGCTGGAACAGCTTCGCGCCGCCTCGCCGTACGTGGACCCGTTCGCTGATCAGATCGCGGCGGACTGACACCTTTGGCGTCCACGACGTACCGCGCCCGCCGGGAGCATGTTAGCTTCCCGGCGGGCGCGGCGCGTTCGGCGTCCACTCCCGGCGGAACGCACTCTCCACTATCATTGTACCGAACGCATGCCGAAAGACAGGGCCATCTTTCAAGACGAGCAGGAGCGGAGCTGGCTGGTGGAGATCCAGTACGGCCATCCGTCTCCCACCGAGCTGGGCATCTACGCGGCACGCTTTCAGTGCCCGGAAGATCCCGCCGAGCCCGTGCGCGTCGGCTTCATCCAGATCGACGCGATCGAGCAGGACGATGAGGAGGCACTGCGCGACGCGCTGGCCGAATCCGATCCCGCCTCGGCCATCGGCTGACCGCGCGGCCCGGACACTCCGGGCCGCACCCGTTGTACCCGGAAGCACTCCGCGACGTGGAAACCCGGCGCTCCGCCGTAGAACTCTTTCTGAACCCCGCCGCCGCCGAACTGCTGCGCCGCGAGATCGCTCGCGCCCGTGGCAACGAGGTGTGCTTTGTCGCGCGCATTGGCGAGGGCGGGGAAGTGGTGGAGCCGCGCGTCGTCGCCCGCGGCAACGCGGGGGCGGTGCTGGCGCTGGTGAAGGAGCCGGAGGCCGGCGGGCTGCTCATCCACAACCATCCGTCCGGCATCCTGGAGCCGTCCGAGGCGGACTTCGGCGTCGCCGCGCGGCTGTGGGAGCAGGGGCTGGGCTTCGCCATCATCGACAACGACGCGCGGGAGATGTACGTCGTCGTCGAGCCGCCGGAGTCGCGCGAAAACGATCCGCTGGACCTGGACGCCATCGACGCGGACCTGGGCCCCGGCGGACCGCTGGCCGCGCGACATCCCCGCTTTGAAGACCGCCCGCAGCAGCGCGCGCTCTCCCGGATGATCGGCGGGCTGTACAACACCGGCGGCGTGGGCGTGGCCGAGGCGGGAACGGGAACGGGCAAGTCCGTCGCCTACCTGCTTCCCGCCATCCGCTGGGCGCTGCAGAACAAGGAGCGCACGGTCGTCAGCACCAACACCATCAACCTGCAGGAGCAGCTGGTAGAGAAGGATCTGCCGCTGCTGCGGCGCGCGCTGGGGCAGCCGTTCCGCTTCGCGCTGGTGAAGGGGCGCAGCAACTACGTCAGCATCCGCCGCGCGCTGCTGGCCAAGGAAAGCGCGGCGACGCTGCTGGAGCCGGAAAAGCAGGCCGAGCTCAAGGGCATTCTGGAGTGGATGAACACCACGGAGGACGGCAGCATCAGCGACCTGCCGTTCCGTCCCTCGTCCGAAGTGTGGGACGAGATCCAGTCCGAAACGGACGTGTGCCTGCGCGCCAAGTGCCCGCACTTTGAAGACTGCTTCTACCAGCGCGCCCGGCGCGAGGCGGCCTCCGCCGACATCCTGGTGGCCAACCATCACCTGCTCTTTGCCGACCTGGCCGTCCGCCGCGCGCAGGGCAACTACACGGCGCCGGCGGTGCTGCCGCACTACCGGCGGCTGATTCTGGACGAGGCGCACAACCTGGAAGAGGCGGCGACCAGCCACCTGGGCAGCACCGTGAGCAAGCGCGGGCTGTTCCGCACGCTGCGCAGGCTGGAAACGCGCGGCAAGGGGCTGTTTCCCTCCCTGCGCGCGGCGATCGCGGGGGTGAAGTCGGACCTGATCGCGCAGTCCGCGCTGGATCTGATTGACGAAAAGCTGCTTCCCGCGCTGGACGACAGCCGCGACCGCGCCGCCACCGTGTTCTCGTTCCTGTCCGACGTGTTTTCCGCGGGCGATCCCGTGATCCGGCTGGAAGAAAACTTCGCCGCGCACCCCATCTGGCCGCTGGGGCTGGACGACGCGCTCACGGGGCTGCTGGAGAACCTGAAGACGCTGCTGTCGGGAATGGAGCAGCTTCGCGAGCGCATCGGCGCGGACGAGCAGCTCAAGCAGGGGGTGGAGCCGCAGCTGGTGGAGCTGCGCGGGTCCGTGAACCGCATCGGCGCGGCGTCGGACGCGCTGCGCGGGGCGCTGCGGCCGGGCGAGTCGGAGATGAAGCTGGTGCGGTGGATGGAGCGCCAGCCGCCGCGCGACGGGCGCGAGGGGAACCTGACGCTGAACTCGGCGCCGCTGGACCTGTCGTGGGTGCTGCGCGACACGCTGTTCGAAAAGGTGCCGACGGTGATTCTGACCTCGGCGACGCTGGCCACGCAGGGCAACTTCCGCTTCATGCGGCAGCGGCTGGGGATCGGGGCGGACTTCGCCAACGACATCCACGTGGAGGAAGCCGTCTACCCGTCGCCGTTCGACTATTCGAAGCAGACGCTGCTGGCCGTACCCACGGACCTGCCGCTCCCGGCCGGCGACTCCGATCCGCGGCACGACGAGGCCACGATCCGCGCCACGCTGGAACTGGCCAAGATCACGGATGGCGGCCTGTTCGTCCTCTTTACCAGCTACCGCGCGCTGCGCCACGTTGCGCAGGAGCTGCGGGCGCGCCGGGCGGACCTGGACTGGCCGCTGTTCGTGCACGGCGAGGCGCCGCGCGGGCAGCTGGTGGACCGGTTCGCGGCGTCGGGGCGGGGGATTCTGCTGGGCACCACGTCGTTCTGGGAGGGCGTGGACGTGCCCGGGCACCCGCTGCGCGGGCTCATCATCCCCAAGCTGCCGTTCAAAGTGCCGAGCGAGCCGGTGACGGCGGCGCGGGTGGAGGCGATCGAGGCGGCGGGGCTCAACTCGTTCATCCACTACATGCTGCCGCACGCGGCCATCCGCATGAAGCAGGGGTTCGGGCGGCTGGTGCGCTCGCGCGAGTGCCACGGCGTGGTGCTGATTCTGGATGGGCGCATCGCCAAGAAGAGCTACGGGCGGTATTTTCTGGATTCGCTGCCGCCCACGCCGCTGGTGCAGGCGCCGTGGAAGGTCGTGAAGGAGCGGATGCTGGCGTTCTACGGCGAGCGGATGCAGACGCGGCGGGCGGGATAAAGACGCGCTCGGCAGGCGGGGAGCACGGGCGACTGAAGTCGCGGCAACCACGGCGCAAAGTCCGCCTGCGCGGACTGGGGCGGAAGGTCCGGCGCGGATCGATGGATTCGGTGCGGCCGCCCGTCCAGGAGCGAATGAATTCGCCGCTGGAAAGGCACGAAGTCCGCCTGCGCGGACTGCGGCGGAAACTTCGGCGCGGATCGATGGATTCGGTGCGGCCCCCCGTCCAGGAGCGAATGAATTCGCCGCTGGAAAACCACGAAGTCCGCCTGCGCGGACTGGGGCGGAGAGTTCGGCGCGGATCGATGGATTCGGTGCGGCCGCCCGCCAGGAGCGAATGAGTTCGCCGCTAGAAAAGCACGAAGTCCGCCTGCGCGGACTGCGGCGGACGGTGCGGCGCGGATCGATGGATTCGGTGCGGCCGCCCGCCCAGGAGCGAATGAATTCGCCGCTGGAAAAGCACGAAGTCCGCCTGCGCGGACTGCGGCGGATGGTGAGGTGCGGCTCGCTGGATCCGGTGCGGCGACAGATCCTTCCGTGGAGGCCGATTCTGGTGTGAGGCAGAGGGCGGCGGCGCTCCCCCAAGGTAATGTGCCATGGCGTCCGTCTCCACAGGATGACAAGCGGCGGCGGGACAACGGGTTGGTGCCGCCGCGTGTCTACGGGGGACAGGCGCGGCCCGGCAGGTGATCCGCCGCGCCGCAGAACCGCGAAACCAGGCCGGGGTACGTGGACGCTCGTCTCGCGACGACAGTCCACCTATTCCCTACTCCCTATTCCCTATTCCCTATTCCCTGTTGGTCTCGTGCCTTCTCCCTCCAAGATCGTCTGCGTCGGCCGCAACTACCTGGAACACGCCCGCGAACTGGGCAACGACGTTCCCGAGCGGCCGCTCATCTTTCTGAAGCCGTCTTCCGCCCTGGTCGCGGACGGCGAGGCCATCGTCCTCCCGCCGGAATCCGCGCAGGTGGAGCACGAGGGCGAGATCGCGATCGTCATCGGCCGGCGCGCGCGGCGGGTGAGCGCGGCGGACGCGTGGGACTACGTGGCCGGCATCGCCCCGCTCAACGACGTCACCGCGCGCGACCTGCAGAAGCCGGACGGGCAGTGGACGCGCGCCAAGGGCTTCGACACCTTCTGCCCGCTCGGCGCCATGAAGCCGCTGGCGGAAGTGGATCGCGACGACCTGTCCGTCATCTGCCGCGTGAACGGCCAGGTGCGGCAGCAGGGGCACGCGTCGCAGATGGCGTTCAGCATTCCCGTGCTCATCGAGTACATCTCCAACGTGATGACGCTGGAGCCGGGCGACGTGATCGCCACGGGAACGCCGGCCGGCATCTCGCGGCTGCACCCCGGCGACGTGGTGGAAGTCGAGATCCCCGGCGTGGGCATCATCCGCAACCCCGTGGAGTCCGCATGAAGATGACCCGCGGCCGCTGGCTGGCCCTTACCATCGCCCTGATCGTGGCGGTGGACTGGATCACCAAGGCCATGGTGCAGGAGCGCCTGCCGCTGGGCGTGCCGCGCACCGTGGTGGCCGGCTGGTTCAGCCTGATGCGCACGGTGAACCACGGCATCTCGTGGGGATGGCTCAAGAACGCGCCGGAGTACGTGCGCTTTCCGCTGGTCATCGCCCTGACGCTGGTGGGGATCGTGGCCACCCTGGGCATCATGCGGCAGTCGCGCGACCGGTGGCTGCAGGTGGCCGGCGCGCTGGTGCTGGGCGGCGCGCTGGGCAACCTGGGCGACCGGCTGTACCACGGCGGCGTGACGGACTACATCTACGTGCACTTCTTTCCCTTCATCTTCAACTTCGCCGACATCGCCATCACCGTCGGCGGAGTGATCCTGGCCGCGCGCATGCTGCTGGAGCGCCCGCAGGACGAAGTGTCGGCCCCCACTCACGCCTGACCGGGAACGCCTGATTCCATGCCCAGACTCGCCCGCCGCTTTCAGAGCCTTCCGCCGTACCCGCTGACCGACGTTCCCGCCATCAAGCGCGAACTGCGCGAGCGGGGGGTGGACGTCATCGACCTGGGCACCGGCGACGCCGACCTGGCGCCCCCGCCGGCCGCCGTGGAGGCGCTGCGCGGCGCGTCGCAGGATCCGCTCAACTCGCGCTACTCCTTTCAGCTGGGGCTGGTGGAGTTCCGCGAAGAAATCGCCCGGTGGATGCAGAGCCGCTTCGGCGTGCGGGTGGATGCCTTCAAGGAGGTGCTTCCGCTGATCGGCAGCAAGGAAGGGATCTTTCACCTTCCCTTCGCCTTCGTGGAAGAGGGTGACGTCACCATCATCCCCGACCCGGGATACCAGGCGTACCTGGGCGGCACCGTGCTGGCCGGGGGCGAGCCGTACATCGTGCCGCTGCGGCCGGAGAACGACTTTCTGGTGCCGCTGGACGAGATTCCGGCGGACGTGGTGCGCCGCGCGCGCATTCTGTACCTGAACTATCCCAACAATCCCACCGCCGCCGCCGCGCCCCGCGAATACCTGGAGCACGCGGTGGAGTGGTGCCGCCGCCACGACGTCATCCTGGCGTACGACAACGCGTACAGCGAGATCGCGTTCGACGGCTACGTGCCGCCCAGCATCCTGGAGATTCCGGGCGCCAGCGAGGTGGCCATCGAGTTCCACTCGCTCAGCAAGACGTACAACATGACGGGGTGGCGCACCGGCTGGGCGGTGGGCAACCCCGAGCTGATCGGCGCGCTGACGCGGGTCAAGACTTTCGCCGACACGGGCGTGCCGTTCACCATTCAGCACGCCGGCGTGGCGGCCCTGCGCTCGCACGCCGACTGGGTGCCGGGGAACGTGGAAACGTTCCGCCGACGCCGCGACGCGGCCGTGGACGCGCTGCGCGAAGCCGGCTTCGACGTGCCCCGCCCGCAGGCGTCCATGTACCTGTGGGTGCCGCTGCCGGAGGGTGTGCAGAGCGAGCCGTGGGCGCGCCGGCTGCTGCTGGAGCAGGGCGTGGCGCTGCTTCCCGGCAAGTCGCTGGGCGAAGGCGGCGAGGGCTTCGTGCGGATCGCGCTCACCTGCTCGGAAGACCGGCTCCGGCAGGCGGCCGCGCGCATGGCGCACATGCTGGAAACCGCTCCCGCCTGAACGCGTACTTTTTCGATGAGTCCGACGCCCTCCCGGTTCGCCGCGGAGGGCGTCGTTCGTTATCCATGATCCGCAAACAGAAATCTCACACAGAGCCGCAGAGACACAGAGGAGAGAGGACACCCATCCCATCCCTCTTCCTCTTGTTCTTTCTCTGCGGCTCTGTGTCTCTGTGTGAGGTCCTTTCTGTTGCCCTTCCTCCGTGACCTCCGTGCCCACTCCGTGTCCTCCGTGTGAAACGGCGGTGCCACCGCACGCGAGCTTGCCGGAACCGGGGCGGGGCGGGGGGAGTAGAACCGAACAATGAAATCACCGCACGACGCCGACCTGCCGCCCGAAGCGGATTCGCCGCCGCTTTCCGCGGCGGCGCCTCGTGTGCGTGCCCCCTTCAGCCGTCCCCGCCCTCCACGTCCCGCCCTCGCCAGCACGCGCGCCGTCGCCCTTTCCGTCGCGGCGCACGCGGTCCTCGCCATCGTTCTTCTGCTGATGCCGGACTCCGAGCCGCCCGTGCCGGTTTCCGCCACGGATGGGCAGGCGACGGAAGCGGTTCAGTTCGTGGACGTGAGCGAGTGGGGCGGGCTGGCGGCAGGCGGCGACGCGGGCGTGCCCGACGCCATTCCCGCGCCGGAGATCAGCGCGGGAGCCATGGATTCCATCCTGGACGGCACCCGCGCGCCGCTCGCCTACCCGCAGAGCGTGCCGGCCGGCATCCGTGGCGGACTGCCCGCGACGGGGCCGCGGGCGGGCGGGGGCGGTGCGGCGGGACGGGCGCAGGGCGGAGTGCCGGGCACCGGGGCGGGAACGGCGGGCGGCGCGGGGCAGGGCGCGGGCGGCGCAAACGGCCGCAACCCGCTCAGCGTGGAATACGGCGACGAGCGGCTGGTAGTAACGCCGGGAGCCATCCCCGAGCGGCAGATGAGCCGCGAGGAGCGCTACCAGCGGCACTTTGAGGCCGCAATCAACGCCATGAACGACAGCGTGGCCGACGAGGCCGAGCGCCGCCGCCGGCTCACGGACTGGACGTTTACGGACCGCAACGGAAAGAAGTGGGGGCTGGACGACCGCGGGCCGGTCGTAAACGGGGTGCGCGTTCCCGCGCCGCGCCCGCAGATGGGCCGCCGCTCGCGCGAACTGGAGGAGGCGGACCGCCGCGAGCGGTCGCAGCGCGGCGAAATCGACCGCCAGTCGGACCAGATCGATCGCGACCGCAACCGCCGCGAGCGCGGCCAGGCTACCCGCGACCGCGAAAACGAGCGCCGCCGCCGCGAGCGCGAGCAGACCGCCACAACCACCAATCCGCCCGCCACGCCCTGAGACGCGGCGGCGCGTGGACGGACGGCCCGGAGCCGCATGGGAACGCGAATTGCTTTCCCGTGCGGCTCCAATCGTTTGCCCCGAAACGCGTTCAGGACCATGCCAGACAACAAGCCGAAGCGCCCGACCCAGCCCAAGCGGCCCAACGAGCAGTATGTGGTAGAGCTGGAGGAGCCGAGCGGCTCACGCGGCCTCGTCTACGCGCTCGGCGCGCTGGGCGGGCTGGTGATTGCCGGCTTTCTGGCCCGCGGAGCCGGGGCGGAGGTCTTTGCCGAAGTCGGGCAGCGCCTTCGCGACCGCGCCCGCCCGTCACAGCCGCAGGCCGGCGGCGGCGAGGACGCCGATGCCTCGTTCAGCGGGCCGGCCCGGCTGGTGCGCAATCCGGAAGAGGACAGCGCGCTGCTGGACCTGGAAGACGAGGTCCTGGACGCGTTTCTGGACGATGAAGTGCTGTCGGCCCGCGGCATTGACGTGGGCGCCATCAGCCACGGCATCGTGGAGCTTTCCGGCGAGGTGTGGACGCGTGAGGATGCGCGCCGCGCCGTGGCGGTCGCCCAGTCGGTGCACGGGGTGGAGACGGTGATCAACCGCATGGAGATCGGCGAAGAACGCAGCCGGCTCCGCGGCCGTGAGGACCTTCCGTACGCCTTTTACGACGAGGATGGCGAGATGAGTGGATCTGAATGGACCGGCAACAACTCGGGGATGGGCGGACGCCGCCAGGGCCGCGACACCGATCCGGACCGCAGCGACGACTCGCAGCACATGCGCGAGGTGGAGATCGAAAAGGCCGACCGCGCGCAGTTCGCGGATGAGGGCTACCACAATCGTCCGCGCAACGCCGAGCGCGACGAGGTGCAGGAAGCCAACCGCACCAACTTCAGCGAGGACGAGCTCGACAACCAGAGCCCGTACGGCAAGCACGCCATCCCGGTGCCGGAGCAGCCGCAGGCCATGAACTCCCAGTCCCGCGTGGGCGAGGAGATGAAGCCCGGCGTGCGCCTTCGCCTGGAGCAGTCCGACGTGCCGCTGAACGAGCGCCAGCCCGGCGACGAAGACCGCGGCGTCTGACGCCCGCGGGTCGCATGAGAAGAAGCGCCGGAGCCAGGCTCCGGCGCTTCTTCGTTTTCCCTGGCCGTCCCCGCATGGCCGTCGGCTCCTCAACAGCCGTCACGCGGAGGTGCGCGGGGGTAGCGGAGGTGCGCGGGGGAAAAACAGAAGACATCACACAGAGTCAACAGAGTCAACGGTAACAGAAACCAGGAACGGTCATCATCAACCCGCATCATCCTGACTGTTAACTCTGTTGACTCTGTGTGAGACCCGTCAGTTGCCCCTCCTCCGTGCCCTCCGTGCGTCCTCCGTGACCTCCGTGTGAAACGGCAGTTCCCTCGCGGCGAACACGGCAGGAGCGCGCGCGGGTTGACCGGCATGTGCGCGGCGCCGTAGCTTGGCGCGCCGTTCATCCCCATCCGGAGAATCCGCGTGCGCACGTATCCGAACCTGACCGTCGTGGGGCATCCGCTGATCCGCCACAAGCTGGCCGTGCTGCGTGATGCGCAAACGCCCACCAAGCAGTTCAAGGAGCTGGTGGACGAGATCGCCATGCTGATCACCTACGAGATCACGCGTGACCTTCCGCTGGAAGCCGTGGAGATCGAAACCCCGCTGGAGCGCACCACGGCGCACACGCTCGCCGGCAAGAAGCTCACGCTGGTTCCCATCCTGCGCGCCGGGCTGGGGATGGTGGACGGGGTCGCCCGCCTGATCCCGTCCGCCCGCGTGGGGCACATCGGCCTGTTTCGCGATCACGAGACGCTGCAGCCGGTGGACTACTACTTCAAGATCCCCAGCGAGCCGGAAGCGCGCGACTTCATCGTGCTCGATCCCATGCTGGCCACCGGCGGCTCGGCGTCGGCCGCGGTGGCGTCACTCAAGCGCAGCGGGGCCACGCGGGTGCAGCTCGTCTGCCTGGTGGCGGCTCCGGAAGGTGTGGAGCGCATGCTGGCGGACCACCCCGACGTGCGCGTGTGGACCGCGGCGCTGGACCGCGAACTGAACGCGCAGGGCTACATCCTTCCCGGCCTGGGCGACGCGGGCGACCGCCTGTTCGGGACGAGGTAGCCATGAGCTCGCGCGCCAAGTGGCTGGTAACGTTGGGGATGATGGTGTTCGTGGGGTTCATGGTGTACAGCAGCATCCCGCGGTCGCCCAACTCCTGCCAGGTCTGCCTGCAGTTCGGCGACCGCAAGGTCTGCCGCAGGGGGGCGGGGGAGACGGAAGCCGACGCCCGCCGCGCCGCGCAGGAAAGCGCCTGCGGAGGCAACGCGCACGGCATGACGGAGCAGATCGCCTGCCGCAACGCCACCCCCGTCAGCGTGAACTGCACCGGCGCCTGACGGACGTCACCGCCGGTCCATGACCTATCCGCCGCCGCCACGACGCAGGGGCGGAGGATGAGAAAAGCCCCGCGAGCGGTTGCTCGCGGGGCTTTCTGCATCCAACAGATCAGCGACGACCCGCGTGGATTACTGCGCGCCGATGATGGAAGTGGCCGACTTGCCGCCCGCGGTGACGGTCACCACGGCGCGGCCCGGGCCCTCGTAGCGCACGACGCCCGCGACGCTTACGGTGGCCACGCCGCGGTTGCTGCTGGCAAAGGTCGCCTTGAAGTTGGAGACCGGCTGCCCGTCCGCGGACGTCGCGGTCACCACCAGCGTGGTGGACTGGCCCGTCGTGAGCAGCACGCTGTCCGGCGACACGTCCAACTGGTCGATGGTGGCCTCGGCCGGGACCGCGATTCCGCCCGGTCCCTCGTCGCAGGCCGCCAGCGCCGCCACGAACGCGGCGGCCACGATCCATGACCGGCCCAGGCCGGCGGCACTTACAGTGCTTTTCACGCGGAACATCCTTGGTTGCGGGTCGACGATATCATAACCGCACTTCTCCCGCCCGCAAAGCCGGGCCCAGGTCCGTGGGAGCGGCTCGCGCGCGAACGCTGGCGGAATCGGGAGAAAACGTCCGCGCGCTCCCGAGCAGGACAGCGGCGGAGAAACAGGACGCGGGACCGCGGATACGCCGTGTTGCACGTCGAAAAACGAGCGGGGCGCCTCACGGAGAGGCGCCCCCCATCGTCGTTGCCCGGAGTCCCGGATTACTTGCCGAAGACCGAGTATCCGTAGTGGCACGTCAGGGTGCTGCAGCCGGCCATCTGCACGGTGAGCGTGTACGTGGCGTTGGCGGGCACTTCCACGACGACCGTGGGAACGTCATCCGTCTCGAGGTCGCTGTCCACCGCGGCGCCGTTGCTGTCCGTCAGCACGAAATCCAGATCCGAGCAGTCCGCGTCGCACGCGCCCACGATGATGTAGCTGCCGCCCGCGAGTTGAATCTGCTTGGTTTCTTCCGCGCTCGGGCCCAGGGTGCCGGCCACGGGCTGCTGCTTGAGCGTGAACCCCTGGCTGCTCATAAGCACGACCGCGGAATCGAGCTGGATCCGCACGGTGCGATCCAGCTGGGCCTGCGCGGGCGCGGCGGCGAGCGTCGCGGCCGCGGCGGCGAGCAGAACGAACGGAAGCTTCATCTGGATCTCCGGATTTCGTGGAACCGGTCGTGGACAGCGGGCAATCCGCGGCGAGTTCCGCGAACGGGGAGATGCTACGCGGGAGGTAGCAGAAAGATCCATCCCGACGAAAGTGCAGGGAAGAAGCATGCCCGGCGCCGTGGCTCAGGTCACAGCCAATTCCCCCTCCTCCGAGTGTGGCGATGCTGGACTGTTCGGGGCGAGGAACGGCGGACGGAACGGGGCTGGCGATCGTGATCCCGCGAGGATGGAAGACGGTTGATGGTCCGATCGGGATGCGCTACTTTGTTGAACACGGGCCGTTAGCTCAGGGGTTAGAGCAGTGGACTCATAATCCATCGGTCGTGGGTTCGATTCCCACACGGCCCATTTAACTAAAGAAGCCGTAGGGATTCTCTCCCTTGCGGCTTCTTTGTAGTCCGCGGGCAGCGGCGGGGGCGTGCAGCCCCGCCTTGAAGCAAGCTGACTGGCGGCCACTCAGGGAGAGAACGCGTGGCTTGTGTATCCACGCTGGCCGTTTTCGGGCGCATACTGGCGTTTCCATCCCGCGTCGAGTAGGCTGAAGCTCGCCGTGAGAGACACTCCTTTCCGGCTGAAACGTTTATTGCCACAATTTCAATGGGGTGCTGGATGATCAAACGCGCGCGCTGGCTGACCACAATCGCCGCAGGAGCAGCGGCCATGCTGATGGGTGCCTGCTCGGACAGTGCCACGATGCCGGACCTGCGGCCGACCTACGAACTGGCTGACGCTCCCGCGAGCGGGCCGCCGAATCCGGAGATGACGAGCTTGGACCCGGACCCGAACGCGGGGTGCGTGATCAATGGGAGCGTGTGCGTCCTTGGCCCCCTCGGAGGACCAGTCTCCTCCCCCACGGACGTTGATGTCATCGATCCCTGCGACTACGATCCGCGCGCGTGCAATCCTGGCGGGGGTGGCGGGGGTGGAGGTGGCGGGGGTGGTGGAGGTGGAGGTGGAGGTGGAGGTCTTCCTGGAGACGGAGACCAGGACGGGGACACGCTGGACGCTGGACCGATCGCCTTCGCAGGGTGCGTTGTAGGCAACCTGGGGCTGAGCGGATGGGGGGCGCTGGGCGGAAGTGCCCTGAGCGTCTACCAGCTTTGGGAGGCGCGGAGTAACACGCGCGAAGCAGAAGCAAGGTATGTCCAATTCATCAGCACGCATCACGACATCGCGGATCACGACGTGATGCTTCTGTACGCCAGAATGTGGGATGACGCAAAGGAGGCGGAAAACTTCGTGTACAAGCAACTAGCCGTGACCTCCGGAATCGCGCTGGCGGAGATCGCGAAGGCTGCGATCAAGTGCTCGGTTACAGCAGTTGCCCCGAGCATCTGAAGCCGAATGGCCGAATGGAGCGAAATGATGACGGAATCAAAGATTCAAGTCGTCGTAATGGCTTTCTGTGGCGTCGCCGCGGCGGGCTTGGCGTGGTTCACGATTCGCCAGGCCCCAGGAACCGAGTGGACGATGCTGGCAGCGCTGGCTCTGGCGATCGTGGGGAACCTGATCGTCTGCTGGATGTCTTGGCGGGCGTCGCATGGGCAACGCCCGGTGGCACAGGGCCGGGCTTCTACGATTCTAACCGTGATCACCTGGGTTGGACTGGCCCTGATGTTTGCACCTCGTCTGATCGCCGCGGTCGCGCGGTAAGGCGAGGCTGCATCGCATTGCGCGCGAAGAACCCTCCCTCTCGGACGAGAGGGAGGGCAGTTTGCGTTGGGACGGGCCGGAGGCACTGCAGCAGCGGTTGGACGAGACGGGCTCGATCCGCTGGTCCGGCGGGCACCGTCCGGCTGGTCGGCAGCGTGAGCCTGGCCGGATCGTGGATGGTGCGGCCGAACAGGGCAGGGGACAGAAGCGGGCGCTGCCGGCGACAGCAGCCTGGACCGCCGCCATCCCACTGACCATCCTGTCGCGCGGGCGTTGCAGAAGGTGGGTGGAATGGTTGCGGGGCCGCGATCATCCGCCGCCACCTTTCCCGGTGCACCTCTGCCATCGGGATCCTGATGACGAGCACCGCCCCGAGCCCATCCCGCGGATCGATCCACCCGGGCCTGACTACCGGCCCGGCGGGCGAACCACGCCTCGCATTTGCATCCGCGCGACCTTTCCCGCCACGCGCCGGGGGCTGACACCATGCCCGCACCCGCGCTGCACTTTCTGCTTGCCGGCCGCGTGTACGAGGCGTGGGAGCGCACACCCGTCCGGGCCCCGTTCCATCCGGGACCGGAGGCGCGCAACGCGTTTCTGCACGGCTCCATTGGCCCGGACATGGGCTACTTTCCGGGCGGCGACTCGCTCCTGGCGGAGTTGGCGCACTACGCGCGGACGGGCGCGTTCTGCCGCGCGCTGGTGGACGAGGCGCGTACGGATGTGGAGCGCGCGTTCGCGTGGGGATGGGTGACGCACGTGCTGGCGGACGTGGCGATCCACCCGCTGGTGAACGAGGCGTGCGGCGAACTGCTTGCCGGGACACGGGTTCCGCTCTGGGGTGATGCCGTCACCGAAGCGCACCTGCGGGTAGAAACGGGGCTGGATGCCGCCTTTCACGCGCGCGAGCCGCAGCTGCGCCGCCTTCGCACGCTTCCCGCCATGGACGCGTCTGCCTTCGGGGCGATGCACCGTGCGTACGGGCGCACCTTTGGCGCGGCCCCGCCCATGGACTGGCTGCTGCGCTCCCACCGGCAGGTGACGCGGCTGCTGGGTCCGTCGGCGCACGTGCGCGGGCTGGCCGCCTGGGCCGTGGCGGAAGAGGGATGGCTTTCGGGGAGGCTGGCGCGCGCCGGATTCCAGGGTGCGGCCCTGCTGAGCGCGCCCGGATCGCACGCGCGGGGACTGCTGTCGCCGGTGCGGCCGGCGGCGTGGCTGATGGAGGAGGTGGACGGGATCGCCGCGGGCTTCGCCGACTGGTTCGACTCGCACTACGTGACGGACCTCCGCTTTCTGCGCGACTACTGCCTGGACACCGGCGAGCCGCGGGACGACGATTCGCCCGCCGCCATGCAGGCCATCACCGCACTCCATGCCCGCGGCATCTCCGCATCCTTTACAGCCACCCGCCGCGCGGCGTGAACGCGCGTAGAGCATGGGCGCTCTCAGGACCGGCGAAAGGGGGCTCCGCGATCGTCATCCCCGGAGCCATCCAGCGCGACCGGCGGAAGAACGCAACTTTCCGCTCGCGCCAGAGGTTGCCCGGGCCTGAAAATCGCCGGTGCGATGTGGCGGATTTCTGCCCATCCATCCCTGATCCGTGCATCCGATGCAATCAGAACTGGCGCGGCTTTTCGACGAAGTGCCCGACGAACTCGTCGTCTACTTCGAGCGCGTGCAGGGCGCGGCGATTCCCCATCTGCTCAAATCGCGGAACGCAGCCGACCTCACGCTCACGTTCCGCGAGTTCCACCCGGTCATCCAGGTGCTCGGCGGGGTGGTTCTGGACGACGAAGACACCAGCGATCACCACCTCTACCTGACCCGGCCGCCGCTTGCCGGGATGATCCTCCATCTCTCGCACGACGGGGATTCCCACGTCGTGTTTCCGTCGCTCGACGCGTATCTCTCAGCCGCGCAAGCCGCGCGGGACAGCGGCGACGCGATCGCCGGCTTCCATCCCCCGCAGACGCCGCGCGCCGCCGACCCGCGGGCACTGGGCGCGCTCATCACCGAGCTGCTGGACGGGTACGACGAGGAGAGCACTGCCATGATCGTCGCCACCGTTCTCCCCTCCCTGGACCTGGTGGATGCCGATCTTCTCTCGCGGCTGGCGGCGCACGAGGATTTCTACTTGGGTGAGGCCGTGGCGAACGAGATTGCACGAAGGCCGTCGCGCGAGCTGGCGGCGGTCGCCCGGCTCTGCGCGGCGCACCGGCACCCTCAGGCAGCGGCGGCCGGAACTCGGGCGCTTGAGGCGATCGCCGCGATCCGCTGAGCCGCCGTGCACACCCCGCACTGGACGCGCCAACCTGTTGATTGATCGCGCGATGAACGCGGGTCGGCGCGTGCAGCTGATCATTGGCATCGACCGTGACTGATGCGCGCGATCACGATCGGGGGAGGCGAGGAGTCGCGCTTCGCCGGCCCGTCTCCGGCTTGAAACGAATGGGGGCGCGGGGGAGATCATCCCCCGCGCCCCGTCTGTGTCGGACCGCAAACCTGCGATACGGCGGCTCGTCGTCCGGATCGCTTGCCGTCACACGTCGCTCAGCTGGCCAGCGCCAGCCCCATGCGGGGATGGATGGACCGCACGCGGACGGACGGCGTGAGCCCCGCCGCCGGGGCCGGCACGCGCCCGCTGGATACCGCCGCGCGCGCCACCGCCGCCACCACCGACCCCGCGGGAAGCGGCGCCTCGCCGGGGCGGCCCAGCAGGTAGCCCTGGCCGAGCGCGATGCCAAGCTCGCGCGCCACCCGCAGTTCGCCCTCCGTCTCGATGCCCTCCGCGATCAGCAGAATGCCGAGTTCGCGCGCCAGGTGCACCAGCGCGGACACCGCGATCCGCCGTCCCCGGTGCAGATCCATCCCGCCCACCAGCCCGCGATCCACCTTCACCACGTGCGGCACCACCTCGGCGATGGCCTGCAGCCCGCAGTGCCCCGCGCCGGCGTCGTCCAGCGCGATCCAGAAACCGGCCGCACGGCACTCCGCCAGGCGCGCCTGAAGCGACGCGTCGCCGCCCACCTGCTCGGCCTCGCTGATCTCCAGGACGATGTCGCGGGGCAGGCGGTTCACCCCCGCGACGGCGTCGTGCAGTTCCGCCAGAAAGCCCGGCGCGGCCAGGCTGCCCGCGCGGACGTTGAGGAACAGCGGGCCGTCCGCGCCCGCTTCCCACCCCGCATCCACGGCGCGGCGCAGCGCCATCCGCCGGCACGCCGCGTCCAGCAGCCGCTCGCACCCCTGCTGGGCGGCGTACGCAAAGAGCGACCGCGGGCACTCCGCATCCGACGCCGCGGGGCCTCGGCTCAGCGCCTCGTGCGCGATCACCACACCGTGCTCCAGTTCCACGATGGGCTGAAAACGGCTTTCCACCCGGCCCGCCGCGATGATCTGTCCGATGTCCATGTGCCGTCTCTCCAGTGCGCCGTCAGATCGTTCCCGGCGGGGAAGATGGAGGAGCGGTTCATCCGTGGAATGACCGGCGTGTAACAGATTCACCCGCTCGCCGCAGCACCGCGTCCGATCGCATTCAAACGGACGGCACGCGCCGCGATCCGGCCCGTCTGCCTCAATCCCTCACGGACGAATTTCTGGATGAAGTGCTTGCGATCCGGAACGATGATCCGTATCATTCGGAACTAAGTTCCGTTTACGGAAGACACCGGGCTTGGATCAGACCTTCAACGGAGGGAAAGAACATGCAATACCGCCCGCTCGGCCGGACCGGCATCCGGGTCAGCCCATACTGTCTCGGCGCGATGATGTTCGGAAAGCTCGCCAATTCCGATCACGACGAGTGCATCCGCATGATCCACAAGGCTCTGGACTTCGGCATCAACTTCATCGATACCGCCGACATGTACAGCCGTGGCGAGTCGGAGGAGATCGTGGGCAAGGCGCTCAAGGGCCGGCGCGAGGACGTGGTGCTCGCCACCAAGGCGTTCCATCCCATGGGCGACGATCCCAACCGGCGCGGCGGCTCGCGGCGCTGGCTCACCACCGCGCTGGAGGATTCACTGCGCCGCCTGGGCACCGACTACATCGACCTGTACCAGATCCACCGGCCCGCGCCGGACACCGACATCGAAGAAACACTGTCGGTGCTCACGGACTTCATACGAGAGGGCAAGGTGCGCGCGATCGGCGCGTCCACGTTCCCCGCGTCGGACATCGTGGAGGCGCAGTGGGTGGCCGAACGCCGCGGGCTGGCGCGGTTCCGCACCGAGCAGCCGCCCTACTCCATCCTGAACCGGTCCATCGAACGCGAAGTGCTCCCCGCGTGCCAGCGCTACGGCATGGGCGTGATGGCGTGGAGCCCGCTGGCCAAGGGCATGCTCACCGGCAGGTACCGCCGGGGCGAGCCGGCGCCCGACACGCTGCGCGCGAAGTACATGCCGGCGGCGATGAGCAACGAGGCCAGCCTGGACAAGGTGGAGCAGCTGATTCCGGTGGCGGAATCCGCGGGGATGTCGCTGATGCACATGGCGCTCGCGTTTGTGGTGGCGCACCCGGCGCTCACCTCCGCCATCATCGGCCCGCGCACCCCGGAGCACCTCGACGGCCTGCTCGCCGGCGCGGAAGTCGTGCTCACGGACGAAATCCTCGACCGCATCGACGAGATCGTGCCGCCGGGCGTGGACGTGGCGCCGCTGGAAGGCGCGGCCTACACGCCGCCCTGGATCGCGCAGCCCGCCCTCCGCCGCCGCCCCATCGCCGAGCGAGTGGCGGCGTGAGTGGCCGGACCCGTGTGCCTGGTTGACCGTCTGTTCACCGCACGGAAGCTGATACCGCACCGGGCAGCGCCGATTTTCCCCCTGTGAACCAGCCCGCGGAATCGTCGCGATTTCGCGGGCTGCGGTGAGCACGGCCCGGCGAGGAAACTCGGATGACGCCATGTTGTGGTGCGTTTATCGCGGGTGTCGCGGGGCACGTCAGTTCCCTTTCGTACAGATCACGTGGAGGCGAGCCATGCGAAAGATCAAGCTGAAGCTGGAGCAACTGGAGGTTGAAGCGTTCGCGACGGACGCTGCCGGCCCCGCGAACGGTACCGTTCACGGCCGTGAGTATACCGTTGGCCAGGACTGTGCGACGGTTCAACCGGGCAGGGGAGGTTGTGAGAACAGCGGCGTTGCATCCTGCGCGTGGTGTCCGGCCGACACCCAGACGTGTCAGGACTGCAGTTGGACCAACGGAGATGGGGCAATCTGCTACTGGTAAGCGCTGTCCCGTACTCATGTGCCATGCGCAGCGGCGCCGCGGAACTCTGGTTCCGCGGCGCCGTTCCAATAGCGCATCCTGCCGGACCGATGTCCGCGGTGGCGCTACGGCAGGACCTCCACGTAGCCGTCCGTGCCGTGCACGCGGATGCGCTGGCCGTCGCGGATGAGGCGGGTGGCGTGCTGCACGCCGACGACGGCTGGCAGGCCGTATTCGCGCGCGATTACGGCGCCGTGGGTCATCAGGCCGCCCACCTCCGTCACCAGGCCCGCGATGGAGACGAAGAGCGGCGTCCAGCTGGGGTCGGTGAAGGCGGTGACCAGGATGTCGCCCGGCTCCAGATCCGCCTTCGCCATGTCCAGGATCACCCGCGCGCGGCCCTCGACGGTGCCGGCGGATACGGCGAGGCCCACCAGCGCGCCGGTAGGCAGACCGTCTCGCCGGTACGCGCCGGCGACGGCCTCGCCCTCCGACGTGAGGACGCGCGGCGGCGTGAGCGCCTGGTAGGTCCGGAATGCGTCCCTGCGCTGGCGGATCAGGTCGTGATCCACGCGGTTCGTGCGCACGGCGTCGTGCAGTTCATCGAACCGGAGGTAGAAGATGTCCTCCGTCTCGCGCAGCACGCGGGCGTGGACGAGGCGCGCGGCTTCCTCCATCAACGCCTGCTTGTAGACGAAGTAGCGGCTGACCATGCCGTACTTGGGATACTCGCGGTACCCGGCGAACGCGCGGACGCGGTCGATCATCCGCCTGGTTTCCTCTGCCTTTTCCTCCCCGCCGGGCAGGGCGCGCAGGCGCGCCAGAACGTCCTGCTCCTTGGCGGCGGCGTCGCGCCGCCCCTGCTCAAAGCGGCGCGCGGCCTCGCCCGGCTCGAAGTTCCTGACGTTGCCCAGGATGAGCGGCACGAGCATTCCGGGGCGCTCGCTCCAGCGCGGCCGCGTGATGTCGATTTCGCCGGCGCCGCGCATGCCGTAGCGGTCCAGCCACCCCGCGATGGCATCCCGCGCCTCCCGCCCGCCCGTGACCGAAAGCAGTTCATCCAGGAAGTCCTCGTCTGTCCCATGCTGGAGGAAACTGACGACGTCCGGGTGCGGGCGGATGGCGTCGGCGACGTCCAGCAGCGCCAGGCCCATCTCCGACGTGACGTTGTGCGCGACGGACTGCGTGAGCGTGTCCGCCGCGTTCTTCTCGCCCAGCCACACCTCCAGCCGCTCGTTCAGCCACCAGGCCGCCTCCATGGCGCCCATGATCACCGGGCGGCTGCGCAGATCGAACAGGAGCCGCTTCAGTTCCCGCATGTCCGCGAGGATGAAGTCGAACAGCGCCGGCCCCGACTTTCCGCGGATGTCACGCCTGGCGGCGGCGATGGAGGCCTGGCTCTCCGCGATCAGCGCTTCGACGATGGCCGGATCGGTCTCAACCAGGCCGGGTTCGCCAGCGCTCGGCGCCACCCAGCCGGGACCGTCCTCCGGAGGCGGCGGGAGAAAGCCGTCGCGGCCGATGACGGTCTGCAGCGCGTCACCGATGAGCGGATCGGACTTGCCCAGCATCCCCATGAGATCCGCGCGGCCGGCCGGGCTCGCCAGAATCCGGGTCACGTCCACGAACAGGCGCCCCCCGGCCTCGGCCATGGGCCTGGGCGTGGTCATCTGCCAGAAGGAGAGGCCCAGCGGCTTCATGGCGTCGGTCATCATCTGCTGATGGCCGACGGAAACGTAGACGTGGTTCCCGCCATCGTCCGCCGCGGGGATGGGGAACAGCGTGGTGATGGGCCGGCTCTGGACGATGTGGAATTCGTCATCCGCCAGGCACCATTCGATGTCCTGCGGGGCGCCGAAGTGCGCCTCGATCCGCCGGCCCAGCTGCACCAGTTGCAGGACCTGCGCATCGGCCAGCGCCGGCTCGCTCCGCCGCCCCGGGTCGATCTCGTGCTCGCGCGTCCCGCCCTCCGGCGCGGCGTGGATGGCGAGCCGCTTGTCGCCGATCGTGCGCGCGACGATCCCGCCGTCCCGCACCTTGTAGACGTCCGCGTTCACCCGGCCGGAAACCAGCGCCTCGCCCAGCCCGAAGCTGGCCTCCACGGAGGCGAACTTGCGATGGCCCGTGACGGGATCGGCCGTGAACAGGATGCCCGCGGCGTGCGGTTCAATCATCCGCTGCACGACGACCGCCATGTGCACTCTGCGGTGATCGAAGCCGCTGCGGAGACGGTAGGTTACGGCGCGCTCGGCAAAGAGCGACGCCCAGCACCGGCTGATGTGCCGCAGGATCGCATCCGAGCCGGAGATGTTCAGATACGTGTCCTGCTGGCCCGCAAAGGACGCCCCCGGCAGGTCCTCCGCCGTCGCGCTGGACCGGACTGCGCAGGCAGCCTGCCCGCCGAGCCGGGCTACCGCGCCGGTGATCGCGGCGGCCATGTCGCCGGGGATGGGGGCCGATTCGAGGGTCGCGCGGATTTCCCCGCTGAGGGTGCGGATCGCGTCCCGATCATCCACCGTAATGTGTGACAGCCGCTCGAGTTGATGGTTGATGGACGGCGATTCCGCCATGATCCGCCGAAATGCGTCTGTCGTAACGCAGAAGCCGCGCGGCACGCGGACGCCGCCGATGCGCGAAAGCTCGCCCAGATGCGCGCCCTTTCCGCCGGCCAGCGCGATCTGCGTCCGATCAACTTCGCCAAGGTCCAGCACGAAGCGGTCAATCATTTCGCGACTCCCATGTCCACAGGTTTCGAGCCCTCAGCCGGGTGATTTTCGGCCGACAACTCTGCCACCCGCCCCTGGTCTGGCCGCAAGCCCGGGGGTGTGATATACTATGATCACGGCGGGGAAGGGCACTCTTCTCGATCCGCGAAACATCGATGAAAATCAGCCAGGGCGCAGGGGAAATCACCCCCGCGCCCTTTTGCGTACGCCTCAGCCCCCGCGCCCGGCTCTCCCGAACGCGCGGGCCGCCGACCGTCCGCGGGCCTCTTTCCGCGCCGTCCCGATATTCCGTTTCCGCCTCCGCCGCTCCCGATGATCGTACCCAAGCGACCCCTCGCGTGCGCGCTCGCGATCAGTTGCGCCGCGCTCGCGCCCGCTGCCGCGCAGCAGGCCCCGCCCTCCGCGCCGCGGGTGCACACCGAAGACATCGACACCTTCTGGGCCGCGTACGACAGCGCCGTCGCCACGACGGACAGCGCCGAGCAGGTGCGCATCATCCAGTCCCGGTACATCGATCGCGGATCGCCGGGGGTGCGGGCGTTCATGGCGGCGCGCGACTACACGGCGGAGGGGTGGGTGAACTCCATCCGCCGGTACCCGCGCTTCTGGACGTCCATCCGCCCCAACACGCTGCGGGTAAAGACCGGCGCGCCGGGCCTCGAGGCGTACATCGACCGGCTGCGGACGCTGTACCCGGCGCTGCGTCCGGCCGACATCTACTTCACCGTGGGAGAGCTGCGGTCCGCGGGCACCACGCTCGACAGCGCGGTGCTCATCGGCGTGGAGCTGGCGACGGGCGATCCCGAAACCGACATCTCGGAATTTCCCGCGCGGCAGCAGGCGTTCATGGCCCGCTACTTCGGCACGCGGCCCATCCGGAACCTGATTCCGCTGAACGTGCACGAGTACGTGCACACGCAGCAGCGGGGGATTGGCAACAGCGTGCTCGCGCGCGCCATCCGCGAGGGGAGCGCCGACTGGATCACGGAACTGGTGACGGGCGAAAAACTTGCGCTTCCGTACATGACGTACGGGCACGAGAACGAGGCCGTGCTCAAGGCGCGCTTCGCCGAAGAGATGTTCACGCCGCTCATCGGCCGGTGGTTCTACAACCAGGTGTCGGATGATCCCCGGCACGTGGCGGATCTGGGCTACTACATGGGATACGCCATCTCGCGCGCGTATTATGAGCGCGCCCCCGACAAGGCGCGGGCGATCCGGGAGATGATCGAGATGGATTTTGATGATGAAGCCGCGGCGGAGGCGTTTCTCCGGAGCTCGCGGTTTCTTCCGGAGCCCATCGACCGGGCCGCACTGCTGGCGCGGTACGAGGCGCGGCGGCCGTACGTGACGCGGGTGCTGCCGCTCATCCAGCGCGGCCCCATCGACCCCGCCACGACGGAGCTGCGCATCGAGTTCTCGGAACCCATGAGCACCAGCACCGGCACCGGTTTCGGCCCCGGCGGGCGCGAGCAGTTTCCGGTGACCGCGCGGCCAGGGTGGTCGGCGGACATGCGGGCCTACACGTATCAGGTAAAGCTGGAGCCGGGCCGCACCTACAGCTTTGTTCTGGAGGGGAGCCCCACCGGCGGCTTCCGGGCACCGAACGGCTACCCGCTCCGCGAACACCTGGTAGAGTTCACCACCGCGCCCGCCCGGCCCTGACGGTCGAACGGTTGGATTGAATCGCGGTAGCACTATCAGTCGGTCTGTCGGCTAATTGACTGTATGCTGCGTTCTCATGAGCATCGTCGCATGTCAACATTGTGTTCCCGATAGTTCATCCTTGCCGGTTGCTGCCGAGTGTCGCAAGTTTCGTCATCGCCCAGATGTAACCCAAGCGCCCTCTCTCAGCAGCCTGTAGAATGCGGCTTTATTTCGTTGGCGGAATACATGGTTCCGGAAAAACCACGTTGTGCCGGAACCTCGCGGCGAAGCTCAGGGCTCCGCACCATTCTGCGGGCGAACTGATCCGGTTGGGAGGCGAAAGCCAAGAGGTGCGTGATAAAACCGTTCGTGACGTGAAAAAAAATCAGACCTTGCTCCTTTCCGCTCTAAACGACCTTCGGAATGCTGGTACCGCAACTGTGATCCTTGACGGCCATTACACGGTCGTCGACAGTACTGGCGCCATCTGTCCTGTCGAGATAGAAGTGTTCCATGCACTCAACCCATCATCATTGGTCTTGGTGGATTCAGAACCGGAATTGGTTGTAAAGCGATTGCGCGAGCGTGATAATAGAGATTATAGCCTTACGTTTGTCGAGCACCATGCGCGTGAAGAAAAAGCACATGCAGAGACCATCAGCAGAACCCTACAGATTCCGCTGTTGCTATTGAGTGCCTATGCTACGGCTGACGCGCTGGCAAGTCAGCTAGTTTCACCTAACGCAATTCACTACGGCGTCTCATGAAAGTCCTGCTCGATACTAACATCCTCATTCATCGCGAGGCTCGGACTGTCGTCCGTTCTGACATTGGAACCTTGTTCCGCTGGCTCGACGAGCTTCACTACGAGAAGTGCATTCATCCAGGCTCTATCGCGGAAATCAAGAAGCATTCTGACCCAGAAGTTGTCCGCACGTTGGAGATTAAGCTCGGCAGCTATGTTGTCTTGAAGACTACTGCCCCAGATACACCCAAAATCAAAGAAATCCGTGCCTCAGATCAAACCCCCAATGACGAGATAGACACATCGCTTCTTGCAGAGCTCGTTGCGAACCGAGTCGATGCGATTATAACGGAAGATCGCGGAATTCACCGGAAGGCCGCGCGACTCGGTGTAGTGAATAGTGTGTTCACTATCGACGCATTTCTTGAAAAAGTCACGGCTGAGAATCCGTCCCTCTCGGACTATGAAGTACTTTCCGTACGCAAGGTGCACCTTGGTGCAATTAACCTGCAAGACTCCTTTTTCAACTCCTTTCGGGAGGACTACCCAGGATTCGACCACTGGTTCAATCGGAAAGCTGACGAGCTCGCCTACATCTGTACCGCGGATAACGGGAGTGTCGTCGCTTTTCTCTATATCAAGCGCGAAGAAAGCAATGAGAACTACAGTGACATCACTCCGAGCTTCATCTCAGCTCGCCGGTTGAAGATCGGAACGTTCAAAGTTGTCTCGAATGGGTTCAAACTAGGTGAGCGGTTCCTGAAAATAGTGTTCGACAATGCGTCGAATCTCCGTGTAGATGAGATCTATGTCACCATCTTCAAGCACCGTCCGGAGCAAACGCGGTTGATCGCCTTGCTTGAGGACTGGGGGTTCAGTCATCATGGGCAGAAAACCTCGAAGGCTGGCACGGAAGAGGTCTACGTCCGGAACTTCAGGCCCCATTACGAAGCACAGGACCCACGCCGCAGCTATCCATATATCCGAGAGTCTTCAAGGAAATTCATTGTTCCAATCTATCCCGAGTACCATACAGAACTCCTGCCAGATTCCATACTGCACACAGAAGACGCAGCCGATTTCGAAGATAACAGGCCCAATCGCAACGCGATCAGCAAAGTCTATATCTCGAGGTCGATGGAGAGGAACTTGCGACGGGGTGACCTAATCGTTTTCTACCGAACGAACGATGGTGAAGGCCCGGCACATTACCGATCCGTTGCGACGACTGTGGGAGTTGTCCTTACAGTCACTGCAGGCATCCAGACTTTTGATGAGTTTGTGAAGGCCTGTCGTAAACGCAGTGTATTCACAGATCAGGAACTCAAGAAGCATTGGGATTACAGAAAGTACGATAGGCCATTCGTGGTGAACTTTCTGTATGTTTACTCATTCCCGAAGCGACCCAACCTCAAGGAATTGCGAGAGAATGGGATTATCGCGTCTGCCCCTCGCGGCTTCATGCAACTGTCAGAGGCCGCCTTCCGCAAGCTCTTGGAGATAGCGCATGTCGACGACCGTTTTATTGTCAGTTAAACCACAGTTCGCTGAGGCGATCTTGGTCGGCGCTAAGAAATTCGAGTTCCGGCGCGCGGTTTTTCGCGACCCGGATGTGCAACGGGTAGTGCTATACGCGTCGAGTCCCGTCCAACGTGTGGTCGGTGAGTTCACGATCCAAGAGATTGTTCACATGGACTTGAAACGTCTGTGGGAGCACACTGAGTCGGATGCGGGCATCGAAAAAGAATACTTCGACGAGTACTTTGCAGGACGAGACCTCGGGTATGCAGTAGCTGTAGGCGAGACACGACGGTACCCGGAGCCGTTGGCATTGGACAGGCACTTCGGCATCCAGCACCCACCCCAGTCATTCCGGTACCTGAGTGACTCTGCGGATGAAAATGGAGTTACCGCCTTGCAGTAAAAGTGTCGGTTGGTGCCGTTGGGGGATTGTCCACAGTACCGATCCGACGTAGTAAACTCTAGTCAGGAAAGGGCGCGAGGGAGCATCCCCGCGCCCTTTCGCGTTCAGGAAGGGCCTCGCATCATCATAGAGCCAAAGCCGTGATAAGTACGGCCGCCTACTAGCAGATGCCGCCGCAAACTTTCGCCGATTACGCCGTAGGTGGTAACGTTCCCGTACCTGTCGCATCCAAACTAGCCTGATATGCCGCGCCTGTGCTTGGAGCGGAGTTAGTTCACCACGGTTTTGTCAGGAGTGGAATGACCAAACAGGTGCTGTTCGTTCATGGTGGCGGCGAGGGTACGTACGACGAGAGTGCGAAGGCCGTGGAAAGCCTGCGGGCCGCGCTGGGCGACGCCTATGTCGTGCGGTTCCCGAAGATGCCGAACGAGGCGGAGCCGGACTTCGCGACGTGGAAGAACGTCATCGCGGGCGAACTCGCGGAGATGGGCGATGGCGCCATTCTGATCGGCCATTCCATCGGCGGATCGGTTGTGATTCGAGTTCTCGTGGATGGCGGCATCGGGCAGTCGCTCGCGGGTGCCTTCGTGCTCTCCGCGCCGTTCTGGCACGATGACGATTTCTGGAACTGGAAGGAAGCGCAGCTCCCCGCGGACGCCGCCGAGCGCATTCCGCACGACCTGCCGCTCTTCCTCTACCATGGCCGGGAGGATGAGGTCGTTCCCGTCTCGCACGTCGAGATGTATGCGAGGGTGCTGCCTCAGGCCACGGTGCGCCGCCTGGACGGACGCAACCACATGCTCAACGACGATCTCTCCGAGGTCGCGCAGGCCATCAAGCGCCTGAGCTGACAAGGCAGAGAAGCGGTTCGTTTTCGGGGGGGATGCACGAAGGGCGCGGGGGATGGTTCTCCCCCGCGCCCTTTCTGCATCCACAGACCCGCAGCAGTCAGCGCGCCGGGAGCGTGCAGTCCTTGCGCAGGCCGAGTGCGTCGGCGATGGCGGACCAGGAGAAGGCGGCCACGTTGCCGTCGTCGTGCACGGCGTAGAATGCGCCGGCGGGGAAGGGGCCGAAGCCCACCTGCGTGAGCGTCACGCCGTCCGTGTTGCGCACCGTGGGGCCGCGGAACGAGCCGCGGTGCGCCAGCGTGCGCCGGTCGAACACGTGAAAGGCGTTGGCCTCGTGGCTCTGGTCCGTCGCGATCCAGTAGCCCTCCCGCGCGCCGCACGCGTACAGCGCAATCCCCTCGGCCTGCGACGGAAAGAACGCAGGGGGAATCACCGGCCCCGTAAAGCGCCCGTCCAGCGAGTACACCTTGAGCGCCGACTCGCCCGGGTTCTCCTCCGCGACGATCAGCCGGCCGTACGCCGGGTCCGCGGCAATGGACTCCACCACCCGCAGCGTTCCCGCGCCGCCGGTCGCCCCGAACGCGCGCACCGGCTCCGCGCGCAGGCCATCCTCCGCCACCGACACGCGGTACTGGCGCACCCGCCGCCCCAGTTCGGCGTCGGGCGGAATGCTCTCGTCCGCCTGCTCGTAGTTGTCCGTCACCCAGGTGGTGTACGCGCCCGCGCCGTCGCGCACCACGGCGATCCCGTAGGGCAGCGCCAGGTCATCCGCGCCGTACATCCCCACGGGCTGCATGCCGGGGAGGCGGAATACCTGCACGCGATGGTTGTCGCGCTCCACCACGAACGCCAGGTCGTCGACGACGGCGATGCCGTTGGGCCGCTCCATCTGCCCCAGCGCCGTCCCCGGCCCGCTGGCGCGCCGCAGCGTGCGCCCCGTGGCCGCATCGCTGATGACGATCACGTCCCCCGTCTTGGCCGTCGAGAGCAGCCAGTGCCGGCCCTCCGGCCCGTGCCACACGGCGGGAGAATCGATGTTGTCCGCCGTGTCCCGCGGGGTGGTGAACGCCTCGGCCACCATCACCGGCGCGGACACCGGGACGGTCGCGGGCGCCATCGCCGGCGCGCACGCCGTCATCCATCCGCCCAGCACGGCCGCGGAGGCGCGCCGGATCCCCGTCCTCCCCATCCCGCTCCTTGTCTGCGTCGTCATGGCGCTCACCGGGAGATGCGGAAGCCCAGCCGGCCCCACGTGCGGTAGTATTCCTGCTGAACCGGGCGTTCGCGGCTGCCCTGGTACACGACGTACGGCTCGTTGGTGAGGTTGACGAGTTCCAGGAACACCGCGCCGCGGTCCGTGAGCCGCGCCTGGGCGGAGGCGTCGAGCTGCAGGTGGCGGTCCACGAACAGGTCTTCGGCCGCGTCGCCGGCGTACTCGCTCACGTAGCGGTCGTGGTAGTTCACGCTGACCTGCCCCCACCAGCGCAGCCGCTCGTAGCTGAGCGCGGTGTTGAACACGTGCCGCGACTGGCCCTGGAGCCGCACCTGGCGCCCGTCCGGCAGTTTCGCGTCCGAGTCGGTAAAGGTGTAGTTGGCGTACACGCCCACGCCGTCCAGCGGAAAGGGAAGCCCGCTCAGCTGGCGCTGCAGCGCCACCTCCACCCCCTGGATGGACGCGCGCTCGCCGTTGCCCGGCTGCTCCGTCTCGCCACCCAGCTCGTTGTCCGCCGTGAACACGAAGATGGGGTCGCTGATCCGCTTGTAGAACACGCCGGCCGAGGCGACGCCGATGCGCGCGTCGTAGTGCTCCAGCAGCAGGTCGAAGTTGCGGGCCAGCGTGGGATTCAACCCGGGGTTGCCCAGCGTCAGGTCCTCGTCGTCGCGCAGGCGGTAGGGGACCAGGTCGTAGAAGTTGGGGCGCGCGATGGCGGTGGTGAACGCCGCGCGCAGGTTGGTGCGGGCGCCGGCCGCGTAGCGCAGGTGCACCATGGGAAACAGGTTGCCGTAGTCGTTGTCCGCCCGCACCGGGGAGAGCGTTTCCTCGTCCGGATCAAAGTCGAAGCCGCTGGTGGAAAGCTCCGTGTGCTCGTAGCGCACGCCGGGCAGCAGGCGCAGGCGCGGCGTGAGGCTCACGTCCGCCATCACGTATCCCGCCGCGACCGTCTCGTCCAGATCGTAGTCGTTGGTCTCCTCCTCCAGGTCGCGCTCGCTGTCCAGGTCCGCGGCAAAGCGGTCGGTGAAGCCGCGCACCTCGTCCGGCGTGGTGGCGAACGGCGTCTGGCGGTAGCTCCCGGGATAGCGGAGCGAGCGTCCCCAGCCGCGCCCCACCTGCTCGCCCAGCAGAATGCCCTCCGCGTCGTCGGCGAGTTCGGCGGCATCGGTGTCCACGTTCTGCATCTTGGTGCGGTCGCGCAGCCGCCCGCCGAAGCGCAGGGTGCCGGCCGCGCCGCCCAGCCGCAGCGGAAGCGACAGGTCCAGCGAGCCCACCCAGTCGGTGTTGCGCGTATCGGAGCGGCTGGTTTCGATCTCGTCGAACTCGAAGTCGCCGTCCAGCGCGCCGGCGGCGGGGTTCGCGCCCACGTGGTCCGGGTCGATCAGCGACGGGGCGAACGCCACATCGCCCTGCACGAAGCTGATCTCGTCATCGAACGGCGTGTGCTCCAGCGACCGGGTGAACGCCAGGCTGTGCTCCAGCCGCAGCCCGCCGCCGATCCCGTGGTCGCCCGTGAGCGCCAGGTTGTACGTTTCCAGCCGCTCCAGCCGGTTCTTGTGCTGAAAGGCCAGTTCCTCATCCGCCACGGCGTTCACCAGGTTGCGCCGCTGCTCGTGGTCTTCCAGCTGCGAGTACACGCCGGTCAGCATCAGCGACGAGTTGGGGCTCAGCCGGTAGTCCAGGTTTCCCGTTCCGCCCACCCGGCGGCGCGAAAGGGTGTAGTGGCGCACCTGAAGTTCTTCCAGTTCGTCATCATCCATCCCGTCGCCGCCCAGGTCGTACGCCGGCTCCAGGTCGTCGCTGCCGAACGCGCGGCGGTTGAACGAGCCGGTCACCACGGCGCCCAGACGTCCGTCCATCCACCGGTTTCCCGCCGTGAGCGCGCCGCTGCCGCCGAACTCCTCGCGCAGCGACGAATAGCCGCTGGCCGCCTCGAGCGAAAAGAGGCCGCGGTCCGGCGCGCGCCGCGTCACCAGGTTCACGGCGCCGCCGATGGCGTCGGCGTCCATGTTGGGGAGAATGGCCTTGGAAACCTCGATGGCGTCCAGCAGGTCCACCGGCACGGCGTCCAGCGCAATCTGCCGCGCCTCCCCCTCGGGCGAGGGGACCTGGATGCCGTTCAGCGTCACCTGCGTGGCGGCGGGCGAGGCGCCGCGGATCTGGATGTAGCGCCCCTCGCCCTGGTCGCGGGCGATGGACACGCCGGGGATGCGCTGCACCGCCTCGGGCGCGCTGGCGTCGGGAAAGCGGCCCATCTGGTCCGCCGCGACGACGTTGACGATGTTGGGCGCGTTGCTCTGCTGGTTGAGCGCGCGGGCCTGCGTGCGCGCCCGGCTGCCCTGGATGGTGATTGTTTCCAGCGCGATGGCGCGCACGGGAAGCTCGAAGTCCGCCGTCGCGGTGGCGCCCGCGGCCACGCTGACCGACTGGCTGCGCTCCTGCCGGCCCAGGTAGGACAGCACGACGACGTATTCGCCCCGCGGCACGGCGTACAGCACGTAGCGGCCGTCGGCGGCGGTGACCGCGCTGAGCGACGTTCCCTGCAGCGTCACCCGCGCGGATTGCAGGGGCTGGCGGGTTTCTGCCTCGGTCACGCGGCCTTCCACGCGCCCGGCCTGCTGCGCGTGAAGGGGGAGCGCGCCGGCCAGAAGGCAGAACACGGTGATCGCGGCCCTGCGGATCCAGGGTGCTCGCGCAGTGTGCATGGTGCGTCTCGGGGGAGCTTCGTGAACATGGGGGTGACCCGGCCGCCGTCCCGCGCGGGCGGAACGCGGCCGAACGGTCACGTTACCCTGCCCGCGGGCCGTTTCGACTCCCGTCGCGTAACGCCCCCGTACCGGGATGATGCCGGATTCCACACGGGCGGATGGACGGGGCGGGGCAGGGCCCGCGGTTAGCATCGGTCGATGGGTGGATCGGTCGATGGATAGGTTCGGAAGCGGCGAAGTCCTGACCGGCGGCGGGCTGTGAGGCCCCTCCCCCGGCCCCTCCCCGTGCAAACTGCCGCACGGAGAGGGGAGAACTCACGCCGGGACCCACGGCATTTGCGTGGGGGCAGGCTCTACATCGGGGGGGCGAGTTTGCCGCCGTTGTGGGCGCCTTCGGCTGCTCACATCACGGAGGAATGCTAAAAAGGCGGCCTGACCAGAATGGTCAAGGCCGCCTTTCGATTATCTCTCGAAGATCAGCGTTCCGTCGATCAGCATCCGCCGGCGTGCATCAACCGATCAGCGTGCGCGGATGGTGGAGACGGCCACGCGGCCGCAGGGAAGATAGCCGCGGCGGATGGAGTGGCCGCCGGTTTCGCCGTCATCCGCCCAGAACACCGGCCGCAGCCCGCCGGAGCACTCCAGCACGGGCGCAAAGGCGAATCCCTCGTTGTTCAGGTTGGGCAGCCCCGTGGGGCGGGCAAAGCGGCGCGGGGCCAGAAAGCGCCCGCGTCCCGCCGAGCCCGACGCGGTGTCGATCTCCAGAATCCCCGCCGTGTTGCCGCACCCGTCGTCGCAGGTGGCCCACAGCGCGCCGTTGGTGGCATCGTACTCCAGCCCCATCACGCCAGGAAAGCCGGTTGCGATCGTGGCGATGCGCGTGGCCGCGCCCGTGGCGTGGTTGAGCGCGTAGGCGTAGATGATTCCGTTGGCCTCCACGCCCACGAAGAAGATCCCGGTTCCGTGGTCCGCGTAGTCCGCGGGGGCGTAGGCCCGCCCCTTGGCCTCATCAAAGAAGCCGCGGGCCACCAGGTCCGCGTCCGGAATCCAGCTGACCGCCTCGATGCCCAGGTTGGCGCCCACCACGGGCAGGTCCGCCGTGAGGTCCCACGCGTGCGTGGCGCGAAGCGTGGTTCCCGCCTGCGCCGGATCAAAGCGCAGCACCACGTTGCGGCTGATGGTGCTCGCGTCATTGTTGCGCTCGGTGGCCACGTAGATCCCGCCCGCCGAGCCGCCGCCCGCGAAGGTGACGCCCTCCGCGTCCGGGTTGCCCAGCCCGTCGGGGTAGCGCAGCGCCTTGCCCGAGCCCCAGCCGTCCGCCGGGTCAGGAATCCAGTTGCCGCCACTGGCGACCATGCGGTACAGCGTGCCGGGCCCGTTGCGCACCGCCCACAGGTACGCGGGGCGCCCGCCGGCCGCGCCCTCGTACGTGAGGCCGCTCAGGTTGCCGCCAAAGACCGCGGTGCCGTCCACGGTTTCCACCTCGTTGCTCCCCGGCCACGGCGAGGTGACGGGGCCCGCCGGCGTGCAGTTGTTGGCCGTGCCCTTGGTGGCCGCCGTCGTGGCGACCGCGATGCCCGCGCCGTCCGGGCAGCGTCCGTAGGTGACCGCGGCGTGCGCCGTCCACTCGAACCCGTCGATCAGCGCGCCGGCCGCGTCAAACAGGCGCGCCGCGTCGCCCGCGCCCAGCCCGAAGCCGAGCGCGGCCTCTTCCACCACCAGGAACGCGCCGGGCGCGAGCGTGGTTCCGGCGGCGAGGGTGTAGGTGTGCGTGTCGTCGTTGTCGCGCAGCACGAAGCCGCCCAGGCTCACCACCGTGGCGCCCGCGTTGTACAGCTCGATCCAGTCGCCCGGCGTGCCCCCGCTGGATTCCACTTCGTTGATCTTCACCAGCGGGCGGCAGTCGTTGGCCGTGCCCTTGGTGGACGTGGCGCTGGCGGCAAACGGACCGGAGCCGTTGGGGCAGCGCGCGTAGGTGACGGGGGCGTGCGCGGTCCAGGTATAAGAATCCACCGGGACCTCGAACGGGTTGAAGAGGCGGGCATCCTCCGCGCCGCCCAGGCCGAAGCCGAACGCCGCCTCTTCCAGCACCAGGTAGCCGCCCGCGGGGATGCTGGTGCCCGCCGGCAGCCGGTAGGTGTGCGTGGGATCGTTGTCGCGAAAGATCCAGCCGGACACGTCGACGGCGGCGCCAGTGGGGTTGATGAGCTCCGCCCAGTCGCCGGGCGATCCGCCGTTGCTTTCCACCTCGTTGATGCGGATGGGCGCCGGGGCGGCCACCTTCACCGTCCGGCGCGCCGTGGTTGCGCCGGCCGTGGCGATGATCTCCGCCGATCCCGCCGCGACCGCGGTCACCACGCCCGCGGGGGTGACGGAGGCCACGGTCTCGGCGCTGCTGGCCCAGGTGACGGCGCCGGTGGCGATGGGGGCGCTGTCCTGGTCCAGCCCGGCCACGGTGGCCGTGGTGGTCTGGCCCATCGCAAGCGCGCTGTCGGGAAGGGTGATGCGGAGGGTGGTGAGCGCCGGCGGCTCGCTGGGCGAGTCGTCGCCGCAGGCGGCCGCGGTGGCGGTCAGGAGCGCGAGCGCGAGTGCGCGCACGGCCGCGAGGGTGCGAGAACGGGACACGGAGTCTGGTGGAAAGGGGTGGCGCGCCAGAGCGCGGGTGCCTGCACGCAGGCCTGCCCCGCGCGGCCGGGCGGACACGCGGGGCACAGCAGCATCCCACCGCGCCGCGACACGACCTTCAAGGAAGGGTCACGGACCGGTAAATCCTTTCTGCCCGCACCAGACCGCCGTTCCCCCCTCTCCGTGCGGCAGTTTGCACGGGGAGGGGCCGGGGGAGGGGCCTCACAGCCCGCCGGCGAGCCAATCTGGTGATGTCGGAACCGTTCCCCGCCGCCGGGTTGCGTTGAGCGGATGAATCCGCCGCTCCAACAGCGCACCCCCCCGACACCGGCCGCTGACGCGTCCGGTTCGGGGCTTCAACCACAACGGAGCGACGTGCCTCGAGCCGAATCCCGCGGCCACGCTGAGGTCTCCCTTTCTCCCGCGGAGCGGGGGAGAGGGCCGGGGAGAGGAGGCGTCTCCGGCCGCGCGGCACCATCCGGAACACACCAATCCCGCAGTTCCCCCCTCTCCGTGCGGCAGTTTGCACGGGGAGGGCCGGGGAGGGGCCTCCCCGCGTGCCGCCAAAATTGGTTCATAGACGGCATAATCCCGAGATCCATCCACGAAAAAAGCTGTCCCCGCAAGCGCATCGGCTTGCGGGGACAGCGTCGTTATACGGCGAGTGATGCCGGTCATCCACCAACGCGCACGCATGATCTCCGGCGGGGATCGACCGTCCCGATGCACGCAGGGGCCCTCGGTCAGCGTCGCTCGGGAGGGCGCGTTCCGCCGGGGCCGCGTGACGGAGCCCCACGATCGTGGCGTGCCGGCGAATCGTTCGGCGAACGATTCGGATTGTTTTCGTTCGACCGGTCATCCCCCGGCGTGCGGTCGGGGCGGGGCGTGGGAGCGGGGCGAGGAGTGGGCTCCGGCCCGGGGTTCTTTTTCAACTCGATCACGGAAGTCATCAGTCCGGATAGCCCGTCATCGGGGGAAGTGGGGGACCCTTGCTGTTCACGAACCGCAGAAGCGCCTCGTAGCAGTGAGGATTGCGCGCGGCCCGCTGGTAGTCGCGCAGAAACTGGGCGGGCACCAGGTGTCCGCCCAGAATAGAGCGCAGGTAGCTGCTCGCGACCCGCCGGTTCACGGCGCGCTGCTCGACCGCAAAGGCCAGCAGCTCCAGCGTGTCGAGCAGGGCCTGGTACTCGGTCCACCGCTCGGGCACCGCGTCAGTTTCGTGGCGCGTGTACGCCAGCGCGGCCGCCTGAAGCACCGGGGCATCGGCCGCGCCCAGCCCGGCAAGCGCGGTGTTCACGTCCCGCAGATGCTGAAACGTCTCGGACAGTTGCGTGCGGCTGCTGCTCTGCCACAGCGCCACCGCCGCGAACACCGCGCTCACGGAACCCGACAGCGTGGAGACGATCGTCCAGAACTGCGGTTCGGCTTGCACGCTCAGACTTCCGTGCGGAGCGTGCCCATCAACGTCACGGGATGATGGTTGATGATCGCCATCGGCGCGCCGAGGCTCAGTCGCACACGGAGCGAGCCACGTACTGTTTATTACCCGAACCCGTGTAGTAGTAGCAGCCGCCTTTCGGGCCCCTGTGGTAGACTCGCGAGCCGGAGCTGCCATGCCCTGACGGTTGATAGGCGTTTCCGGAGCCCATCAGCGGCTGGATCGTACCCCGACGCGAGGCGCGAAGGCTGTTCGTGGCCCGCGACACGTAGCCGGTCGTATCCCCACGCTCCAGCACCGCCGACCAGCCATCCTCCGGGTCCGCCACGGTGACGGAATCGCCTGCGCGAAGCGTGCGGACGATGCTGGCGCTACGAGACGGCCGCGAGCGGATGCGGATTGCGGAATGGGCGTAAAGCGTGGTCAGGGAAGGGGATTCGGCTGCCGGGAGAAACCCGGAACGCGTTGCCGCATGGGCCGCCGGCACGGGGAAATCCAGAACCGTGGCGAGCGCCGTGGATGCGGGTTCGGACGTTTCGCCGCACGCGGTGAGCGCGCCCACGGTGATCGCGAGGGAGCCCGCGCGGATCAGTGCCGCGCGCATCCCGGTGCGCGGGCGCGCGGACCCGGCGCGTGCCGCGGCATGTCGAGCCATCGAAAGGACAAGCGCCAGCATGGAGATGAACAGGATGAGAGCAAGGAGCGGAGCCATCGTATCAACGCGGAAAACGGGTGGATAAAGACGGGCGTGAGCGGTGAAAAGTGTCTGCATGGTGCTGCTGATCCGCGAAACACGCGTATCAGCTTCGGAGCCCGGTGAGCGGGCGCGGCCACGTCCTCCATCGTCCGAGAGACGTTCGACCGCTGTCGCAAAACGAGAGAGGCCGGAACGTGATGGGGCGCAAGTTCAGGCGGCTCAGCAGCCCGTCACGCGCGATGACCTGTCTCTAGTCGGACCGCTGCTCCCGAATTCGCATGCAGATGATGGCTTGTTCGGCGGATGGCGGCAAGAGGGGAGGAGAACTTCGGGGAGGAGGACGGAAATTCGATGGGGGGTCAGGCGGGAGGATCGTCCTCGTCCGGCTCCTCGAGCGGGGCGACGACGGACGCGTCCAGTTCCAGCCACTCGGCGGCCGAGGCAGGATCGCGAAACGCGCGGTAGTCGGTCTCGGTGGAGTGAATGCCGGCGATGATCTCGAACATCCGCAGCAGGCCGAACGGATAATCGCGGTCCGCGATCAGCGCGCGCCGGCCGGTGCCGCCCGCCATGGCGGACACGGTCTGCGCCAGCATCCGCATCTCCGACGTCGTAGGCATCTGCGTAATGCGCCGCATGTCGACGATGCGGGGGTAGTCGGGGTTGAAATCCGGGTGGGCCCGCATGGCGCGCAGGTACTCGTGAATGTCGGCCCCTGACACAGAACCCCACATCCGCGTCACCACACACCGGCAGGGCAGGTCGATCAGAAAGCGGATCCCCATCGCACTCCCGTCATCCGCAAGTTGATGCAGGCAGGCGACTTTCGTCCGGCCCGCCAGCCCGGCGCACACCAGCATCAACCGTGCGCGGTCCACGCCCAGGCAATCCCCGCCGCCGGTGGTGTTTCCCGGGACACGATCGTCCCATCCGTGGCGGATACCGCGGCGCGCAATCCACACCACCGCCGAAGGCAAACGAGCCCCGCACGCCCGGATCGGCGCGCGAGGCCCGTGCTCGCTCCGGCGCGCGGCGCGATGGGTTCAGCCGGAGGCGGGCACCCGCGCGGCGGCGGCAAGCGTGTCGTCCACCGCGGCCACCCACTCCCCGCCGAAGTCGTGCCTCTCGCGGGCCCAGGTCTGCACCTCCGCCAGCGTCCCGGGCAGCCCGGAACGCTCGTCCGCGACGGCGGCCACCAGGATCTCGCCGAACCCGGACGGGCCCCGGTCCGCGCCGGGCCGCTCGCCGAACTCCGCCGCCAGCACCGTCATCCGCCCCGGATCGCCTCCCGTTTCGCGACGGTCGCGCAGCGCGTCGGCCGCCGCGTCCAGCTGGGCGTAGCGCCCGGCGTGCTCGGGAAGCGCGGCCTGCAGCTCCTGGCGCAGAAAGCGAAGGTGCTCTTCCAGCAGCAGCGTCGGCATGCCGCGCGAAGCCAGCACCGACGCCAGCCACAGGGACTGGCTCACCACGTACGACGGGTCCATGTGCGCCACCAGCGCCATCCACGCCCCGTCGCTGTCCCCGAACCGCAGCGCCCGCTCGCCGTAGCGCGCGGTGAAGTAGGGAAAGCGCTCCAGCGACCGCTCCGTCGCGCGGCGCACGGCGGCCAGCTCGCGCGGATCGGCGCTCACGGGATGCGTGCCCGCGTCCGGGTTGATGGACATGGCGATCCCGGTACGGCCCTCCGGAACCGGCTGCGAACGCGGCGTGGACTGAGACACGAAAATGCTCCGGTGGGGACGTCGGGAACGTGCGGCGTGCACGTCGCGGAGTGCTGTCCGAGGCGGAAAACGGCAACGGGACGGTTCTCCTCCCGTCATCAGCCGTACATCACGCGAGGGGTAGATTACGGATGCCCCGAGGATCACGCCACCCGCGCGGCAATCTCGGCCGGCGTCCCGCGCCGAACGCCTCCCGATCCGCGTTCCGCAGCCGGCCGGCCGCCGCACGCCGTCATCCGCGGAGCGGAACCGGCCGTCCCGTCCGCCGATCCTGATCCGCCCATCCAACCGGGCGCCGCGGCCACCGTCGCGGCTGGCGCAGGCGTGGCACAGGGCGTGACGATGACGGGCCGAGTACGCGCCGGTCCGGGCGCGCGGGACGGGGTCACGAGCCTGAGCGTGGGATGAACAACGAACGAACGCCGGCGGGGCGCGTCCGCGTCATCGGATACACCTGGTCGCCGCGCGGCCACGAGGTGCGCGACTTTCTGGCGCGCAGTCGCATTCCGTATCTATGGATCGACTACGAGCACAACGAAGCCGCACGCGCCGAAGTCGCCGAACTCGGCCTGGGGACGCGCTCGCTGCCGCTGCTGCGCTTCAGCGACGGCACCGATCTGGTGGACCCGAGCGACGAGGAGCTGGCGGAAAAGGTCGGGCTGCAGACGGAGCCCGGGGCGCCGTTCTACGACCTGATCATCGTGGGCGGCGGGCCGGCGGGGCTGGCCGCCGCGGTCTACGGTGCCAGCGAAGGGCTGCGCGTGGTGCTCATTGACCGCGAGGCGCCCGGCGGGCAGGCGGGAATGAGCGAGGCGATTGAAAACTACCTCGGCTTTCCCGACGGCCTGCGCGGCAGCGAGCTTGCGGAGCGCAGCGTGCGGCAGGCCACGCGGTTCGGCGCGGAGATCGTGGTGGCGCGCGACGTGGTGGGGCTGGCGGATGACGAGCCCAACCGCGTGGTCACGCTGGATGACGGATCGACGCTCGCCGCGCACGCCGTTCTGCTCGCGCTGGGCGTGTCGTGGCGGATGCTGGAGGCTCCCGGCTGCGACCGGCTGATCGGCCGCGGCGTGTACTACGGCGGGGCGGCCGCCGCGATCCCGACCTGCCGCGAGCGCGACGTGCTGATGCTGGGCGCGGGCAACTCGGCGGGGCAGGCGGCGCTGTACCTGGCCCGCTACGCCAAGTCGGTGACGATGGTGGCGCCCGAGGCGGAGTTTTCCGACAAGATGTCGGAGTACCTGCTGGGCCGCATCGAGCGTACGGCCAACATCCACCTGCGCCCGCACAGCAAGGTGACGGACGTGTCGGGAGATGAACTGCTGGAGCGCGTCACGGTGGAGGACGTGGACAGTGGCGAACAGGAGGTGGTGGAAACCAGCACGCTCTTCGTGTACATCGGCGCGGCGCCGCGGACGGAGTGGCTGGATGGCGTGCTGGAGCGCGACGAGCACGGGTTCGTGCTGGCCGGGCCGGATCTGGAGGGTCGCGTGGAGTGGCCGCTGGAACGCCCGCGCGAGCTGCTGGAGACCAGCATGCCCGGCGTGTTCGTGGCGGGTGACGTGCGGAGCGGGTCGGTAAAGCGCGTGGGCGCGGCGGTGGGGGAGGGGTCGATGGCCATCCAGTTCATCCACAATCACCTGCGAAGCTAAGCCATGCGGGCGTGGCTGAGGAGACCGGCGGCGTCTGCAAAGGATCGCGCGGCGGCGGAGTGGAGCCCTCACCCCGCGTGCTGCGCACGACGACCCTCTCCCACGAACAGATGTGGGAGAGGGAGCACACTCCAGATCGGCGCGAGTGCAGTGGCCGTTGGGAGCAAACCGCGTCGTCCTTATCGCAGGTGCAGTTGGCGGGAGCAGGCCGCGTCTTCGTTGAGCAAATGAATCCGCCGCTCAAACAGCGGGAACCCCCGGCTCGTGGTCGCTGGCGCGTCCACGCCCGGGGCTTCAACCGCGCAACGCACAACTCCGCCACCGCGCCCAAAAGGCGTCATCCTGAGGAGGCGCCGGCCGAAGTCATTGACACGTGGCTACTTGGCGCCGACGAAGGATCTACCATCCCTCCGTCCAACCGTCCCGTGCGCGCCGGGATTGCCACCACGTGCGGTTGAAGCCCCGAACCGGACGCGCCAGCGGCCGGTGTCGGGGCTTTGCGACGTTCGAGCGGCGGATTCATCCGCTCAGGATTACCGTGGACCGCGCAAAAACTCCGCCTCCCGCACCGAACCATCCGCCCGCCCCAACCCTCCCCCAGTCTTTTTGGGGGAGGGTGGGCCGGTGGTGCCGGCCCGGGTGGGGGCCGCCCTGGACTCCGCCTTCCACCGAAACTCACCCCGGCCGCGGGCGCACGCGGCTGGTGGCCTGCGCCTGAAGCGGATCATCGGGCCAGTAATGCTTGGGATACCGCCCCTTGAGATCCTTGCGCACCTCGAAGTACCCCGTCTTCCAGAAGCTCCCCAGATCGCGCGTCACCTGCACCGGCCGGTGCGCCGGCGACAGCAGATGCATCGTCAGCGGCACGCGTCCGCCCGCGATCCGCGGCGTTTCCATCATCCCGAACAGCTCCTGCAGCCGCGCCGCCAGCACCGGCGCCTCCACGTCGCTGTAGTCGATGGGGATGCGTGATCCGCTCGGCACGTCCACGTGCGACGGCGCAAGGTCGTCCAGCGCGGCGCGGCGCTCCCAGCCCATCATCCCCAGCAGCAGTTCCGGCAGGTCCAGCCGGTGCAGGTCGTCCAGCCGCGTCATCCCGTACACGTACGGCGCCAGCCACTCGTGCAGCCCCGCCGCGAGCGCCTCGTCGGACACGTCCGGCCACGTGGCGTCGTGCCGGTGCAGAAACCGCATGCGCTCCTGAAGCTGGCGCGCGCCCCGGCTCCACGGCAGCACGCCGATCCCGGCGGACGCGATGCCGCGCAGCAGAGCGCCGGCAACCGCATCCGCATCGGCGTCCGTGATCTGCACTTCGCGCAGTGTCAGCGCGCCCAGACGCGTGCGCCGGCGCGGGCGGACGGCGCGCGCGTCCTCATCCCACGCGACCTCCTCCTCCGTCGTGATCTGCGCGGCGAACTCGCGCTCGATCTCGGCCTGATCGACGGATGCGGCCAGATAGACGCGGCTTTCGCGGCCCGTTCCGTCCAGCTCCGGCGCCACGATCCACGGCGCGCCGGCCAGCGGATCACGCTCGGCCATGGCGGCGCCGCGGCCGTTGCGCAGCAGAAAGCGCCCCGCCTTTCCGCGCCGCTGCCCGATACGGTCCGGGTACGCCATCGCCAGCAGCAGCCCGGCCGCGGACGCTTCGTTCTCGCCCGCGCGTGTCCGCAAACGGCGGCGCAGTTCGCGCGACTCCGCCATCACGCGGCGCAGGCCGCCTTCGTCCACCGCGCTGCCGTGGGTACGCGCGCGGCGGCCCGCTTCCAGGTCGCGCAGCGCTTCCAGGCGGAGCCGCACGTCCACGTCCGCCGGGTGCTCGCCGCGGCGGAAAACGTCCCGTTCGCCCAGCAGCGCGGCCAGGTCGCAGGCCAGCGCGCCCAACCCGAGCTGGTCCGCGCGCAGGAGCATGTGCGCCAGACGCGGATGGAGCGGCAGCCCCGCCATCTGCCGTCCATGCGGCGTGATCGTCCCTGCGGCGTCTATGGCGCCGAGTTCCGCCAGGAGTTCGCGGGCCTGCGAAAACGCGGCGGCGGGCGGTGCGTCCAGCCACGCCAGCTCCGCGGGGTCCGCCACGCCCCACGCGGCCAGCTCCAGCGCGAGCGGGGCGAGGTCCGCGTCCAGGATCTCCGGCGTGCCGTGCGGGACGAGTGCCTGCTGCGCGTGCTCGTCCCACAGGCGAAAGCAGACGCCAGGGCCCAGCCGTCCCGCGCGGCCGCAGCGCTGCTCCGACGAGGCGCGGGATACGGTGACGGTGTCCAGCCGCGTCATTCCCGTGCGTGGCGCAAAACGGGGGACGCGCATCAGGCCGCTGTCGATCACCACGCGCACGCCCTCGATGGTGAGGCTCGTTTCGGCGATGGCGGTGGAGAGCACCACCTTGCGGCGCCCCGGCCGGCCCGGCGCGATGGCCTCGTCCTGCGCGGGCTGCGGCAGATTGCCGTACAGCGGGAGGATGCGGACGCCCTCCGGCAATCCGCCATCCGACAGAAACGACTGCGTGCGATGGATTTCCGCCGCGCCGGGCAGAAAGACGAGCACGTCGCCGTCTACCGTTTCCACCGCGCGGCGCACGGCGCGCGCGACGACGGCCTCGATGCGCTCGTCGCCGCGTCCGCCCAGGTAGCGCACCTCCACCGGAAACATCCGCCCCTCGCTGGTGATGACGGGCGCGTCGCCCAGCAGCCGCGCGACGGGCGCGCCGTCCAGCGTGGCCGACATGACGAGCAGCCGCAGATCGTCGCGCAGGACGGCGCGGGACTGCAGCGTGAGTGCGAGGCCCAGGTCGGCGTGCAGGCTGCGCTCGTGGAACTCGTCAAAGATGACCAGCCCCACGCCCTCCAGCGCGGGATCGCTCTGCAGCATGCGCGTAAGCACGCCTTCCGTAACGACCTCGATGCGGGTGGACGGCCCCACGCGCGTTTCCATCTTTACGCGGAAGCCGACGGTGCCGCCCACTTCCTCGCCCAGCGTGCGCGCCATCTGCCGGGCCGCGGCGCGCGCCGCCAGCCGCCGCGGCTCCAGCATGACGATGCGCTGGCCGGCCAGCCACGGCTCCGCCAGCAGGGCCAGCGGAACGCGCGTCGTCTTGCCCGCGCCGGGGGGCGCCTGAAGCACCGCCGCGCCCGCAACCCGCAGCGCCTCGCGGAGTTCGGGGATGACGGATTCGATGGGGAGGTCGGTCGGCATCGCGATCGGGAAAACGGAACGCCGCGCATCCGGAGTGGATCGCGCGGCGGTAATGTAGCACGGTCGATGACGGCTTTCGACTAATCGGCGCAGAACAGGCGGGAACGGACCACCAATGCGGAGGTTCGTGCGCGCAGGGCGGGGATGGGCCGCGGCGGCAGGATCGTCGCGTGCGGCGAGATGAACCACAGGCGATGAGATATGGCGCGGGTCGGGTAGAGCGAGATGTCGCGCGCTCGGGCGGGATTGCGCCGCGGTGGGCGGGATGTGTCGAGGTGGGCGGGATGTGGCGCGCCCGCCGATCCCAGGAGCGAATGAATTCGCCGCTGGAAGAGCACGAAGTCCGCCTTCGCGGACTGCGAGAGCGGACTGGCGTTTCAGGGTGAGAGTTGGCTTGGCGGATAGTAGATCCTTCAGTCGCGCCGTGCATTGGCGGTCCGGAAAGACCGGTCAACGCTCCTTCAGGATGACATGGTGTGGGATGGACACGGTGTGCGATGGACAGGTGTGCGATGGCATGGTGTGGGATGGCATGGTGTGGGATGACATGGCGTGGGATGACATGGCGTGGGGCAGATAACCCTATACGGCACCACATCATGTCATCCTGAGGAGGCGCCGGCGGCGCTCTCCGCCACACCGACCTCTGGCGCCGACGAAGGATCTACTTTCCCCCGAGCCAACGTCGCGATTCACACCAAACTTGCCCACGCAGTCCGCGCAGGCGGACTTCGTGCTTCACCAGCGGCGAATTCATTCGCTCGCGGACCCCGCGGCCGCGCCGGCGCACGCTGAACGCACCAGAGCCTGAACCCGGCGAGCCCCTAACGCGTCCAGACCACGATCACGCCGCAGCTTCGCGGGGTGCGGTAGAGCGCGGGGACGAAGGCACTGCGCGCGTACACCTCGATCCCCTCGATCTGCTCCAGGCGGAACTCGTTGTCCGCGTCGCCCACGCTGCGCGGCACTCCATCCACCACGAATCCCGGCTCGCACCCCTTGCTGGACTCGCGCCCATCGATCATCTGCGGCGCCGTTCCGCCCAGCAGTACGCGGCGCGGCGGGCCCTCCATCACCTCCACTCCCGCCACGCTGCGCAGCACATCCGTAAACTGCCGGCTGGGCATGCGGTCGATCTCGCGGCGGGTAAGGAACCGCCCGGTGGCGCTGTTACGCGCGCGCTGGTAGAAGTCCCGCAGTTCCGCCGTGCGCGCCACCGACACCTGCACCGGATCCAGCATGTGCGCCCCCCGCGCCAGCGGCACCCGTACCAGCCCCATCCCTTCCTCCCGCACCGTCACCAGAAACGACCGCTCCGCGTAGCCGCGCGCCCGCACGTCCACGCGGTGCTGCCCCGGCGCCGCGGCCTGCGCGAGCGCGCCCTCGATCCCGGCGTTCATCCATCCCGCGCTGTCGATCTGCACGTGCGCGAACGGGATGGCGATGGCCGACTCCTCATCCTGCACCAGCACGATCAGTCCGGCGGGTTCCTGCGCCGCGGCCGGGCCGTGCAGCCAGGCGAGCGCGATGACAATCGCCGGCAGCAGCCGGACGCGGGCACCGCGAAAGCGGAGTGCGGTCATGGCGGATCGGGGTGGAGTGTCTGAACGGCATGCCGCCGATGCAGGCGAAGCGACGCGCGTCTCGGACGACGAGAATCCGGCCGCTTCTGGATTGTACATCGGCCGCGCGTCGTGGAAAAGCGTTTTGTCGATGATCATCGCCGGCCGGTTTCAGGGGCGCCCAGAGCGGGCGTGGCCGTGTCCAGATCCATGCATCCTCATCCACCGCAATCGGTTAGGGAAAACGCAGTAAACATGCGGCGTGGAGCACGGTCCGGGGTTAATCTGCGGCTAATCAGCCCGTGTAAACTTTTTCGCCTCGAGCTACGTCATACCCTGCGTAGGAAACGTTGAGCACCACACTCCAGACCGGATGGAACCATGACCGCCAAGACCCTGACGCACTCCGTGCGCTACGCTTTCGCTTCTCTGATCCTGACCATGACCGCCTACACCGTGCTCGAGAGCGCCGTGGGCCGTCCCGCCCTGGCCGACGACGCCGTCACTGAGGGCATGGCCGTCTGCGGATCGCGCGAGAACCCGTGCCAGCTTGCGCCGGTGGCGGTAAACGTTCGCGCGGTGGACACGCAACTCAGCAAGGCGGAGTGCGGAAGCGAAGCCCAGCCCTGCCTCATGGAAGCCATCACGGTGAACGCGGAGCGCTCCGACACGCGCCTCGTCTCCAGCCGCACCGCCCCCCGCATGACCCTGCGCGCGCGCTCCTGATCCGCACGCGGATGGCCGGCTGAACGCAAAGGAGCCCCGCGCCCACCCGGCGCCGGGCTCCTGCTCTTTCCGGACCTTGATGAACACGAACGCCCCGCCGCGACCATGCGGCGGGGCGTTCCTCATCCACCTTGCTGGATGATGATCAGTCCTGTCGGACGATGGCGCCGTGCAGCATCACCATGCGGACCGCGCGCGTCGCGGCGATGTCGCGAACCGGATCTCCCGTGACCGCGACCAGGTCCGCCAGCAGCCCCGCGCGCACGGCGCCGCGGTCGCGCAGCCCGAAGACGCGCGCGTTGACGGACGTGGCCGAGCGCAGCGCATCCAGCGGCCGCATCCCGTAGTCCACCATCAGCTCCAGCTCCCGCGCGTTGTCGCCGTGCGCGTACACGCCCACGTCGCCGCCAAACACGATGGTGACGCCCGCGTCCAGCGCCGCGCGAAAGCTCACGCGCTTGTTGCGGATGCGATCCGGCTCCGGCTCGCCGCGGCGCCATCCGCGGTACTGGCTCACGGCGTCGCCCGCGGCCAGGGTGGGGCAGAGCGCCACGCCGCGTTCGCGCATCAGCCGAAAGATCTCCGGCGTCCCCGCATCGCCGTGCTCAATCGTCGTCACCCCGGCCAGGATGGCGCGCCGCATTCCCTCCACCGTGCCGGCGTGCGCGGCCACGGGGCGGCCCGAGCTGCCGGCCACCTCCACCGCGGTGCGCATTTCGTCGAGCGTGAACGTGGGCGCGGAAGTGTTGTTGGCGCCCCAGCGGTAGTCCGCGTACAGCTTGATCCAGTCCGCTCCGCCGCCGATCTGCTCGCGCACCACGCGGATCAGGTCGGCGCCATCCGCCTCCTGCGCGCCGCGCGGGGAAGGGAACTCCGGCGCCAGCACGCGCGGTCCGTAGCTCCCCGTGGCCACGATGGCCGGGCCCGCCACCAGCATGCGCGGGCCGGGGATGATCCCCTGCGCGATCGCCTGCTTCAACCCCACGTCCGCGTATCCCGCGCCTTCCGAGCCCAGGTCGCGCGTGGTGGTGAAGCCGGCCATGAGCGTTGCGCGGGCGTGGTTTACGCCGCGCGCCACGCGCAGGGCCTGAGGCTCGCGCAGCACCTGGTCATCCCACGGCGTCTCGTTGTAGGGATGAAGGAGAAGGTGCGAGTGCCCCTCGATCATTCCCGGCATCAGCGTGGTGCCGGGCAGTTCCACCACGCGCACGCCCGCCGCCGCGATGGACGACGCGGGGCCGGCGGCGACGATCAGGCTGTCGCGCACCAGCACCGCCCATCCCTCGTGCAGGTCGGTGCCGTCAAAGACGCGGTCGGGGCGCAGCAGCACCGCACCGGACTGCGCGTGCAGCACGGAAGCCGACAGCAGCGCGATCAGGAGGAGAAGCGGGCGGATTCTGGACAGGCGCATGGTGCAGTCGAGAGATGCGGAGGATCAGGCGCGGAGTGCGCCGGCGAGCACGACAGGATAGCACGATGCGGCGGCGGATGCAGCAGGGAGACGCGTCTGCCGGCGCTGTAAACTGACCTCACGCGGAGGTCGCGGGGGTTCGCGCGGGTCGCGGGGAGATCGATCGGCCGCACCCCGCAGCGGTCTGGATCATCGGGGTGCGGAGAGGATCTTCAGCGGGGAACCCCGCCCGATGGCGGATGGCAAGGCGTGACGGCGGAACGGATTGGCCTACCGCGGGGCGCGCGGCGGGTTTATCTTGCGTTTCCACGCACAAGCCCTCCGCAGGACCCCGTCCATGCAATCCTACTCCGCCATCGCCACCGCGCGCGCCTGCCTTGAATGCGGCGCGCTGAACACCACCCGCTTCTGCGGCGAATGCGGCGCGCCCGTCGCCGAGCAGACGGAAAGCGCCCGGCAGATGCTGCGCGAAAGCGTGGCCGAACTCGTGGGCGTGGACGCGGGCGTACTGCGCACCATCCGCGACCTGGTGCTGCGCCCCGTGGCCGTCGTGCGGAGCTACTGGGCGGGCAACCCGGCCGGCTACGCGCGCCCCATGAAGCTCTTTTTCGTGCTGGCGGGCGCGTACCTGCTGCTGCTGAGCATCGCCAAGCCGTTCGACTTCGACTGGGAGCAGCTGATCCGGTCGCAGCCGGCGGAGACGTCCGCGATGATCGAGCGGTTCATGGCCGCGCAGGTCGTCACCGCCCAGGTGGTGAACGACCGCTTTCATCAGTGGATGAACACCCTCATGCCCGTCATCAGCGCGCTGCTGCTGGCGCCGCTGGCGTGGATGCTCCGCCGCATGAACCCGTCGCAGCCGTACGCCAACCACCTGCTGTTCGCGGCGAGCATCACCAACTCCATCTGGATCGTGTGCATCCTCATGAGCCCGCTGATGCTGCTGGGCGCGGGGCCGTACACCGCGGTCGCGCAGATCGCGGGATGCGCGCTGTACGGGATGGGGATCTTTGGGCTGTACCCCGCGCGCACGCGGACGCGGACGGCGCTGCGGCTGGGAGGATTTCTGCTCGCGGACTTCGTGCTCACGATGGTCGTGAGCCTGTTCGCGCAGTTGGCCGTCCTGTTCGCCGCGATGACCCTGTGATCCACGCCTGACTGGTCCGACCGCTGGTGGAACGAGGTAGAGTTCGCTTGCGGGGACTGCATGGGCGGGTCGGGTGAGGATCGCGGAGTTGGCTTGGGGGAGAGTAGATGTCCAGCCTCGTATGATTATGTGGATGCGCGCCTGAGCCGTATCTTGTCTGCGCAGGCCTGGTTGCTCCTCCGATTCACCCCGCGTGTGGGGCGTCGCCGCGGCGACGCCCCACACGCGGCCGCCGCCGCTGATGCGCCA